>JBEVFC010000331.1:0-21150 GCA_040512455.1 Nocardioides sp.
CCGCGCTGCTTGGTCGGCCGCAGGTCGAGAGCGGCCGCCATGGAACGCACGTCCGCCGGGCCGAGGAGTCTCGGCCCGGCGGCGGTGGTGTCGGCCGGTTCGGGCATGGTCGTCAGCCTAGTCGGGCGGACGACACGGCCCGGGGTGCGGTGGTGCGTCAGGTGGGCAGACCCAGCTTGGCCGCGCAGCCGGGCCACGCGCCGTACCCGCCGTTGGCGTTGCGGACCTTGGTCGCGATGGCGATCTGGGTCTCACGGCTGGCGTTGCTCGGCAGGCCGGAGCCGCCGTACGACTGCCAGGTGCCGAGGTTGAACTGGAGGCCGCCGTAGTAGCCGTTGCCGGTGTTGATGGCCCAGTTGCCGCCGGCCTCGCACTGCGCGAGGGAGTCCCAGACGCTGCTGCCGCCGGCGAAGTTGGAGGTCGACTGCTCCTTGGTGCCCACCTTGACGATGGCGTCCACCGGCTTGCGGAGCACCTTCGCGGACAGCACCTTGGTGGTGAACAGCTTGCCGTTGCGGTAGACGAGCTTGTAGGTCACGTCGCGGGCACCGGCGACGCCGGACCGCACGGTGGTCGTGTCGCCGTCGAACATCGAGGAGTCCTCGCGCTCGACCGTGTCGAAGTCGATGCTCTCGCCGTCGACCTGCTTCTTCACGACGCGGACCTTGGTGACGGTGATCTTGTCGCCCTCGTCCACCTCGGACGTCAGCGACGGCTTGACGATGTCGTTCTTGTCGGTGTCGACATCGAGCTTCCGGAGGACGTGGCGCACGGTCAGCCCGGCGACCTCCTTCTGCACGGTCTTGCCGTTGCCGACCTTCACGCTGAGGGTCTTCGGCGTCACCACCGTGAGGCTCATACCCCCACGGTCGATGTCCGCGCTGCGGCTGGCCGAGAGGTCGGCGCCGGAGAAGCGGCGGCCGATCTCGGCGAGGGCGCTCTCGACGTCGGTCGAGGTGACCCAGTACGTGCGGGCGCTGCCGTCGACCTCGAGCTCGAGCGGACGGGCGAATCGAACGGAGATGGCGGTGCCGTCCTCGACCGTCTCGTCGAGGCCGGGGAGGACCTGGTCGTGCTCACCGAGCTTGATGTCCTGGCTCTCCAGGACGTCTCCGACGGTCGATCCCATGGACTCGACGGTGCGGGTCTGGCCGTCCACCGAGAGGCGGACTTCCTTGTTGAGGGCCGCGTAGCCGACGGTGGTGCCGACCAGGGCCAGGGCCACCGCGGTGACCAGGACGATCAAAATGGACTTGCTCTTGCCGAGATGCGCGAGGCGATTCCGCACGGGTCTCCAGACGTCGTACTCCCCGGGCCTCGGGCTCTCCTGCGGCGCGGCCCTCCTTGCACAGCAGCCGGTGAGGGCGTGCACGCGGGGGCGGTCGTGCGTGTGGCGGCCTGGGTGCGACCTCCGATGCGCCGGCAGGATCGATCCGATCCCGGCCAACAAGTCATCGACACTAAACGCCCCAAAGGGACATGCCAAAGCCGCGACCGACCCTCCCCCACCCCACCGACCCGGTCCAGACCATCGTTGTTGCAGGTCAGGCAGCGTGTCGCACCCTCAACGTGTTTCGAGTCACCACTCTCCGAAAACGGCCGTCGTGGTGGTGTCGACGGCGACGCAGAGCGCCCCGAGGTCGTCGCCCCGCACCTCGGCCATCGCCCGCATCGTGTGCGGGACGAGGTACGACGCGTTGGGGCGGCCACGGTACGGCGTGGGGGTCAGGAACGGGGCGTCGGTCTCCACCAGGATCCGGTCCTGCGGGGTGATCCGGAGCGCTCCGCGGAGCGGTTCGGCGTTCTTGAACGTGACGGTCCCCGCGAAGCTCAGGTGGGCGCCCCGGTCGAGGCAGGCGCGGGCCACCGCGGCGTCGCCGGAGAAGCAGTGCATCACCCAGCGGTCGGGCGCGCCCTCCTCGTCGATGACCTGGAGCACCTCGGCGTGGGCGTCGCGGTCGTGGATCATCAGCACCTTGTCGAGTCGCTTGGCCAGGTCGATGTGCCGGCGGAAGGACTCCACCTGGGCGGCCCGGCCGTCCTCGCCGGTGCGGAAGTGGTCGAGCCCGGTCTCGCCGACCACCCGGACCCGGTCGCTGCTCGCGGCGAGGGCCTCGATCTCGGCGAGCGCCTCGTCGAGCCGTCCGGCGGCGGCCAGTCCGGGCGCCTCGGTGGGGTGCAGGGCCACACCTGCGACGAGCTCGGCGTGCTCCTCGGCGGCGCGGACCGCCCAGCGGGCACCGGGCAGGTCGCAGCCGATCTGCACGATCCGGGTGACGTTGACCGCCACCGCCGCCGCTATGGCGTCCTGGGTGGCGAACCAGTCGTCGCCCTCGCCGGCGTCGGCGATGTCGAGGTGGCAGTGGTTGTCGGCCACCGGGTGCGGCAGCGGCTCGGGGGCCGGCGGGCGGGTGCGGTCGCGGCGGTCGCCGGACTTCTCCTCGGTGGCCGCGCGGCGGCGGGTGGGTTCGCTCACGACTTCTCCTGGGGGGCGGGCTTGTGAACCACGTCGTAGACCTCACGCTTGGGTACGCCGGCCCGGCGCGCGACGTCGAGGATGGCGTCCTTGCGGGTCATCCCGCTCTCCTCGAGGCCGGCGACCAGGTCCCGCCAGAGCGTCGGGTCGTTGCCGATCTCGGTGCTGTCGGCGGCCCCCTGGACGACCAGGGTCACCTCGCCACGGATGCCGTCCGCGGCCCAGACGGCGAGCTCCCGCAGCGAGCCGCGCCGTACCTCCTCATGGGTCTTGGTCAGCTCGCGGCAGACCGCGCCGGGGCGGTCGTCGCCGAACGCGTCGGCCAGCGCGGCGAGCGCGGCCTCGGTCCGGTGCGGCGCCTCGAAGAACACCATCGTGCGCTGCTCGGCCGCCAGCCCGGCCAGCCGGCGGGCGCGCTCGCCGGCCTTGCGGGGCAGGAAGCCCTCGAAGCAGAACCGGTCCACGGGCAGCCCGGACACGGCCAGCGCGGTGAGCACCGCGGACGGCCCGGGCACGGCGGTGACGACGATGTCCTCGGCGACGGCGGCGACCACCAGCCGGTAGCCGGGATCGGAGACGCTGGGCATGCCCGCGTCGGTGACCAGCAGCACCCGTTCGCCCGCGCGGAGCGCGTCGAGCAGCTGCGGGGTGCGCGCGGACTCGTTGCCCTCGAAGTAGGACACCACCCGGCCGGAGATGGTGACGCCGAGGTCGTTGCAGAGCCGCCTGAGGCGGCGGGTGTCCTCGGCGGCCACCACGTCGGCGCCGGCCAGCTCCTCGGCGAGCCGCGGCGGCGCGTCGGCCACCCGGCCGATGGGGGTGGCGGCCAGCACCAGCAGGCCTGCGATGGTCGGTTGCGGGGTCACGGATCGATCATGTCAGCCACGTAGAGTTCCCGGCGTGACGCCCGCCAGCACGCTCGACGAGCGACCCTCCTCGGGTCTGTCGCGCACCGCCGCGGGCGACGTCGTACCCCCGGCGCGGGAGCGGTTCCGGCCGCTGGCCCGGCTGGAGGACCCGATCATCGGGTGGACCGCCGCGGTGGCGGTCACGCTGCTGGCGTTCTTCCTGCGGGTGTGGACGCTGGGCACGCCGCGGCAGTTCGAGTTCGACGAGACGTACTACGCGAAGGACGCGTGGTCGATGCTCAACCACGGCTACGTCCTGGAGTACGTCGACAAGGCCAACGACCGGATCCTCGACGGCCGCACCACCTCCGGCGTCTGGCAGGACAACCCGTCGATGGTGGTCCACCCCGAGGTCGGCAAGTGGCTGATCGCCCTGGGCGAGAAGGCGTTCGGGATGGACCCGTTCGGCTGGCGGATCGCCGCGGCCGTCGCCGGGTCGCTGATGGTGCTGGTGCTGATCCGGCTGGTACGACGCCTCACCGGGTCGACGCTGCTCGGCTGCGTCGCGGGCATCCTGCTCTGCTTCGACGGCATGCACCTGGTGCTGTCCCGGCTGGCGCTGCTCGACATCTTCCTGGCGTTCTTCCTGACCTGCGCGGCGTCCTGCCTGATCGCCGACCGGGACTGGACGCGGGCCCGGATGGCCACCCGGGAGGGCGGCTCCTGGGGACCGCGCGTGTGGTTCCGGCCCTGGCTGGCGCTGGCCGGGGTGTGGTTCGGTCTGGCCGCCGGCACCAAGTGGTCCGCCCTCTATGCGTTGGCGGCGTTCGGGGTGCTGGTGTGGCTCTGGAACGCCGGCGCCCGCCGCAGCCTCGGGGTCCGCTGGCCGGTGCTGAAGGCCGTCGTCCTCGACGGCGTACCCGCGTTCGTGCACCTCGTGCTGGTCGCGTTCGTCGTGTACGTCGCGTCGTGGACCGGGTGGCTGGTGCACGCGCACGAGTACGAGCAGCACCTCTCCTCCACGCAGTACACCCGCTTCGTCTCCGAGTCCGGCTGCAAGGGCGACGACGCCCAGGTGAAGCTCGACGACTCGCGGCGGTGGAAGACCGCCACCGAGCCGGACGCCAGCGGGCTGGGTGAGGTGACGCAGTCGCTGCGGTCGCTGTTCTACTACCACCGGGACGTGTACACGTTCCACACGCACTTCCTGAACTGCTCGTCCCACATCTACTCCTCCGACCCCGGCGGCTGGCTGGTGCTGCAACGGCCGGTCGGGGTGAACGTGGAGAACGACATCGCGCCGGGGTCCCAGGGGTGCGACGCCGCCAAGGACTCCAGCTGCCTGCGCGAGGTGCTGCTGCTCGGCACCCCGGCGCTGTGGTGGGGTGGCGCGCTGGCGCTCGGGTACGCGGTGGTGGCCTGGGGGCTGCGGCGGGACTGGCGCTACGGGTTCGCGCTGGTCGGGGCCCTGTCGATGTGGCTGCCCTGGCAGCTCAACGACGACCGGCCGATCTTCTCGTTCTACGCCTCGGCCGTGCTGCCGTTCATGATCGTCGCGCTCACGCTGATGCTCGGCGAGATCCTCGGCCGCGAGCGAGGCCCCTCCCCCCGGCGAACGATCGGCACCATCATCGCCGGCTCCTACGTCGTCCTCGTGATCCTCAACTTCGCGTGGTTCTGGCCGATCTGGACCAACGGACTCCTCACTCGTTCCGAGTGGCTCGACCGCATCTGGTTCTCCCGCTGGATCTGACCAAGTGCGTGTTCTTGCGCGCCGAAGTGCGGGTTCTTGTCCGCCCAAGTGCGAGTTCTTGTCCGCCGAGGTGCGGGTTCTTGCGCGCCGAGCTGTCACTTTTCGCGACCCGGTGTCGCAAGAAGTGACACGTCGGCGCGCCATTCCTGACACCTCGGCGCGCCATTCCTGACACTTCGGCACGCAAGAAGTGACACCTCGTGGGGGGTGGGCTCAGGTGAGGTGGACGGGGGAATCGAGGGTGAGGCGGCCGGGGCGTCGTACCTCGGCGAGGACTCCGAAGTCGCCGGCACCACTGCCTCCGGCGGCGGGGTCGCCGGGGTGGGTGTCGGCGACCGTGCCGAGCAGGGTGCGGGCGCCGGGCAGGTCGACCTGCTCCATCGTCACCATCACGCACCGCGGCATCGGCGCGACGATCTCGAGCTCGACGTCGCCGATGACCAGCCGGCGCCCCAGCCAGTCGTCCTCCGGGTGGCCCGGTGCGTCGAAGGTGTCGAGGACGAGGTTGGGCCGGAAGTGGCGTACGTCGACAGGGCCGCCGTGTGCCTCGCCCACCGCCCGCAGCGCCGACGTCGTGACCAGGTGCACCGGCCCGTCGTCGAAGTGGCTGACCTCCCCCTCCCGCTCGAGCCGCACCGTCCGGCCGACGTAGGCGGACAGCGCGTCGTGCACCGAGGGGTCGTCCGCCCGGACCCGGCTGCCGTCGGGGAACGCGACGACCGGCACGTCGCCGTCGTACGCACCGGACAGCAGCATCAGGCCGTCCATCTTGCGGAACCGCCGGCTCGACTTGCCGCTGCCGAGCTTGCCGTCCAGGTCGCGTACCGCCCAGGCACGGTCGCCGGCCAGGCCGCGTGTCTCGACGTCGACCGCGTCGAGAGACTCCCCCGCGAGCGACTTGACCGGGTACCGGTGCAGCGCGGCAACCCGGGCGACGGCGGGCGGGGACGACGGCGAGGACGATGAGCTCACGGCCCGATCCTGCCACCGGCGCCCACCTCGGACCTGGCCGGAATCCCTTCGACGTGAACTGGTGCACCTGTCAGTGTTCACCCCGTGAGGACCTGACCCCGTCCGCGGGGCGGCGCGGCGGAGGTGACGGATGGCCAGGCAGCTGCTGCCGGCGGTGCTGCGCGACGAGCCGCAGTACCGTCTGCTGTTCGGCAGCCAGGTGCTCTCGATCGTCGGCGACCGGGTCACCATGGTGGCGCTGCCGTTCGCGACCCTCAGCGTGGGCGGCGACGTCGGCGACGTGGCGCTGGTGTCGGCGGCACAGTTCCTGCCGTTCGTGCTGCTCGCGCTGCCGGCCGGCGTGTGGGCGGACCGCTACGACCGCAAGCGGATCCTGATCGCCTCCGACCTGGTGCGGATGGTCTGCCAGCTGACCGCCGGTCTCCTCCTCGTCAGCGGGAACGCCGGCGTCGGCCTGCTGGTCGCCATGGCCGCGGTGTACGGCGCCTCCGACGCGTTCTTCGCGCCGTCCTTCACCGGCCTGCTGCCCGCGACGGTCGCGCCGGCCAACCTGCAACCCGCCAACGCCCTGCGGGGGCTGACCTTCTCGGTCGCCTCGGTCGCCGGGCCGGTGCTGGCCGCGACCCTGGTGGCGTTCGCCGGCGGCCCGGGAGGCGCACTGCTGTTCGACGCCGCGACGTTCGCGGTCAGCGTGGCGCTGCTGGTGCCGCTCCGGCCACGGGTCATGGAGAGCCACCCGGACGAGGAGGTCGCCGGCACCGACCACTTCTGGGCCGGGCTCCGCGGTGGCTGGCAGGAGATCCGGTCCCGCTCGTGGGTGCTGGCGTTCCTGGCCGGGATGGCGGCGTACCACGCGGTGGTGCTGCCCGCCGTGTTCGTGATCGGGCCGGTGCTCGCGGAGGACGAGCTCTCCGGCGCCCGGTCGTGGGCGCTGATCACCGCGGGCTTCGGGATCGGCTGCATCATCGGCGACCTGGTGTTCCTGCGCTGGCGGCCGCGGTTCGCGCTCCGCGTCGCGGGGCTGCTGCTGGTCGGCGCGTCCTGCCAGGCCGCGATCATCGGCAGCGGCCTGACCGACTGGGGCATCGCCGGGCTCGAGCTGCTGGCCGGCATCTGCGTGACCGGCACGTTCACGCTCTGGGAGACCTCGCTGCAGGAGCACGTTCCCTCCCGGGCGCTGTCCCGGGTGTCGAGCTACGACTACCTCACGAGCGCCGGGATGATCCCGCTCGGCAACCTGCTCACCGGCCTGGCGGCGGCGGCGTACGGCGTCCACCACGCGCTGGTCGGCATGAGCGTGGTGGGACTGCTGGTCGCGCTCGGGGTGGCGTTCACGCCGTCCGTGTGGCGGCTGCCCCGCGGGGTGCAGGTCTGAGTCGCGGGACCACCGCCGGCAGGTCGACCCGGACGCACCGGAGCCCTACCGTGGAAGGAGGAACGGGCGCTGGGGAGCCGTGATGGGTGGTCGACGAGGTACGAGCTGGCGGGTCCGGCTGGCCCTGACCGTCGTGGTCGCGTCGCTGACCGTGGGGAGCTGCACGGGCTCCGGCGAGCACGAGGACGCAGGGCACCAGGAGACCGCCAACCCGTCCCCCGCACCTCCGCCCCTGGACCGCGCCGCACTGACCCGGGGGATCGACGACGCCCTCGGCTCGTCCACCGGGCTCTACGACCGCGTCCGCGCCGTGCTGGTCACCCAGGAGGGGCGACCGGTCGTCCGGCTGCACTACGGTCCGGGGGCCCGCGGCCCGGCCGACCTCAGGGACGTGACCGCGAGCGTGGTCGGCACCCTGGTCGGCATCGCCGAGGCGGACGGGCTTCTCGACCTCGACGCCCCCCTGTCCCAGCTGCTGCCCGACTACGGAGACCACATGACGGCGGCGGTCGCCGCGATCACGCTCGAGCAGCTGCTCACCATGACCTCCGGGCTCCCGGGGGACGCCGACGGCGCGCCGTTCGAGCGCGGCGCCGACTGGGTCGCCGCCATCCTGGACCTCGGCGTCACCGGGGAGCCCGGCACCTTCGTGTACTCCAGCGCCGGGTCGCACCTGCTGGCCGCGGTGCTGACCGAGGCGACCGGCACGTCGCTGCTCGACCTCGCCCGCGAGCGGCTCTTCGAGCCGTTGGGGGTCGACCCGCCGGTCGCCTGGCCGGCCGATCCCCAAGGGGTCCAGCTGGGGTACGCCGGGCTCGAGCTGTCGGCGGACGACCTCCTGGCACTCGGCCGGCTCTACCTCGACCACGGCCGCCGGCGCGACGTGCAGGTGGTCCCGGAGGAGTGGGTCCGGGAGGCCACGACGAACCACCTCGAGCTCCCGGACGTGTCCGGCATGGGCTTCGGCTACCAGTGGTGGACGACTGCTCTCGAGGACCACGAGGGCTTCGCCGCCCTCGGTTCCGGCGGGCAGGTCCTCGAGGTGGTTCCCGACCTGGCCCTGGTCGCGGTCGCCACGAGCGAGGATCGGCGGTCCTTCGTCGGGCCGATGAGCCTCCTGCAGACCATCAACGACACCGTCGCCCTGCAGCTGGGGTGAGGGAGCGTCCAGACCTGCGTCGGCATCGGCGGGACATCCTCGCAACCGGCGTAGGGTGGGCACAACGGACCGGCCAGTGCCACGTGGTTCCCCACGACTGGGGCCGGTCGAGAGGCGGACGTCATGCTGACGTCGAAGATCCCCATTCCCCGCAATCCCCTCCGGCTGCGCATGTCCGCGCACGCCGGCCTGGGCACCCTCGACGGTGGGTGGTGGCCGCAGAGCCGCGACCTTCTCACCGAGCTCACCGACCTGGTCACAGGCTTCCCGCCCGCCTCCGGGCGCATCATCCGGGCGCTGTTCTCGCCGCCCGACTGGGACACGGCGCCGCGGCGCATCCACGTCGGCAGCGGCCAGGTCAAGGTCGGGTCGTTCCCCGACGACGACTCGCACCTCATGGTGCTGACCACCTCGGACCGGGCGGTCCTGCGGGTGCTCGTCGTCCCGCCCGCGATGTCGGATGCCCAGGGTGAGGAAGCGCTGCTGGCTGCCTCCTCGGAGGACTACGCCTACTCCGCGGCGTCGCTGCTCGACGAGGTGGGCAGCACCCCGGAGGTCGACCCGATGGACTACTGGAGCGACGAGGGTGGCTCCTGGCAGGCCGACGACCTGGTCGGCAGGCCCGGCGACTAGGGGTACTACGGGCCGGCGACGGTCTCGCAGTCGACGTACAGGTCGAGCGGGTCCACCGAGCTGCGGTCGATGTAGTCGTCGCCGCGCCCGCAGTACACCCTGTCGACGCGCCCGTCGTCGCCGAGCGCCACGTAGTCCGAACCCGGGCCGAGCCGCAGCACGTCCGCGCCCGGTCCGGGGCGTACGTCGTCGAGGCCGGCCCCGCCCCACAGCCGGTCGGCGCCACGGCCGCCCTTGACCACGTCGTTGCCGCGGCCGCCGTACGCGTGGTCCGCGCCTGGGCCGCCCCACAGCTCGTCGGGTCCGCTGCCGCCGGCGAGCCGGTCGTCGCCCGGGCCGCCGTGGGCCTGGTCGACGCGGTTGCTCCTCTCGAAGTCGACGCCGCCCGGTCCGAGGTAGACGACGTCGTCGCCGCGCCCGCCGAACACGTGGTCCTCCCCCGACCGTCCGCGGACCAGGTCCCCTCCCGCGCGTCCGTGGACCAGGTCGTCGTGGACGGTCCCGGTGAGCCGGTCCGCGCGGGACGTGCCGTCGATCGTCGCGGCCCCCGCCGCGGTGATGCCGGCCAGCGCGACTCCGCACGCGGCCACGCCCGCCAGTGCCGTCCTGGTTCGTGCGCCCATCTGCGTGCCTCCCGGTCTCGGTCCCGCCGTCCACACGCTAGGGGCGCGAGGCGGCGCCCGGAATACGTCGCGACCCGCAACGGCCGCGGGGCCAGGGGACAGCGGCGCGCGGGTCGCACCGACCGGGCCATTGCCCGCCGGCGGGTGTGCTGCCACTCTGGACGGATCCTGAAAGGGGAACACATGTTCCAACGACACGGAGTACCTCGCGAGCGCATCGACCTGCTCCGCCAGGTCCCGTTCTTCGAGGGCCTCTCCACCAAGGTGCTCGCGCGCATCGACCAGCACCTCGACGCGGTGAACGTCCCCGCCGGCAAGGTGCTCACCGCCCAGGGCGAGGGTGCCTACGAGGCGTTCATCATCGCCGAGGGCGTCGCGTCGATCACCATCGACGACAAGCCGGTCCGCGACACCGAGATCGGCGAGCTGATCGGGGAGCTCGGCGTGCTCAAGCACACCCTGCGCGCCGCCACCGTCGTGGCGAAGACCCCGATGCGTGTGCTGGTGATCGAGGCGCGGGAGATGAACGCTCTGCTGCACGAGGACAAGAAGGTCGCCGAGCGGGTCCAGGAGAACGTCACCCGGCACCTCGAAGGGCGCTAGCCGAGAACGGGTCCGAGGTACCTGGGGCACCCCGTCGTTCGGAATGTCGAGTAAGTCAGGCATTCTTATTGTATAAGGTGGTGCGGACCCGGTGATCGACGCGCCGGATATCCAGCCGTTCGACGGTGAGGTCACCTAGCCTTTGCGGGGGCCCGAGACTGAAGGGAACGTCGTGGGCAGCAGCTACGCGGTGACCAGTCGCGGCATCCGCATCCCCAACGGGATCCGCGACGTCGTCGACGTCCGGTTCGACGGAGAGCGGATCTGGTCGTTCAACCCCGAACGCGAGTGCACCAGGCTCAACCGCGGGTGGGTGCGCTGGCCCCGGGACCTCGAGCCCTACCTGGACGGCGTGGCCGAGGTGAGCCTCGTGCGGCACGTGAGCGGCGACAGGGTCCTGGCCAAGCGCGTCGGCTTCGGCACGAACCCGGACCCGATCCGGCTGGTCGACAAGGACGGGCACCCGGTAGCCCTCGACAAGGCGGGCCACCTCCAGCGCATGTTCGCGCGCACCGACCCCGCGATGACCGAGGCGGTCCTGGACTCCGTGGAGCGGGTGCTGCACGACCTCCGCGAGATCTGTGGCCTCGACGCGTTCCTCGCCTTCGGCTGCCTGCTCGGCGCCGTGCGCGACGGCCACGTGATCGGCCACGACTGCGACGCGGACGTGTCGTACCTGAGCCCCCACACGCACCCGTTCGACATCATCCGGGAGAACAAGCGGGCCGCCGACACCATGGAGTCGCTGGGCTGGCGGGTCACCCGGATGTCCGCCGGGGACTTCAAGATCTGGACCAGGCCCGGCGGCGGCCGCCGGGTGGGCATCGACGTCTTCGCCGCCTTCTACGTCGACGGCACCTTCCACATGGTGCCCTCCGTCACCGGCGACCTGCCCCGGTCCGCGCTGCTCCCCGTGGGCGAGGTGACGCTCGAGGGCCGGCGCTTCGTCGCCCCGGCCCGGCCCGAGGACCTCCTGGCGGTGACCTACGGACCCGGCTGGCGGGTGCCCGACCCGTCGTTCGAGTTCGACACGTCGCGGGCCACCCTGCGGCGGCTGGACGGCTGGCTGCGCAACAACCGCAAGAACCTGCGCTACTGGGGAGACTTCTACCGGTCGAGGGCCAGCGACCGGGTGCCGACCACGCCCACCCCGTTCGCCACCTGGGTGGCCGACCGACTGGAGCCACGACAGCACGTCCTCGATGTCGGGTGCGGGAACGGCCGCGACTCGGTCTACTTCGCTGAGCAGGGACACCGGGTCACCGCCCTGGACGGCACCATGCTGGCCCGGCGACTGACCCGACGCCTGGCCACCCAGCACTCCACGAGGGTCACCCCCAAGGAGCTGAACCTCACCGACCTGTTCTCGACCCTCACGTCGGGAGCCCGGTTCGCCCGCCTGAAGAAGCCGCCCCAGATCTACGCCCGCTTCCTGCTGGACGCCGTCGAGGGTGACACCCGGCAGAACTTCTTCCGCTGGGCCCGGATGATCCAGCGCCGGGGCGGCCTGACGTACGTGGAGTTCCGGACCTGGCAGGGCACCCTGCGCGCCAGGGCGTTCCCCTTCCACTACCGCGCGCTGCTCGACCCGGACCGGGTGGTGGCCGAGATCCAGCGGTACGGCGGCAGCGTGGTGCACCGCGACGAGGGCGTCGGGCTGGCACCGTTCGAGAACGAGAACCCGCGCATCTGTCGACTCGTAGTGAGGTGGACGTGAACAGGTCGGACCGTGATCAGATGCGGAAGCGGGTGGGGCCGCTGTCGCTCTACAAGCGCGTCGTGGCACTGGAGAAGGAGGTCCAGGAGTCACGCCGGCTGAACCAGCGGCTCTCCGACGTGATCGACGTCATCACCGAGGTCCTGGTGCCGGCGGTCGACCGTGACGACGAGCGGATGTGCGCTGCGCTGGCGCGTCTCGAGGCGGCAGTTGCGCCACCGCCGCAGGACGCGGGCCGCTCCTAGCCAGCACCGGGTCCACGGTTCGTGACGTCGGTCAGGCCCTCGAATCCTCGACGCCGGACGGCGGAGTGACCTCGGGCTCGGGCATGCTCTCCTCGGGCAGCAGGGTCTTCTGGTCGAGCACGTAGAGGAGCACGAAGGCGGGTACGACCAGGAGCACCGCGAGGCCGGTGGCCACCAGCACGGCGGCGATGGTGCCGTCGGGGGCGGCGGCGTCCGAGACGGTCAGCGAGGTGGGCAGCAGGTAGTCCCACTGCGCGACGCCCCACGCGACGACGACGCTGCCCACCGCCGCCACTGCGGCCGCCCGCGCTCCGAGTCGCGTACGCCGGGTGAGCAGCACGAGCGCCGTGATGCCGCTCAGCCCCGCGAGGATGACCAGCGGCAGGGCCCGGGTCTTGAGACCGTCGAAGAGGTAGTCGGCGTCGCGGGCCAGCACGAAGATCCCCACGACGGACACCACTCCGGCGGCCACGCCGGCCGCCGCGGCCCGGCGCCGGAAGTACTCCACCATCGCCTCGTCCGCCAGCCGGCCGGCATCGCGGACCAGGAAGAAGGCGGCCAGGTACGCCGCGACGCAGACGGCGAGCACGCCGCCCAGGACGGAGGTCGGGTTGACCCAGCTGTCCCACGGATCACCCGCCCGGCCACCGGCGGGGACTCGTCCCGAGGCGATGGCGCCGACCACTGCACCGAGGCAGTAGGGCACCAGCACCGAGGCGACCGCGAACGCGGCCCCGAAGTTGCGTCGGTCCCTGGTGCGGAACACCGCCTTGCGGAAGGCGAAGGACGCCCCCCTGAGCACGATGCCCAGGGCCGCGAGCGTCAGCGGGACGAACAGGGTCAGGGTGATCGAGGCGTAGGCCTGCGGGAAGCAGGTCCACAGCACCACGAAGACGAAGATCAGCCAGACGTGGTTCGCCTCCCACACCGGCGCGATCGAGTGGTCGATGACCTCCCGTGGCCTCTCCCCACGCTTGGTGCCGCCGGCGACCAGGTCCCAGAAGCCGGCGCCGAAGTCGGCGCCCCCGAAGACGGCGTACATCGTGATCGCCGCGAACAGGACGACGGCCGCCGCGTCGCTCATGACCGGGACACCTTCAGCTCGTCCGACGCGTCCGTGGGGCCGGGTTCGCTGGGACCGTAGGGGACGTCGGCATCGTCGAGCCGGTCACCGTCGCGGAACCGGCGGCTCATCCGCCGCAGCACCAGCACGGTGGTGACGCCGAGACCGAGGTAGAGGAGCACCACCCCGATGAAGGTGATCCAGATCCCGGTGTTCGCGGTGGCCGCGTCCTCCACCTTCATCTTCTCGTAGACGATCCATGGCTGGCGGCCCACCTCGCTCACCGTCCAGCCCGCCTCCAGGGTGATCACCGCGAGCGCCCCGGAGATCGCCGAGGCCCGCAGGAACCACCTGCTCCGGGGCATGTCTCGTCGGAAGATCCACGACGCCCACCACCACAGCGTCAGCAGGAACAACAACGTGCCCAGACCGACCATCAGGTCCCACGCCAGATGGGTGACGTTCACCTCGTGGTTGCTCGGCCGGTCCGCGGCGGGCGTCTCCTCCAGACCCTGGATGACGGTGGAGGTGCCCTTCGCGGGGTCGGACAGGATCGAGGCCAGCCCCGGGATCGGGATGCCACCGACCACCTCGCCCTCGGAGTTCAGGTGCCCGAACAGCACCTCCGGCACGTCGCTGCTGGTCTCGGGCACCATCTCGATGGCCGCGAACTTCGTGGGCTGCTCGTCGTAGACCCAGCGCGCCAGCGTGTCCCCGACCCCCATCTGCACCGGCGTCGCGATCGCCGCGACGGTGAACCCGATGATGAACCCGACCCGGTGGTACCGGTCCCGGCGTCCACGCAGCATCCCGACCGCGTAGACCGAGGCGATCATGAAGCCGCCGACCAGGTACGCCGCGACCACCATGTGCGCGGCCATCAGCGGCATGGCGCTGTTGAAGATCACCCCCATGGGGTCGACGTCGACCACCTTGCCGGAGGAGTCGAGGGTGACCCCCTCGGGGGCGTTCATCCAGGCGTTCGCCGCGACCACCGAGATGCTCCCGAAGATGCCCGCCACCGCGATCGGCACCCCGGTCCAGAAGTGCGTCCACGGTCTCAGCCGGCGCCAGCCGAAGATGTAGATGGAGATGAACACCGCCTCGGTGAAGAAGAACAGCCCCTCGAAGGCGAACGGCACACCGAAGGCCGCGCCCCACTGCCCCATGAACTTCGGCCACAGCAACCCGAACTCGAAGGACAGCACCGTGCCGGTCACCGCCCCGACCGCGAACGTGACCGCCATGTACTTCGACCACCGCTGTGCCAGCAGCATCGCGTCGGCGTCACCGTGCTTGATCCCGCGGTAGTTGGCGATCAGGGTCATCGCCGACCAGGACACCCCCAGTGGCACCAGGATGATGTGGAACGCCAGGGTGAACGCCATCTGCGACCGCGCCCACGGCACCGGATCCAGGGCAAGAGCCACCACTGCCGCGTGGGCGACATCTGGGCTTCCCAGCATGTCCGGGACGCTAACCCCGCACGGACCGGGCGGGGATCACCCGCGGAGGGTGGTCACGAGAGCATCGAGGACCGCGGCTGGCAGATCCGGTGTCGTCAGGAGGCGCAACCCCTCGTCGATCTCGAGCTCAGCCCACCGGCGGATCGGGAAGGCTGGCCGGCAGCCGGGCACCCGCCGCGGCGGCCCGCCGTACGAACAATCCATCACCGGCGATGAAGACCGTGGCCGCTGCTTGGCTCGAGGGCGAGCGGGTCGTTGGGGTCGAATCCGGCGGCGCTGCGCAGCGCAGCGATCTTCGCCTCACCGAGCGAGCCTCGGGCGTACCAGTCCCACACGGGTGCGCTCCCGATGTAGACGTACTCCGGCGCGATCGACGCGCGCCACCGGCGTGAGACGGTCTCTCCCACCGCAATCAGGTCGGGCCTGCGCGCGACCAGGTCGCTCTTGAAGCCGTCCAGCCCGCCTGGCCACGTGTCCTCCATGTAGTCCTGCAGACCCACGCGGAACATCTGGTAGCGCGTCGGGTTGGTCCGCCCGGTGAGCACCAGTGGTTGCGGCGCCTCGATCGAGGTGATCGTCGCGTCTGATGGCAGCTGCGCCATGACGGCGACCACAGCGGCGCGCTGGGTCTCGAGCATGTCATCCCGCGTGGAGATCGAGAAGGCCGACGCCAGGACGACGGCGATGACCGAGAACCCGGCCGCGACCACCCCTGCCCAGTGACGGACGAGGCGTCGCTCCACCAGCGAGAACACCCCGCCGATACCGACGGCGGCGAACGGCAGAAGCGGGAACAGGTCGGGCCACGCGTCGTAGTCCTTCAGGGTCCAGGCAAGCCCGACGAGCACGCCCGCCGTCAGCGCGGGCAGCACCACGACGGCGGGATCCGCCCCACGCGCTCGGCCTGACACCGCGGCGAACGAGTAGACCACCAACGCGGCCAGACCCCCGAGGAGCAACCACAGGGTCACGCCGTACGCCGCGTGCAGGTCCAGCCAGACCGCGTCCAGATCGTCGGTCACCGGAGTGGCCACGGTGTAGCGCCGGTTGATCACGTAGAACCCGTCCACCGACGCGCGCAGCGAGCCAGCCAGGGCGAACCACACCCCCAGCACGGCCACCGGCACCACGCCTCCGAGAGCGATCCGGCCCCACGCGCGCAACCGTCCGCCGGGCGCCAGCAACAACGCACCGACGACCACCGCGGCGAAGGTACTGACGAAGGCGGTCTGCAGGCACAGCGTGGCCAGACTGACGCACAGACCGGCGGTGAACCACCTTCGGTGGATCAGGGCCCACAGGGCGCAGATGATGAACAAGGTCATCGGAGTCTTCTCCCGGGGACCGTTCGAGGCGTACTCGATGAACCCGTAGAAGGCGAGAAGGGCACCCGCGGTGACCAACCCTGCGCTCCTGGACCGGAACAGGTCCCGCCCCAGGAGGTAGATGGTGCACACGCACGCGGTCGCGATCAGCATGAACAGGAAGCGCATCGTGACCACGTCGTCGAAACCGCCCAGCCGCGCGATCACCACCCCTACTCCGGGGAGGATGTGCGCGAGCGGGCCGGCCCGGTTGAGGATGCCGAGGTACGGCGGGACCCCGTCGGCCACCTGCTGCCCCGCGTAGCTGTACACGCCGAGGTCCCGGGTCAGCGTGCCGTGAAAGCCGTGGAGTGCGTAGACCACCGCGGCGACCGCAGCGACCACGAGCACCAGCGGGTCGAACTGCCGACGCCTCGCGGACGAACGCCGCCCCAAGGCGCTCATCCGCCAGCGGGTGCGTCGAAACATGCGGCCACCCTAGATCGAACCGGTGCACCCGCTGCGTGCACGCGTCGGACCGAGGACCCTAGTCGAGACAGAACTCGTTGCCTTCGACGTCCTGCATCACGATGCACGAGTCGGTGCCGTCATAGAGGAGTCGCACGCGGGTCGCCCCGAGAGGGACCAGCCTTGCGCACTCGGCCTCGAGTGCGGCGAGTCGCTCTTCACCCACGAGTCCGGTTCCGACCCGCACGTCGAGATGCAGCCGGTTCTTGACGACCTTGCTCTCGGGCACGCGCTGGAAGTACAGGCGCGGGCCCACGCCGGTGGGGTCGACGCAGGCGAATGCCGACCCGTCGTCATCGTCGTCATCGTCGTCATCGTCGTCATCGTCGTCCGACGGTGGGACGACGTATCCGAGCACCTCACACCAGAACCGGGCGACGCGCTCGGGTTCGGTGCAGTCGAAGGTGACCTGGAGCTGCTTGATCGGTGGCATGGCCCGACACCCTAGTGGCGCGTCCGATCCCTGGCACCAGGATTAGTCGCCCGCGACATCCGCTCATCCTGATGAGCGCGTGCGTCCAGGCCGACAAGGGCCCACGAGCCACGCAAGGCTCGACCAGTGCATGATGTTGCGCCCCTCGCCCACCACAGGGCCGTGTGCTGGGTCGAACGTGGCGGCGGCGTAGATAGCAAAACCGCCCTCGAGGTCGTCAGCTGGGGTCCGGAAGCGAGGCGCGAGCTGCCACGAACCGCTCTCCAGCCATCAAGGTCTCGCCGCCGATCTCGTCCGCCAGCTGCTCAGCGGTGAAGTATCGCTTGTAGACCCGGTGCCGACTGCCGTCGTCGAGCAGGCGTTCCTCCCAGAGCTCGGGGACGAGTTCCGGACGTAGGGCGGCGTCCACCACGACGAGCTCGCCCGCAACGCGCGAGGCTTCCAAGAGGAACGCTTCCCGCTCGGCGCGGCCAAGGTGCCCGTAGAAGTGTCCGGTCAGCACGCGGTCGAACGACCGATCGGCAAAGGGCACACACAGTGCGTCGCCCTGCACGGCCATGCTCCCGGGTATCCGGGAGCGAGCCAGCCGTACCATCGAGGAACTCAGGTCCAGGCCGACTGTGGCGCCGCGAACATGCCGGGAAAGGAATCCGCTGCCGCAGGCCACGTCAAGCGTCCGGGCAGGAGGAAGTGCAGAAACCATGCCCACGAGCCGCGCCACCTCCGCGTGATACTCGGGGCGGTCGTACTCGGCATGCTTCCCAACGCCCAGGTACCAATCGTCGTACTCCGCCGCACCGCGTTCGTAGTACGCGGCGGCGTCGGCGTTGTGCGCAAAGGACGGCTCGAGGTCGGCCATGTCCACCATTGTGTCTCCCACATCCGCTCGGAGGCGGCGAACCGTAGACCGGGTTCAGACCCTCACCTTCATCACGCGATCTCGGATACAACGCTCGAGAAGGCCGCAGATAGCGGTGCCCGTGCTTAGGTTGATTCAATTTGAACGAACGGTCGGTTATCTACTAGGCTGCCCCCATGGGTCGACAGCGCGGGTACGACGAGGGCGAGGTGCTCGACCGTTCGGCGGGGACCTTTCTCCGCGCGGGCTACGAGGGCACGTCGGTCGAGGAGCTGGTGGGGGCAACGGGCCTCCACCGCGGGAGCCTCTACCAGGCGTTCGGCAGCAAGCGGGGGCTGTTCGTCAGCTGCGTGCGCCGGCTGGTGTCCGAGCGCCCCGTGTGCGTGGACACCACCGACCTGATGCTGGTCGCGCTGCTTGAGCTTGCCCCTCGCGACGAGGAGGTCCGCGGCCTGCTCGGCGAGCACCTGGCCCAGCACAGCATCACCGCGACCGACCTGGGCCGACGCCTGCTGGCCCGTGCTCTGATGGACGAGACGAAGGACGACTGACATGCGCAACGACGTGACCCTCACTGGCGATCGGCTGGTCGTGGAGCCCCGTGGCCTCGACAAGCTGTGGGGCCTGCGGCGGCGGATCAGGGTGCCGCTGACGCAGGTGCGCGGGGCCACCTACGACCCCGGTGCCTTCTACGCCGGCAAGGGGCTGCGGGCGCCGGGCCTGGCGCTGCCGAACGTGAAGTGGGTCGGCACGTTCTACCGCGACGGGCAGCGAACCTACTGGAACGTCCGCCGAGGCGGCCAGACGGTCGTCATCGAGCTCGACCCGACGGCCTCCTTCGCGCGGCTGTACCTGTCGGTCGACGACGCCCGGACGCTGGTCGACCGGATCAACGCCGCCGTCCCCGGCTGAGAGTGATGGCAGGCAGGCGCCTGCTCAGGCCGATGACACCGTCGCCATCGTGTACGCCGAAGCCGGCCGCGACCCTACGACCGCATCCACGCCGCCACCCGCGACCACTCGAGCGACCACGACGCCTGAGCGACTTTTCGCCCAGCGGGAGTCCCGCTGAGGCTCCCGGCATCGGACACGTATTGGGCACTTCCGCGCTCGAGCTGGTTTTCGGCGACGCCGACGTGGACGTCGTCTGCAATTGCCTGCCACACGGTGGGTGCTCTTGCCAGCCCCGGGCGGCCCCATCAGCACCAGCCTCATCGCACACCGGTCAGTCGCCGAGACAGAGAGGTGTGTTGCCAGGGAGCGGGCTGGACGTCATCGCAGGGTCGAGCTCAGGGCGGTAGGCCTCGTTGCGGACGAGCGCGACCGGCGTGTGGCCGGCCCGGACCAGCAGGGGATGGAGGTGGCGGGCCACCTTCCCGTGGCCCCCGACAGCGACTCCGGCCATTCGTCCACGGTACGTGTCGCGGGCCCTGGAAGAGCCCGGGAATACGGGATGTTCCGAGCCCTCGCGCGTCGAAGACTGGAGCGGTGAGCCAGGTCGGAGGCCCCTCCCCCAGCACGACCCCGCAGCGCCCGCACCGACGTTCCGGCGTGCTGGCGCTGGTGGTCGTGCTGGTGCTGGTGGCGGTCGCCGTCGTCATCGTCATCGTCCGAGCAGTCGGGGATGACGACGATGACAGCGGTACGACGCCGGCCACTACCTCCGTCGACCTCTTGAACCGGCCGGCCGACCTCGACCAGACCCTGGAGGCGACGGCCGGCAGCCTGCGCGAGTTCTGGGCCACCGAGCTTCCGCGGATCTACGACGAGCCCTTCGAGGACCTTGCGGGCGGGATCCAGCCGAAGACGGAGGACAGCCCGCCGTGGACATGCAACCGCGAGCGCCTCACCTACGACGACATCCGGGGCAATGCCTTCTACTGCGGTGGCGAGGACGACGACTACATCGCGTACGACGCGGCGTACCTGTTGCCGCGGCTGAACGAGTCCTTCGGCGCGCTCACGCCCGCCGTCGTCCTAGCGCACGAGTTCGGCCACGCCGTCCAGCACCGAGCCGAGGTGGACGCGCCGTCCGTGGTCATCGAGCTGCAGGCGGACTGCTTCGCCGGCGCCTGGGTCGCCTACGCGCAGACGTCAGCCAGCGACCCGGTCACCGTCGACGAGACGGCCCTGGACAGCTCCATCCGGGCGATCCCCCTGCTCCGGGACCAACCGGGGACAGCCGCGACCAACCCTAGGGCGCACGGCCTCGGCTTCGACCGCGTCAACGCGTTCCAGACGGGCTACGAGTCCGGCGCCGGCCGGTGCGCGACGTTCCCGGACGGGAACGTGGTCGTGACCGAGCTGCCGTTCGGGACCCCCGACGAGCTCCAGACGCGGGGCAACCTCGACTTCGGGGCGGCGGTCCCGTTCTTCGTCGGCCATCTCGACAGCTACTGGGCCGTCACCCTGCCGCAGATCCCGGGTGCCTCGGCGTACCAGCGCCCAGCCCGGAACCCGGCGCCCTCCCCACCGCTTCCCGACTGTGCCGCCGACCCGGGCTACGACCCCGAAGCCGTCACGGCCTACTGCGTGCCCTCCAACATCGTGTCCTGGGCGACGGCACCGCTCGCACGTCTGCACGTGGCGATCGGTGACATGGCGACCGGCGTGGCGCTGTCCGAGAGCTGGGCGAGAGCTGCCCAGGCGCAGGCCGACCTGTCGACGACGGGAGCCGCCGCAGAGCTTCAGCAGGTCTGCTTCACGGGCGCCTGGGTCTCGGCGCTCTCGTCGAGCAGATCACCGGTCCAGCTGTCGCCAGGGGACGTCGACGAGGCGCTCATCACGGTGCTCAGCCCGCTCTCCGCGGACGAGGAGGACGCGGTCCAGAGCACGTCGTTCGAGCGCACGGACGCGCTCCGCACCGGGCTGCTCGACGGCCTCCGCAGCTGTCTGAGGTAGCCCGCTACCGGGCATCCAGGGGCTGACGTTGGCATCCATCTCGACGCGTTCGTCTTCACGCGACGAAACACGGAGGGCTAGAGCAGCGTGTTCATGAGACGGAAAGAGCGATCCCAATGCGTCGTCCCCGGATTCTTCACGTCCTCGTCGAGGATCCGGACGGTGCGCGCAAGTGCGACGCTGAGCCCTCCC
>JBEVFC010000030.1:0-7448 GCA_040512455.1 Nocardioides sp.
GTCCTGGCGGTCGAGCGTGACGATCCGGCCCTCCGGGTCGAAGCGGGCCGGGAGGCGCGCAGGGTTGAGGAGCATCAGTGCCAGCAGCCCTCGCGCCTCGGGCTCCTCGGTGGCCAGCGTGAGCTGGCGGGTCAGCCGGATCGCCTCGCCGGCCAGGTCCACCCGGCCCGCGTGGCCGGCGGTGTAGACGAGGTAGAGCACGCGCATGACGATGGCGAGGTCGCCGGGCTGGTCCAGCGGACGCCCGCGCAGGGTGCGCTTGGCGCGGCTGATCCGCTGCGCCATCGTCGCTTCGGGGACGTAGAACGCGTCGGCGATCTCACGGGTGGTGAGGCCGCCGACGGCGCGCAGGGTCAGGGCCACCTGGGACGTCGGCGCGAGGTCGGGGTGGCAGCAGCAGAAGAGCAGGAAGAGGGTGTCGTCGCCCTCCTCCGTGGCGGCCGGCCGCGGCTCGGCGTACGTCGCCTCCTGGCGCCGCATCCGGGCGGCCTGGCTGCGCCGGGCGTCGACGAGCCGCCGGGTCGCGACCGTGGTCAGCCAGGCGCGCGGGTCGCGCGGCGGGTGGTCGGGCCAGACCCGGAGCGCCTCCAGCAGCGCCTCCTGAAGCGCGTCCTCGGCCGCGTCGAAGTCCTCGCCCCGCCGGACCAGCCCTGCGAGCACCCGCGGGACGAGGGTGCGCAGCGCGCCCTCGTCCAGCCTTGGGGTCGGCTCGTCGGTCACACCGGGTCAGTCGTCCGGGGACGCTCCCACATGACCTCCCGGACGTCGATCCACTCGTACAGCGGCTCCCCGTTCGGGCCGGGCTCGGAGGAGACGTAGGCCGCGAGCTCGACCGCACGCTCGTGCGAGTCGACGTCGATCATCCACCAGCCGGCGACCAGGTCGCTGGTCTCGGGGTGCGGGCCGTCGGTGGTGACGGGTGCGGCGTCCGGGCCGCCGTACCGCACCCAGGTCTGCGCCGGCACGAGCGCCTGTGCGTCGACGTACTCGCCGCGCTCCTCGAGCAGCGCGCTGACGTGATGCTGGAAGGCGATGTGCGCCTCGACGTCCTCGGGCGCCCACTGGTCCATCGGGGGCACCGGGTGGTGCGGCTCGGGTGCGCCACGGTAGTGCTTGAGAAGGAGGTACTTCGGCATCCTGGTCTCCTGGTGTCGTGGGCCGCCTGTCGCGGCCCTTCATCTGATGAGCGGAGCCGACCGGCGCTTCTCGACATCGTGCCGCGAACGAAGGGAAATCTCTCGGGGATCCTGGGGGCGTGGCGGTGCGCCGACGTGCGCGTTCATCCGTGAGATCACCCAGCCAGGCTCTACGATTCCCTCGCTGGGGCCACCGGGGCCCCGGAGAGAATCGGCAAGGGCCCCGCATGAACCTCCGTCGCAGTCGCCGCGTCCCCACCTCCGTCGGCCTGACCGCGCTGGCGCTGACCGCGGCCGTGAGCGGCTGTGTGGTGAGCACGGCGAGCACACCCTCGGCCACGGCGGTCCGGGCCTCCGACGACCTCGCGGCGACCACGGCGGCGCGCGCGGCCCGCCCGAACGTGCTGCTGATCACCGCCGACGACGCCGCACCCGGCGACCTGCGGTTCATGCCGCACACCCGGGAGCTCATCGCGGACCGGGGAGTCACGTTCACCGACGGCGTCGCGCCCACGCCGATCTGCGTCCCGGCACGCGCGTCGCTGCTCACCGGCCAGTACACCCACAACCACAAGGCGTACACGATCGAGGGCAAGGGCGGCGGCTTCAAGTCCTTCGACTCCCGCAACGCCCTGCCGACGTGGCTGCACAAGGCCGGCTACGACACCCTCTTCATCGGCAAGTACCTCAACGGGTACGGCGACGCCGGCTCGGGGACCGCCCGGCACATCGAGCCCGGCTGGACCCAGTGGCGTCCCACCGTCGGCGGCAGCACCTACAACTTCATGCACCCGACCCAGAACCTCAACGGCCGGCTCGTCAGCCACCACCAGTACAACAGCTACCTGTTCGCCGACCAGACCGTCGACCTGCTCCGGAGCCCTAACCGGAAGCGCAAGCCCTGGTTCATGTGGGTGAACTACGTGGCACCGCACCACGGCGGATCCCTGGACGCCGACGACCCGCAGCTGCGCTACCCCCGCAACCCCAAGGCCTGGGTCCAGACGACCAAGCCCGCCCCCAGGGACGCCAACCGGTTCCGGAACCTCCGGCTGCCGCAGAGCCCCAACATGTTCCGGAAGGTCCGCGCCGGGTGGAACAACGGTGGGCCGATGTCGCCGCTGAAGCGTAGGAACGTCCGTGAGGCCTACCAGCAGCGCATCGAGGCGCTGCAGAGCGTCGACGAGGGGGTGGCGAGGTCCGTCCGGGCGCTGCGCCGGACGGGGCAGCTGCGAAACACCGTGGTCATGTTCACCTCCGACAACGGCTACCTGGTCGGACAGCACAACAGGTTCGGCAAGCTGTACAGCTACAACAACTCCCAGCGGATCCCGGTGGTCATGGCCGGCCCCGGCGTCCCGCGAGGCAAGCGCGTGCGGACCGCGATCACCAACCCCGACATCGCGGTCACGGTCGCCGCGCTCGCACACGCCACGCCGGGTCGTCCCGTCGACGGGATCAACATCATGCCGCTGCTGCGACTGGGGTACCGCGAGCGGGTGATCCCCACCGAGGCGTACCCGGTCCACGGCGGCACCCGGCCGATCTACACCGGGATCCGCGAGGGCACCTGGACCTACACCCGGCTACGTCGGACGGGCCCGCGCCGCGAGGAGCTCTACAACCGGGCCACCGACCCGTGGGAGCTGCGCAACCTGGCCGGCAAGCCCCGGTACGCCGCGGAGCTGAAGCGGTTCCGTGCCCTGGACGCCCAGTACCGTGACTGCGCCGGAGCCACCTGCCCCAAGGCGCTGTCCCGGCCCGGCGCCACTCCGCCCGCCTGACAGCACGGCTGGGGATAACCTGCGGCGATGGCTGTGACGTGGGCGAGGGCGTTGTCGTGGCGGATGCGACGGCACCTTCTCGACCCCGTCGGCACCGGATCGGTCGCGGACGTGGTCGAGCGGCTGGGCCCCGTTCCCGCCTGGCCGGACGCTGCGATGGAGCTGGCGATCGGCGCCCGGCGTACCGATGGGCGGATGGGTGACGCGGCACGCGCGCTCGCGGCCGGGAGCGTGGTCAAGGTCTACGCGTTCCGGGGCGCCACGCACCTGATGACGCCGCGCGACGCGGGTGCGTACCTCGCCGTGCGCGCCTCGAGCCGGATGTGGGAGCTGCCGAGCTGGCAGAGCTACTACGGGCTGGCGCCCTCGGACTGGCCACGGTTCCGGGACTACGTGCGCCGGGTGCTGGCCGATGGCCCGCTGACCCACGGGGAGCTCCTCGCCGCGCTCGGGCGGAGCAGCCGCTATCGGCACCTGGCCAGGCTGCTCGCCGAGGGCAACGACACCCTGCTCAAGCCCCTGACCTGGCAGGGTGACCTGGCCCTGGGACCGGTACGGGACGGTGAGGCCACGTTCCTGCGTCTCGACAGCGTCGCCGGCTGGGGCGGCCTCCCCGACCTCGACGAGGCCGGGCCGACGGTGGTCGCGGCGTACCTCGGCACGCACGGTCCGGCCGCCCCGGACCGGGTGCACGACTGGTTCGGCAAGGGACTCGGCGCGAAACGGAAGGACGTCGACCGCTGGCTCGCCCGGCTCGACGACCGGCTCGAGCCGGTCACCATCGAGGGCGAGCAGGTCCTGGCCCTCCGGGAGCACCTCGACGACCTGGCGAAGACTCCGGCCTCCAGCGCGGTGCGGTTGCTGCCCGGACGCGATCCCTGGGTGATGGCCCCGGGCACCACCGACACCCGCATCGTGCCCCGCGGGCGCCGGGAGGCCGTGAGCCGGTCGGCGAACCTGGTGCTCGCCCGCGGCGTCGTGTCCGGGACCTGGAGGCTGCGCGGCGAGCGCCTCGACATCACCTGGTTCGAGGAGTCCGGTCGAGTGCCGCGCACCGCGCTCGACCGGGAGGCCACGACCCTCGCGAGGCTGGTGGACCGTCCGCTCGACCTGGCCGTCGAGCTCGGCTGAGTCTCCGATGAACGCCGCGAGGAGTGCGAGGCCGGCCACGGTCGACGACGTGCACCGGCTCGCCCTCGACATGCCGCACACCACCGTCTACCCCGGCACGCAGAACCGGCCGGTCTACCAGGTGGGCGGCAGGTCGTTCGTGTTCTTCCGCAACCCGCGCCCCGACGCCATCGACCCGGCGACCGGCGAGCGCTACGACGACGTCATCGTCTTCTGGGTGCCCAACGAGGGCGACAAGCTCGCGCTGGTGCAGGACGACTCCTCGCCCTTCTTCACCACCCCGCACTTCGACGGTCACCTGTCGGTCCTGCTGCGGGCCAGCCGCATCGGCGAGGTCACCTACGGCGAGATCGCCGAGGTCGTGCAGGAGGCCTGGCTGTCGCGCGCCTCGGCCCGTCGACGAGCGGCGTGGCTCAAGGACCACCAGCCGGGCTGAGCCCGAGAGCCAGCCCGGTCAGCCGGCGACGAGGGACACGACCTGGGTCACCAGGACCACGGCTCCGAGGACCCGCCGGAACGGGCTGGAGCCGCGGACGACCTCATCGAGCGCCCACACGAGCAGCGCCCCGTGGCGCACTCCGTCGACCGCGGTCGCGTGTGCGGCTGACAGGTCCACCCTCCCCAGCACAAGGGTGACCAGCCACACGCACAGAGCGGGGTTCGGCAGCTGCCACAGGGTCAACCGGCCGTCGGGAGAGCGGAACCACCAGGACGCCGAGGTCAGACGGGCAGGGGCAGGGTCGGTCGTCGGGGAGGCGGTCACCTGTCGAACGTACCCAGCGTCGCCGCACACTTCGCAGGACACTCACGCCGCAGTAGCCTGACCAGCAGGACCCGGAGACGCGAGGAGCAGGCCCGTGAGCACCCTGATCCTGTTGCGGCACGGCAAGTCGGACTGGTCGGGCGACGAGCCAGACGAGCTGCGCCCGCTGGCGCGCCGCGGACGGCGTCAGGTTCCCGACTCCGGCCGATGGCTCGCCGACAACCTCGGCGCCATCGACCTGGCCGTCGTCTCGCCCGCTGAACGCACCCGGGAGACCTGGCGACTCGCGGCCGCCGAGCTCGCCGCCCCTCCGCCGGTCCGGGAGGACGACCGCGTGTACGCCGGCTCCGCCGAATCGCTCCTCGGCGTCGTTCGGGAGCTGCCGGACGAGGTGGCGACCGTCGTCCTGGTCGGCCACAACCCCGGGCTCGAGGACCTGGTGGCGAGCCTGACCGGCCACTGGGTGCCGATGCGCACGTCCACGCTGGCCGTCATCGACCTCCCGGACTCCTGGTCGACGGCGGGGAACACCGGCGCCGAGCTGCGCGCCCACGGCCGCCCGCCCGCGGGTGAGGGCGACACCGGTACCTGAGGGTGCCCGACCCGCTCGATCAGGCAGGGATGCCGTACGGGTCGCTGGCCACGCTGGAGGTCGGCACGATCTCGCGTCCGAGAGGCACCAGCGACAGAGGGATCATCTTCCAGCACGCGATGCCGAACGGGATCCCGATGATGGTGACCATCAGCAGCGCGCCCGCGACCAGGTGCATCACGGCCAGCTCCCAGCCGAAGAAGATGATCCAGACGACATTCCCGATCAGCGACCAGATGCCGGCGTCGCGTCGCCAGGTCGTCGTACGGCCGAACGGCCAGACCACGAAGCTCGCCAGCCGGAAGGAGGCGATGCCGAAGGGGATCGTGACGATGAGCACGAACGCGAACACGCCGGCCACGACATAACCGATGGCGAGCCAGAATCCGGCGAGCACCAGCCACAGGATGTTGCCTATCGTCCGCACGAGACCACCCCAGCAGATCGACGGCGTCTGTCAAGCCACGCCGGGCGGGTCCTCAGAGCAGCGAGAGGGCACCGGTGACCGCGTCGATCTCCGCCGCGAGACCCGGGCCGACCGCGCAGCAGGTCAGCGTGCCGGCGGAGACCTGCGTGCGGCCGGCGTCCTCGACCTGCTCGGTGGGAAGCCCGGCGGCCTCGGCGGCGGCGCGGATCGTGAGGAGCGCCTCCTCGTTCGGGACCCTCAGCACGACCTTCGGTTGACCGTCGTCGAGCCAGGCGTCGAGCTGCGACGTGCCGAGACTCGCCAGGGTGGCCGCGACGGCGGCGTGGGCCGCCTGGGCGGCGATCTTGCCCTTCCCCATGTCCAGGTCGGTGCGCACGATCAGCGCCATCTTCGTCGACATTGGACGCACGGTAGCGGGGAAGGTCGTCTCACCGGGTGAGCGGGCTTTCGCACACGGCGTCGATGTACCGCGTCAGTGAGCTGGCCGTGGACCTGTCGAAGTCGCCGGCCCGGTCGGTGTGCGCCTTGCCGTACTCGTCTCGCCACCTGATGGTGAACGGCCGGTCGCCAGGCGCCCAGCGGACGGCGGAGGCGCAGTCCAGGACGGTCATCCGGAGCTGGACCGACTGGTAGCGGGCGGTGGGCGAGACGGTCACGGGCAGGGCGGGGGCCGTGACGTCGAGACTGTGATGCGGCGCGCCGATCTGGACGACGGTGGACGTCACCCCGCCGGAGAGGAGGACGGCGCCGTCGACCCGCAGGGGGCTGACCTCGTTCGTCTGCGCGTCTGAGTCCGGCCGGGGAGGTACGGCGTCGAAGAGCATGAGCTCGACGGCGTGCTCGTCCGCGCGGAACGGGGGTGGCTCCGGTCGGGCCTCCCACCACAGCACCGCGGCAGCGCCGGCGGCCAGGCCGAGCACGAGGGCCAGGAGGGTGACCGCGGGCTGGCGCCACCCGGAGGGGATCCTCTCGAGCATCGATGGCCGAGAGGAGCCGGCCCGCAGGGTCTCTGCCGGCTGTCGCGCTCCGCGGTCGTCGCGCTCCTGCACATACAGAGCGTAGGCACGCGACCGATGCGTCGTCGGCGCTGCCCAGTGCGGTCAGGGGCGCCGGTAGGTGACGTGGGTGACGTACGGCGTCGTCCGACTGGAGACCGGCACCAGCGCCAGCCCGTCCACGCCGTCGAAGACCCGCAGGCCGTCGCCGAGCGTGAACGGCACGATGTGGAGTCGCAGCTCGTCGACCAGGCGGGCGGCCAGGTAGGCGTTCAGCGTGCCCGGGCCACCGGCGATCGAGACGTCACCTTCGCCGGCCGCCTCGCGCGCCCTGTCGAGAGCGGCCCCGACCCCCTCGGTCACGAAGTGGAACGTGGTGCCGCCCGCATGGTCAGCGGCTCGCGGGGTCGCGAGCAGAGTACGAAGACCGGCGCTCGGTAGGGCGGTTCCGGCCCCCACCAGCCCCGCCACTCCAGGTCCCACTCGCCCCGGTCGGGCCCGAACATGTGCCGCCCCATGACGTAGGCGCGGGCACGGAGGATCGCCTCGACCTCGTCCGGGCTGTCGTCACCGTGCTCGAACATCCAGGTGTGCAGCCGCTCGCCCACGACCGGCCCGAA
>JBEVFC010000043.1:0-3087 GCA_040512455.1 Nocardioides sp.
TGGGCTCGGTCAGCAGCAGCCGCAGCATCTGGAAGCGTCGCCGCTCGCCGCCGGAGAGGTCGCCGAGACGCGCGGTGAGCCGGTCGCCGGTGAACCCGAACCGCTCCAGCATCGCGCTCGCGGTGATCTCCCCGTCAACCGTCTTGGTCACGCGCCGGATCGACTCGACGGTCTCGAGCACCCGAGCCTGGGGGTCGAGGTCATCCAGGTGCTGGGTGAGGTGCTGGAGCGCGACCGTGCGGCCGTGCTTGACCTTGCCGACGTCGGGCGCCAGCGCGCCGGACAGCAGCGACAGGACCGAGGTCTTGCCCGCGCCGTTGACGCCGACGATGCCGACCCGGTCACCGGGACCGAGCCGCCAGGTGGCGTGCGACAGCAGCTGCCGGGTGCCGCGGGCGAGGTCGACGTCCTCGACGTCGATGACGTCCTTGCCGAGCCGCTGGGTGGCGAACCGCTCGAGCTGCAGGCGGTCCCGCGGCGGGGGCACGTCCTCGATCAGCTCGTTGGCCGCGTCGATGCGGAACTTCGGCTTGGAGGTCCGGGCCGGCGGGCCACGGCGGAGCCAGGCCAGCTCCTTGCGGACCAGGTTCTGCCGCCGGGTCTCCGAGGCCGCGGCCTGGCGCTGGCGCTCGGCCTTGGCCAGCACGAAGGCGGCGTACCCACCCTCGTAGGCGTCGACGACGCCGTCGTGCACCTCCCACGTGGTCTGGCAGACCGCGTCGAGGAACCAGCGGTCGTGGGTGACCACGATCAGGGCGGACGGACGGGACACCACGTGGTCGGCCAGCCAGGCGACCGCCTCGACGTCGAGGTGGTTCGTGGGCTCGTCGAGGATCACCAGGTCGTGCTCGTCGAGCAGCAGCGCGGCCAGCGAGCACCGGCGCCGCTCTCCACCGGACAGCCCGACGACCGCGCGGTCGAGGGTGACGCCCGCCAGCAGTTCCTCCACGACGCCCCGGGTGACCGGGTCCGCCGCCCACTC
Source organism: Nocardioides sp. (assembly GCA_040512455.1). GTDB lineage: Bacteria > Actinomycetota > Actinomycetes > Propionibacteriales > Nocardioidaceae > Nocardioides. Next base: position 983 of record JBEVFC010000043.1, read on the forward strand.
GTGGTCGGCCTTGCCGCCGAGGACCGCCTCGCGGACGGTGTGCTCGTCGGAGAGCTCGTCGCCCTGGTGCAGGTAGCCGATCCGCAGCCCGCGGGCGCGGGACACCCGACCCGCGTCAGGCTCCTCGAGCCCCGACATCACCTCGAGCAGGGTGGTCTTGCCGTCGCCGTTGCGGCCGACGATGCCGATCCGCTCCCCCACCGAGACGCCGAGGGACACCTCGCTGAGCAGCGGGCGCACGCCGTACGCCTTGGAGACCTTCTCGAGGTTGACCAGGTTCGCCATCAGGTCTCCGTCAGAACTGCGGCGCCGGAGACCGGCCCGTGGCACACCTGGGCCCGGCCGTACGACGCCAGGGCGGCGGCCACGCGCACGGCGTGCTCGCCGTCGGAGCACAGGAACAGGCAGGTCGGTCCGGAGCCGGAGACCAGCGCCGCCAGCGCGGACGCGTCGAGACCGGCCTGCAGCGGCTCGGCGAGCTGGGGACGCATCCGCAGGGACGCGGGCTGGAGGTCGTTGCCGAGGGAGTGGGCCAGGCCGTGGACGTCGGCACTGCGCAGCGCGGCGACCAGCGCGGGGGGGATCTCCGGGTCCGGGACCGTCACATCGGCGTGCAGCGCGTCGAACGCGGCGTACACCGCGGGCGTCGACATGCCGCTCGGGAAGGTCAGCACCACCCAGTCCCAGCTGCCGGCGTCCGCCAGCGGCTCGACCAGCTCGCCCCGCCCGTGGCCGGCCGCGGAGCCGCCGAGCAGCCCGAACGGCACGTCGGAGCCGAGCTCCCCGGCCAGTTCCAGCAGCCGCATGGGCGGCAGCGACAGGTCCCAGAGCACCGAGCACGCGAGCAGGGTCGCGGCGGCGTCGGCGGATCCGCCGGCCAGCCCGCCGGCAACCGGGATGCCCTTGTCGATGTGCAGCGCGACCGGCTGGTCGACCTCGCACTCCCGGGCCAGCAGCTTCGCGGCGCGGAGGGCGAGGTTGGTGTCGTCGAGCGGCACCCCGGAGACGTCGATGCCGACCCCGCCGGAGCAGGTGACCGACCAGTCCTCGGCCGGCGTCGCGGTGACCGTGGAGAACAGCGAGATCGCCTGGTACGCGGTCGCCAGCGGGTGGTAGCCGTCGGGGCGGACGGGCCCGACGCCGAGGTGCAGGTTGATCTTCGCCGGGGCGCGGACCGCGACCCCGGGCAGGTGTGGCTCAGTCATCGAGGTGCAGCCCTTCGGCGACCCGCGCGAACTCCTGGACCCCGAGCACCTCGCCGCGAGCCATCGGGTCGATGCCGGCGTGCGCCAGCGCGGCCTCGGCCGCGGCGGCGGAGCCGGCCATCTCCTTGAGCGTCGAGCGCAGGGTTTTGCGGCGGTGCGCGAAGGCCGCGTCGACGACCGCGAAGACCTGCTCGCGGGTGGCCGTAGTGGCCGGCGGATCGCGGCGCGTCCAGGCGACCAGGCCGGAGTCGACGTTCGGGGCCGGCCAGAAAACACTGCGCCCGATCGAGCCCGCACGCCGGACGTCGGCGTACCAGGCGGCCTTCACCGACGGCACGCCGTAGACCTTGGAGCCCGGCGGCGCCGCGAGCCGGTCGGCGACCTCGGCCTGCACCATCACCAGCCCGTGCTCCAGCGAGGGCAGCAGGGCGAGCAGGTGCAGCAGCACCGGCACGGAGACGTTGTAGGGCAGGTTCGCGACCAGTGCGGTCGGCGGCGGCCCGGGGATCTCGGTGACCCGCATGGCGTCGGCGAGCACCACCTCGCAGCGGTCCGCCTCAGCCGGGGCGTACGTCGCGATGGTGGCCGGCAGCGCCTCGGCGAGGACCGGGTCCACCTCGACGGCGACGACGCGGCGGGCGACCGCGAGCAGGGCCAGGGTCAGTGAGCCGAGGCCGGGCCCGACCTCGATCACCACGTCCTCGGCGGACACCCCGGACTCGCGGACGATCCGGCGCACGGTGTTGGCGTCGATGACGAAGTTCTGACCGCGCTGCTTGGTCGGCCGCAGGTCGAGAGCGGCCGCCATGGAACGCACGTCCGCCGGGCCGAGGAGTCTCGGCCCGGCGGCGGTGGTGTCGGCCGGTTCGGGCATGGTCGTCAGCCTAGTCGGGCGGACGA
>JBEVFC010000062.1:0-11487 GCA_040512455.1 Nocardioides sp.
CGGTTGGCGGCCGCCCTGGCCGGCCTCGTCACGCTGGCCTCCGGCCTCGTGGCGGCGGCGCCCGCTCAGGCTGCCAACGTCGCCACCCCGGGCGACTTCACCGGCTACGGCTTCGACCAGTGCCTTGCCCCGACCCAGGCCAAGATGGACGCCTGGATGGAGAACTCGCCGTTCAGCGCGGTGGGCATCTACATCTCCGGCGCCTCGCGGGCCTGCCGAAGCCAGCCGAACCTCACCAAGACCTGGATCAGCACCCAGCTCGCGAGGGGCTGGCGGCTGCTGCCGATCACGCTCGGCCCGCAGAGCACCTGCGTCGGCCGGTTCCCGCGGTACGGCGCCTCGATCGACCCGACGATCAAGGAGCGTTCGGCCAACACGTACGCCGCCGCGCGCCGGCAGGGGGCGGCCGAGGCGAAGTCCGCGGTCTCGGTCGCGAAGGGTCTCGGCATCACCGCCGGGAGCACGCTCTGGTACGACCTCGAGGGATGGTCGAACGTCAACGACGTCTCGTGCCGCGAGTCCGCGCTCTCGTTCCTCCAGGCGTGGACCAAGGGGCTGCACGACCTGGGCTACGTCTCGGGCGTCTAATCCAGCGCCGGCTCCGGCATGGTGATCCTCGACAACGCCCGCAAGACCCGTCCCGACTACGTGCTCCCCGACCGGATCTGGATCGCCCGCTGGGACGGCGTCGCCAACACGTCCACGTCCTACATCAGTGACGACGGCTGGCGTCCGGGCGGCCGGATGAAGCAGTACAAGGGCGGCCACAACGAGACCTGGGGTGGCGTCACGATCAACATCGACAGCAACTACCTCGACCTCGGCAAGGGCTCGGTCAAGCTGGCCCCGCAGAAGTTCTGCAAGGGCACCGTCAGCGCCGACCTCCCGGCGTACCACCGGATGAAGGCAGGCACCACCCGCACCGACGAGGTCAAGGCGCTGCAGTGCCTCCTCCGGGAGCGCCGCTACTACGGCGGCAGCATCACTGGCACGTTCGACGCCAAGCTGACCGCCGCGGTCCGGGCGTTCCAGGCGGCCAAGCGCACTCCGGTCTCGAACACCTGGCGGGTCGAGAACTGGACCCAGCTGCTGGCCAACGGCAGGTCCCGGCCGGCGAAGTACGGCACCACCGGCAAGTTCGTGGCTCGGCTCCAGCGGGCGCTGACGTCCGCGACCGGCACCGCACTGGCCGCCGACGGTGCGTTCTTCCGGTCCACCGAGAACCTCGTCAAGAAGTGGCAGGGCCAGGTCGGCCTCGCCAAGACCGGCGTGATGAGCAGCAAGGCCTGGGCGATGCTCAAGGCCGGCGACCGCTGACCCCGCGCACCACCCCTCCGCTGCCCGGCCGGGCCCTTCCGGCCGGGCAGCGGTGCGTTTCCCCGTCGCGACGCGAGGGTAGGAACATCGCTACCGACGGCGACGAACGGGGTTTCGACATGGGTGTGACGGTGGTTCCGGAGGAGATCCGGGCGGCGGCAGGGAAGATGGAGACCGCCGCCAGCGGTGTGCGTGACCAGTGCCCCACCGAGGTGTCCGGAGTGTCCGACGCGCTCCCCGGCAGCCAGAGCGCCGGGGCCGCGACCACCCTCGGCACCACGTGGCAGGACCGGTTCCGCGGGTGGGCCGGGCGCACCGAGGCGCACGCCACGGGCATGCGCGAGGCCGCCAGCACCTGGGACAGCACCGACCACACCAACGCAGCCAGGCTCGAGAAGATGGCGCGCGAGGGGGTGCTCTGACCCATGGTGACCATCGCCCAGCTCGAGTCCTGGAAGCCCGAGAGGCTCTCCTCCATCGCGGACGACCTCAACACCCGCCGCGGCAAGCTCGTCGACCTCCAGGACGAGCTCGACGCGGGCAAGCCGCCCGCCTCCTGGGTCGGTGCCGACTCCTACTACGCCGAGCAGAAGCACCTCGAGCTCGCCGAGCAGATCGTCGATGACGTCGCCGAGATCGCCACCGTGATCTCGGCCCTGGACACCGCCGCGACCGACATCGGGAGCGCGAAGAGCTCCCTGGAGGGCGCCCTCTCCTCCGCCGAGGCGGCCGGCTTCAAGGTCGACCGGACCAGCGGTCGGATCAGCGACCCGACGGTCTACGAGGACGACCGCGCCGCGCAGCACGCCGGCCTGCGGATCAGCGCCCTGGCCGAGCAGATGAGCAGCGCCCTCGAGGACGCCGCGGCAGCCGACACCGCGCTGGCCGACGCGCTCGCCCGGGCCAGCAGGGGTCAGATCGACGTGGACGGCGACCTCGGCTCGCTAGGACTCGACGCCCAGCTGCGGGGCACGTCGCCCGCGGAGCAGGCGGCGTACCTGCTCGACCACCCGGAGCGCGGGCGGGAGATCCTCGACGCCCTGCCGCCGGCGGTCAAGAAGGAGATCGGCTCCCAGCTCTCCGACCTGACCGACGACATCATGGACCCGAACAAGGACATCGACGCGGACTTCCTCGAGAACCTGAACGAGCTCCAGGACGCCTACGGCGAGGACCCGGCCATCGCCACGTCGTTCCTCGACACCATGGGTCCCGAGAAGATGGTCGAGCTGAACGGCTGGATCGCCAACCTCCAGATGGACGACGACTTCCCCGAGGACTTCACGAGCTACGACCACCAGATGGAGGCCGGGCTGGCCCAGCAGATGGGCAGCCTGCAGACCAACCTCGGCCAGCTCCTGGGCGCCGGCACCGCCGGGTTGGACGGCGACGGCCAGCCGGGCAGCGACACCCACGTCTCCTCCGACTGGGTGCAGCGGCTGGTCGCCACCGGGGACGACGAGGTGCCGTTCGGCTACCAGGGCCAGGACGGCGACTACACCCACAAGATGTACGGCTACCAGCTCATCGCGCCGCTGCTGCACTCCGCGGACTCCGGCTACCTCCTCAACGAGGTCGGCGACGGGATGCTGAAGTTCGAGACCGACTTCGCCAAGGAGCACGGCGCACTGCCCTGGTCGTTCCCGATCATGAACGAGGACGGCCTCGTCGAGGGTGGCCGCACCGACGGCGTCGACCAGACCGGCGAGTGGGACGGCGTACGCCTGGACTGGACGCAGGGCACCGGCGAGGACGACCAGGCCGGGTTCGACCCGATGGGCGGGCTGCTCGACGGCCTCTCGCGCAATCCCGATGCGGCGCGGGACTTCTTCACCGGCGACGACGTCCCGGTCGGCTTCCGCGACGGCGACGACACCACGTGGCGGGACGAGAGCCGGGTCGACTACCTGCTCACGGACCGCGAGTGGGGTCCCGACCACACGAACTGGTCGAACGTGAACATGGCGGAGGCGCAGGGCCCGGGCAACGAGGAGTACCTCGGCGACGCCCTCAGGTCGGCCACCATGGACGACCCCGTCGACGGCCCCTCTCGCGAGCAGGTGCGCGACATCCTCCAGGAGACCGTGCACGCGATCGCCAGCGACGAGCAGGTCTCCGGGCACGGCAACCTCGACCTCGGCGACGACACGACGACGTCCTTCAGCGAGACCGACTGGGTGCGACCGGGCCTGCGCGACGACCTCGCGGACATCCTCGGGCACCACTCGGAGACGGTGCACCAGACCTTCGAGAACGGCGGCGGCGAGGCGGTCGGGCCGTACGACGTGCGCTGGGACGACAAGGAGCTGACCCGAGTGCTGGCCGACCTCGGCAAGGACCCGTCCGCCAACGAGACGCTGCGGCACGCGGAGTACGCCGAGGCCATCCACCAGATGAAGTCCGGCATGGAGGGCTACGACCAACCCGGCCTGGTCGCCGAGAACGACGGGCGCGCGCTGGCCAAGGTGATGAGCGCGCTCGACTACGGCGCCGTGCGCTCCGAGATCGAGGAGTCCACCACGGCGGACGAGGACCACAACACCTCCGTGACCGGCAAGGCCGACCTCGCCCGCGGGATCGTCGACCTGATCCCGACCGGCAAGAACCCGCTCGTCGGCGCGGTGACGGACGCCGGACTCGGGTCGCTGATCTCCGGCTGGGAGGAGGCGAACCAGGTCGACCACATCGGTGACCGCAACTATTCGACCGGCGAGCTGCTCACCGCCCGGCGCGACATGACCGAGGAGCTGGTTCGCGAGGTCATCCGGGACTACAGCACCGACGACGAGGTCATCACCAACGCCGCCAACGACGCCGGCGACGCCTACGCCGGGGAGTACGGCTGGGCCCAGAACATCATCGAGAGCGAGCGGTAGTGCGTCGCGCACGACGTCGCGGGTCGGCCACGGCCCTCCTCCTGGTCGCCCTGGTGGCGACCGGCTGCACGGACGACCCGGCACCGGAGAACGACGCGCTGACCGGGCTGCTCGGCGACCTTCGGGACGACCCGGCGGCCGCCCGGGCCTTCCTCGTCGCCGACGACACCGCCGCGACGGCCGAGGTCGCCGACGAGGCGGGCCTGCCGGCGGAGGGCCGGGTCACCGCACTGCTCACCGACGACACCCTCCAGACGGGCGACGCGGCCGACGACCTGGCGGCGACGCTCACCGCGGGGATGTCCGACGCGGGAGGCGCCACCGAGCCCGACCGCGCCCGGGTGGTCCGCGAGGTCGTGCTGGCCTGGGAGGGCGACCCGTCCTTCGACGACGACGTCCGCACCGCCGCCGCCGGGGTGGTCGCCGACGACCTCGAGCCGGCGTACGACGATCTCGTCCGGGCGGCCGAGGGGGAGACCTGGCCGGAGAGCAGCACCCGGAGCTTCCTGGTGGACGCCGGACGCGACGCGCCGTCGCGGGCCGCCCTGCACGCCTCACTGCTGGCCGGCCTCGGCACGCGGCTGGTCCCCACCCCGGCAAGCCGGCTGGAGGCGACCACCGACGAAGTCGGGGTGCCGGCCGGCCGGCTGGTCGGTGCGCTGGACAGCGACACCGGTGACGCCGACCTGCTCGCGGCCGACCGCGACGAGCTCGAGGGGCTGCTCCGTGACTGGCTGCAGCGCAACGGCGCCGACGAGGAGCAGGTCACCAACTTCGCCGGCGACGTCGGCCAGGCCTACGCCGAGGAGATCGGCTGACGGTGGTCAGCCGACCGGCGGACCGACCACCAGCGCCACCGCGGTGAGAGCCGCGACGGTGCCGACCCCGGCGAGCGCGCCACCGACCGGGTTGCCCAGCACCCAGGCCGCGACCCGCTCGATGACGCCGACGGGCTCCGCCGACCGGAGCCGCCAGTGCGGGGACAGCAGGGCCCGCGACTCGGCGTACCGGTCGAACCACACCGTGCAGAACGGCGGCACCGACGCGACCAGGCCGAGCGCCGTACGCCGCAGCGACCAGCGCTGGTCGACCGCGACGAGCACGGTGGTCACGCAGTAGGCCACGAACACGACGCCGTGCACCATGCCGAAGATGCGGACCCCGAGCTCGGTCGTCTCGGTGACGTACTTGAGGAACATGCCGAACAGCAGCAGCGCCCAGGTGACGGCTTCGGCGACGGCGACCCGGCGGAAGAGGCGTGAGGGGTTCACGAGAAGACGGCCGCCGCGAGGCCGGTGAAGAAGCCGAGCCCGTCGGTGCCGGGGCCGCAGAGGTCCTCGACGGCGTGCTCCGGGTGCGGCATCAGGCCGACCACGTTGCCGCGGTCGTTGGTGATGCCGGCGATGGACCGCAGCGACCCGTTGGGGTTCGCGCCCACGTAGCGCGCGACCACGCGACCCTCGCCCTCGAGCCGGTCGAGCGTCTCGGTGTCGGCGACGAAGGAACCCTCGCCGTTCTTGAGCACGATGGTGATCTCGGCGCCCTCGTCGTAGGACGAGGTCCACGGGGTGCGGTTGTTCTCGATCCGCACCGTCTGGTCGAGGCAGGCGAACTTGCGGTGGTCGTTGCGGATCAGCGCACCCGGGAGCAGGTGGGACTCGCAGAGGATCTGGAAGCCGTTGCAGATGCCCAGCACCGGCAGGCCTCGGCCGGCCGCCTCGACGACCTCGGTCATCACCGGCGAGAACCGGGAGATGGCCCCGCAGCGCAGGTAGTCGCCGTAGGAGAAGCCGCCGGGCAGCACCACCGCGTCCACGCCGCGCAGGTCGTGGTCGCCGTGCCACAGGGCGACGGCCTCGTTGCCGCCCAGCCGCACCGCGCGCTGGGCGTCGACGTCGTCGAGGGACCCGGGGAAGGTCACCACACCGATACGCATGACGGCCTCAGGCCTTGTGCTTCGCGACGGCGGGGGCGGAGCCCTCGACGTGCACGGCGTAGTCCTCGATGACCGGGTTGGAGAGCAGCGTCCCGGCGATCTCATGCACCTTGGCGAGGGCCTCGTCGCTCGCCTCGCCGTCGATCTCGAGCTCGAACCGCTTGCCCTGGCGGACGTCGGTCACCCCCGAGAAGCCGAGGCGGGGCAGCGCGCCCTGGACCGCCTTGCCCTGGGGATCGAGGATCTCGGGCTTGAGCATGACGTCGACGACCACTCGGGCCACGGAAGGACTCCTAGGTAAGGGGATGCCTGCGGACCGCAGTCTAGTGAGTGCGCCGCGGGTGTCCGCGCCCGGTCCGAGCCTCAGGCGGCCTCGGGCGGCTCCGGGTCGTCGTACGGCTGGCTCTGGCTGGCCTCGTCGCCGGTGGTGGGGGCGCCGTCGGTGTTCGGCGCCGCCGCCACGGTGAACGCGATCACGGCGGCACTGGCCGTCAGCCCGGACGTCATCAGCACGGTACGGCGGTAGCGCGGCTTCTTGTCGGTCATGGAGGCCCTCTCGATGGACGGGCCCCCACCGTGCCGGACCGACCTCCGGATCCGCTGACCTCCCGCTGAGTGTTTCCTGAGAGCGTTCAGGCCACCGGCAGCATCGGCACCCGACCGGCGAACGCCACGGGCCGGCAGGTCGCGCGCGAGACGGCGCAGGCGAGCAGCCGGTCCTTGCCGCGCTCGCCGGACACGGGGAACTGCTGGACCATGAGCTCGTCACCGCGCCCCCAGCTCATCAGCGTGGAGAGCCTGGTGTCGGGTGTCAGCACCCGGACCCGCCCGGTGCCGACGTCGACCACGACCACGTGGTGTCGTCCGCCCGCCACGTCGACGACGGCGGCGAACCGGGTGCCGGCATGGTTGAAGGCGCCCGAGGGTTCCACACCGACAGCCGAGGACAGCGGGCCCTCGTGGACCACCCAGAACGTGACCGTCCGGCTGAAGAAGTTGGGGGCGTCCCACTCCAGGGAGACGTTGAGCTGTGCGCTGATGCCCGGGGCGTGGTCGACCGGTTGCCCGTAGGGCAGGTCCCGGTCGAGCTCCCGGTGCACCTGCTTCGCGATGTCGTAGGCCCACGAGGAGGACTGCGAGCCGTAGATGACGAGGCCGCCACCGACGTGGAAGAAGGGGCCGGGGTTCGCCACCCGGTCGCCGTTCAGGATTCCGTCCGGGGCGAGGTTCCCGCCCCGCGCGCGGGACCGTGCCACCTCCTCGCGGACGGCCGTGTCGAACACCACGAGCTCGAGCGAGCCTCCCACCCGCTCCATCCAGGCGGCGAGGGTGCCTTCTCCCCCGGCGAGCATGCGTGGCTCGTAGCGGCCGATCTGGACGGCGTCACCGGAGTCCGGCTGGAACCACACCTGGCCGACGGAGTCACCGAAGACGACTCCGTTCGCGAGCGGTGCCAGGACACGCAGTTCCAGGCCCGCCGGCAGGGGATGGTGGTCGTCACCGACATGGATGCCGTCCACGTCACCCCACACCGGCGCATTGTCGACCTGGAAGGGAACGGGCGAGGGAGTGGGGACCGGTGAGGGGCCGGGGTCGTCGTCGCGGTGCTGGTTGACGAGCAGCGAGGCCACCAGGAGACCCACGGCCAGCACCGCGCCGGCAGCGGCGAACCGGCGCCGCGACGTACGGCGAGCCGCCGTGCGGATGGTGGCCGGGTCGGTGTCCGGAGGCAGGAGGTTCGATGCCACCTCGTCGGCACTCCTGCGCACCAGCTCCTCGATGTTCACGCCGCTCCCTCGGTCCGCGGCGCCGAGCCCCGCCCGGCCAGCAGGTCCGCCAGCCTCAGGCCGGCCGCGTGCGCGTGGCTCTCGACCGAGCCGACCGCGATGCCGAGGACGTCGGCCGTCTCCGCTCCGGTGAGGCCCTCGTAGTGGCGCAGCACCAGGACGGCGCGCTGCCGCGGTGGCAGCGTGAGGACGGCGTCCCACACCACACGACTGGCGCTGTCGCCCTCGCGCAGCACCATCGGTGGGCCCTCGGACGGCCGCCGGTGCCACAAGGACACGACCTCGTGCACCAGCACACGGCGAGCGAAGCCGCGCGGCTGCTCCATCGCCGAGACGCGGGGCCAGTGGAGACAGACCTTCACCAGGGTGCGGCGGAGCAGGTCCTCGGCGCGCCGGTGGTCTCCGGTCAGCAGGTAGGCGGTCCGGAACAGGGACGCGGACTGGGCATGCACGAACGCGGTGAACTCCTCCTCCGCGCCGTGTCGCATCCCGACCTCCTCACCTCACGGTGAGTTCAACCACCACTCTCCTCCACAGAGACCGGCCGAGGCCATGTGATTCAACGAGGTCGACGAGGTCCAGACCGTCGGAGCCCGACGATGACCAGGGCCACCCCGAGCCCGGCAACCACCGGACCCGCGAACGCCCAGAAGTCGACCCCGGTCATGGCACTGCCCTGGATGTAGCCGAGTCCCTGGAGCGTGAAGACCAGCCCCACGAAGAAGAGGACGGCTCCCAGCGCGACCGCGACCGTTCCACGCATCGGTCAGGACAGCTCGCGCTTGAGGATCTTGCCGGTGGCCGTCATCGGGAGCGCGTCGACGAACTCGATGATCCGGGGGTACTTGTAGCCGGCCATCTGCTCCCTGCCCCAGGCCACCAGCTCCTCCTCGGTCACGTCGACACCCTGGTTGCGGATGATGACGGCCTTGATCTCCTCGCCGTGGCTGTCGTCGGGTACGCCGATCACGGCGGCGAGGGAGACCGCCTCGTGGGTCATCAGGACCTCCTCGATCTCGCGCGGGTACACGTTGTAGCCACCGCGGATGATCATGTCCTTGGACCGGTCGACGATGTAGTAGTAGCCGTCCGCGTCCTTCCTGCCGAGGTCGCCGCTGCGGAACCAGCCGTCGTGGATCGAGGTCTCGGTGGCGTCGGGCCTGGCGTAGTAGCCCTTCATGATGTTGTGCCCCTTGATCGCGATCTCGCCGACCGCGTCGGGGCTGTCCGGCACGTCGGACCAGTCGTCGTTGATCAGCTTCATCTCGACCCCGGGGATCGGCACGCCGATCGAGCCGACCCGCGGCTCCTCGCCGTACGGGGAGAAGCTGGCCACGGGCGAGGTCTCGGAGAGGCCGTAGCCCTCGAGGATGGTGACGCCGAAGCGCTTCTGGAAGTCCTTGTGCACCTCGACCGGCAGCGCCGAGCCACCGGCCGCGGCGACCCGGAGGTTCTCGGCGATCGTGCCCACGTCGACGGAGTCGTCGAGCGCGCCGAGCAGGCCCCAGTACATCGTCGGGACGCCGGCGAAGAACGTGACGCTCTCCTTGAGCATCAGTCCCAGGGCGGGCTTCGCCTCGAAGCGCGGGAGCATCACCACGGTGCCGCCGAACGCGAACGCCCCGTTCTGGATGACGGTCTGGCCGAAGGAGTGGAAGAGCGGCAGCACACACAGGTAGGTGTCGGGCCGGTCCTTGTCCGCACCGAACAGCGCTTCGCCGGCCAGCGCGTTGTCGCGCATGTTGCGGTGCCGCAGCTCCGCGCCCTTGGGCTGACCGGTGGTGCCGGAGGTGTACAGGATGACCGCGGTGTCGTCCTCGTCGGTCGGGACGGTCTCGAAGGTCGGCGGCTGGCCGGCCAGCGCCTGACCCAGGGTCTCGGTCCCCTCGATCGGCGAGGCGGCCGCCGGGTCGGCGGTGATCACGAAGAAGTGCTCGCAGCCCGCGGTCTGCTCGAAGCCGGCGTACCCCTCCTGAGCCATCGGCAGCTCGGGAGTGCCCTGGAAGCAGAAGTAGGCCTTCGCGTCGGAGTCGTCCAGGTGGTAGGCCACCCCGCGGGCCTTGAGCAGCACGTTGAGCGGGACCACGGTGGCGCCGGCCTTGAGGATCCCGTAGTAGACGATCGTGAAGTACGGCAGGTTGGGGCAGGTCAGCGCGACCTTGTCACCGGGCTGGATGCCCCGCGAGACCAGGAGGTTGGCGACCTGGTTGGCGGCGCCGTTCACCTGGGCGTAGGTCAGCCGGGTGTCTCCGAGGACCACGGCATCGCGGTCCGGGTAGTTCTGGGCGCTGTCCTCGAGCAGGGTCGACAGGTTGTACACGTGTGGCCTCCGTCACGGGTCGCTGAATGGGGCCAACCTACTCAGGAGTCATGAGCTCGCGACAGGGCTCGTTCAGACCGCTTGCCCGGCGAGCAGCCTCGCGGCCCGGCGCAGGTCGGGGTAGACGCCGAGGACGGCCACCTTGTCGACGACGTACGCCGGCGCCGCGGCCAGGCCGCGCCCGGTCACGGTGAACGTCGGGGTGACGCGGCAGCCGGCTCCGTCCTCGGTGATCTCCAGGGTCAGCTCGGCGTCGATGCCGTGCCAGCGCCCGACCTCGGTCCAGCGGTGCGGACGGTCGAGCACCGTGGTCTCCATGAGGGGCCGGAGCCCGGGGATCGTCACGTCCACCCACCGCTGGCCGACCCGGGGCTCGCCGGCCACCTCGTCCACGCGCCGCAGCGACGACTGCCACGCGGCCCGGTTGCGCGGGTCGACCAGGTAGTCGAAGGCCCGCTCGGCACTGACGTCGAACCGGATGCTGCGGGCGGCCATCTCAGAACCGTTCGCCGGTGAGCCGTTCGTACGCCTCGACGTACCGCGCCCGGGTCAGGGCGACGACCTCCTCGGGCAGGGGCGGCGGGGGCACGTCGGCGGTCCGGTCCCAGCCGGACTCCGGGGACAGCAGCCAGTTGCGGACGATCTGCTTGTCGTACGACGGCTGCGTGCGACCGGGCTGCCAGTCGTCGGCCGGCCAGTAGCGGCTCGAGTCGGGGGTGAGCACCTCGTCGGCGAGCACGATCCCGTCTCCCCCGGGCCAGCGGCCGAACTCGAACTTGGTGTCGGCCAGGATGATGCCGGCCTCCCGGGCGATCGCCTCGGCCCGGCCGTAGACGTCCAGGGTCAGCTCGCGGAGCGCGGCGGCGTCGTTCCCGCCGATGGTGGCCGCGACGGCGTCGTACGACACGTTCTCGTCGTGGTCGCCGAGCTCCGCCTTCGTGGCGGGGGTGAAGATCGGCTCGGGGAGCCGGCTGCCGTCCTCGAGGCCGGCAGGCAGCGCGATGCCGCAGACCTCTCCGGTGGCCCGGTAGTCGAGCAGCCCGGACCCGGTGAGGTAGCCGCGGGCCACGCACTCGACCGGGAACATGTCGAGCTCGGCGCACACCACGGCCCGGCCGGCGACGGACGCGGGCACCTGCGTGGAGACGAGGTGGTTCTGCACGTCGAGGTGGTCGAACCACCACAGCGACATCCGGGTGAGGATCTCGCCCTTGTCGGGGATGGTCGTCGCGAGGACGTGGTCGAAGGCCG
>JBEVFC010000133.1:0-3926 GCA_040512455.1 Nocardioides sp.
CTCCAGCCCGGTCTTGTCGTAGACGGACACCAGGGCCCGCTTGATCGCGATCTTGCCGTTGCCGGCGGGGCTGTCGGGGCTCATGCGCCGAACCGCACCTTCCTGTCGGTGATGGTGAAGCCTTCGCGGGCCAACCGGCCCACGCTGTCGACGAGCATCTTCCGCTCGGCGACCTTGATCCTCTCGTGGAGCCTCTCCAGGTCGTCGTCGTCCTCGACGGGCACCACGGCCTGGGCGATGATCGGGCCGGTGTCGATGCCGGCGTCGACGACGAAGAGCGTCGCACCGGTGACCTTGACGCCGTACGCCAGCGCGTCCGCGGGCCCGGAGGTCCCGGGGAACGACGGGCACAGGGCGGGGTGCGTGTTGACCACGCGGCCCTCGAAGCGGGCCAGGAACTCAGGACCCACCAGCTTCATGAAGCCGGCCAGCACGACCAGGTCGGGCTCGAACGCGCCCACGGTGTCGGACAGCGCCCGGTCCCAGTGCTCCCGCGAGGTGAAGTGGCCCACCTTCCGGACGAACGTCGGCACCCCGGCGCGGTCCGCCCGCTCGAGGCCCTCGATGTCGTCCCGGTCGGCGCCGACGGCGACCACGGTCGCGCCGTACGCCGGGTCCGCGCACGCGTCGAGCAGCGCCTGGAGGTTGGTGCCGGTCCCGGACACGAGCACGACGAGGCGAGCGGTACGACGGGTGGGCACGGCCGGAGTGTATCCAGCCGACGCCGGGGGGCCGGGCCCGGTCTCAGGCGTGACGGCGCTGGCGCCAGGTGGCCACCAGCCCGCCGAGCAGCCCGCCGCCTCCGAGGGCGACGACAGCGTGCACCAGGACCTGTCCGGCGGCCGGGCCGACCTCGGTCATCCGACCGGGACCGACGGCTCCGCCGGCGACCGCCGCGAGGACGCCGAGGAGCACCGCGGCGAGGACACCCGCGACCAGACCGCGCAGGGCGCCCTGGTCCCAGGCGGTGGTCGGGTGGCTGCGCTGGCTGCGGGCCACCGCGACCGCGGCGAGCACCACCGGGAGCGCCATCAGCGCCGGCGTCCAGGCCGGCGTCGGGCCGTTGTCCGGGAGCGCGGCCAGCAGCGGGAACATCGGCACCGGTCCCACCGCGACCACGGTCGGGGACACGAGCGTGCCGGTGCCGACCGCGAAGCCGGGTCCGAGCAGGTAGGCGCCGGAGAACACCACGGCGTTCGGCACCAGGGTCAGAACCAGCAGCGAGAACAAGACGGCGTCGCCGGTGTCGGTGTGCAGCCGGGAGAGCACGTTCATCGCGGCACCGAAGTCGACCGCGAACGCGACCAGGAACACCACGAACGCACCGGCCAGCACGCTCACCAGCACCCGGGTCACCGCGTGGGCGGTGGCCCGCACCGACGGCGGTGCCAGGGACAGCCAGACCGCGAGACGGCCGGAGCCGGTGGCGATCGCCGTACCCCCGACCGCGGCGGTCAGCACCAGCGAGCAGGCCAGCACCCGGCCCTGCGACGGCGCCGTCTCGGAGGTGCCGGCCAGCACCAGGGTGAGGACCGCGACCACGAGGTAGGCGGCGGCGAAGAGCGCGGTGGCCAGCGGGACGGTCCAGTCCCGGTCACCGTCGGAGAGGGCGTCCGCGTCGGGCCCGTGCCCGGCGACCGCCTCCCCCAGGCGCAGCCCGCAGCGCCACACGACCCAGGCGACCAGCAGGGTCAGCCCGAGCGGTACGGCGGTCACGGGGACGCCCTGGACGGTGACGCCCGAGCCGTGGGCCATCAGCCAGCCGAGCGCGCCGGCGCGAAGACCGTCGCGGGGCTCGCCGTGCACGCCGCTGTCGGTGACGAACCAGCCGATCACGCCGGCGGCGAGGCAGACGGCAAGCATCCCACCGGCCGCCGCGGCGCCCGCCAGGGTGGCCAGCAGGGTCAGCGGACGCGGGTCGGCGGCGGGCTTGCCGGCGCGCGGCGGCGAGAGCGTGGCGGTCATGACGCGACCATCTTGACGCGCCGTGGGCGCCCGGATGGGCTGCACACGCCGCCGTCGTCGGTTTCGCCTCCGAACACCCCTCACGTACCTTTGGGCGAGTCATGCAGCAGGGTTCAGATGAGTTCGACGCGTTCTACAAGGCCACCCGTGGGCGCCTTCTCGTTCAGACATACGCACTCACCGGCGACCTCCCCGCCGCCCGCAGCGCGGTCCGCGACGCTTTCGTCGCCGCTTGGCACCACTGGCGCAAGGTCTCCCGCCTGGAGGACCCCGAGAGCTGGGTCCGGCCGCACGCGTGGCAGCACGCTCAGCGCCGGCACACCGCCCGGATCTGGCACCGCGACAAGACCCTCGACGCCGACTCGCGCGCCACGCTGGAGGCCCTCTCCAAGCTCAGTCTGACCCAGCGCAAAGTGCTGCTGCTCACCCAGCTCAGCTCGGCCAGCATGCTGGAGATGGCCCGTGAGGTCGGTCTCACCGGCGAGGCGGCCGAGCGGGAGCTGCAGACGGCGACCTCGCGTTTCGCCACCCACCGGGACGTTCCCTCGGCCTCGGTCCGGGGTCACCTCACGGACCTGACGGACCGGATCACCGAGTCGCGCTTCCCGCGCCCGTCGATCATCCGCCGCGCCGGGGCGGCCCGACGCCGCACCCACACCGGCACCGGCGTCGTCGCCGCGGTCGTGGCGCTGTTCCTCGGCGGCGCCGTGGTGCACGAGTCGAGCGGGGTGGCCCCCGACCTGAACGGCGCCAGCGCCCAGGGCGCGATCGTGTCCGAGGGTCCCGAGGCCGCCGAGACGCTGCGCCTCGAGGACATGCTCGCGCCCGAGCAGGCGGCCCAGCTCTCCCGCGGCCGCACCTTCCGCGAGGTCCGCACCTTCGACAACACCGAGGGCGACGGCATCAACTCGATCTGCCAGGAGGACCGGTTCGCCGACCCCGACGGCCTCGGCGCCCTGGTCCGCACCTTCGACTCCACCGGCTCCCCGACCCTGACCGCGACCCAGACGGCCGAGCTGTCCACCTCCGACCGGGCGGCGAAGCGCGCGTACGCCCGCACCGTCGGCTGGTACGCCGGCTGCCGCGCCGACCGTGTGCAGCTGCTCAGCAGCCTCCGCCTGAAGGGCACCGGCGACGACGGACAGCTCCTGGTCCTGCGCTCCTGGAAGGCGCCGGTCACGACGTACACGATCGGGGTGGCCCGCACCGGCAGCATCGTCACCTCGGCGGTCCGGAAGGTCCGCTCCAAGGAGACGCCCTCGCTGGACCCGATGGTCTCGCTGATGGGCTCCGCGGTCTGGTCGCTCTGTGACCACCCCGCCGCAGGCACCTGCTCGACCCGGCCGGTCTCCGCGCCGGTCGCCCCGCCGGCCGGCGAGGACGGCCACGGCCTCGTCCAGGTCGTGGACCTGCCGCCGGCCCCGGGGGTCACCCGGCCGTGGGTGGCCACCGAGCCGCAGAAGGCCAAGCTCAACACGGCCGCCACCCGCTGCGACAAGGCCGACTTCTACGACAAGTCCATCCCCTACTCGAGCACCCGGAGCTTCCTGGTGCCCGGGGCCGGGCTGCCCAACGCGTTCGGCCTGACCGAGACGCTCGGCAGGTTCCGCAGCGCCAAGGCGGCCGACGCGTTCGTCTCCACTGTCCGCGGCCGGATGGACGGGTGCGAGGACAAGGACATGGCCACCACCGTGACGACCCGTCTGGAGCGGTCCACGCCGAACGAGGACCTCAACATCTGGAGCGTCACCACCGAGGTCTCGGACGAGAAGAAGGTGACCTACCTGATGGCCATCGGACGCCGCAACGACGTGGTCGTCCAGCTCGGCTTCGTGCCGGTCCCCGGCCACACCGTCACCGACGCAGCGTTCACCGCCCTCGCCGAGCGTGGTCTCGACCGGGTCTCGAACCTCCCCACGACCAAGTAGCTCCGTGCTCCCGCCGAGGTGTCACTCCTTGCG
>JBEVFC010000158.1:0-7068 GCA_040512455.1 Nocardioides sp.
ACCCGCGCAACGGCCCGGGTGCGACCGACATCGGCACCTTCAACACCATCAGCGGCACGTCGATGGCCGCCCCGCACATCGCGGGCATCGTGGCCCAGCTCTTCCAGGCCAACCCGGCGGCGACGCCGGCGCAGGTCGAGGAGGCGCTGAAGACCACCGCGTACAAGTACGCCGACGGCGCTGCCTACGAGCAGGGCGCGTTGGGCACCACCAGCTTCGACAAGGGCTACGGCCTGGTCGACGTGGTGGCCGCCGCCACGGCGGTGCGCTGAGCGACACCGCACCACAGCAGACCGGCCGGCGGGGAGCCATCCCCCGTCGGCCGGTCGCGTTCTGTCAGGCGTCGACACCGCCGCCGGGGCTGTAGTCCTCGAGCACCTCGGCCGGGGCCGGCGGGTCGTGGCCGGCGGCGACCGCGGCCAGCCGGTCGACGGCCGCCTGGGTGACGGCCTGCGGCGCCTCGCCGAGGTCGTCGGTCAGGTCGATCATCACCACGATCACCACGTTGTTCTCGACCCGGACGGCGGTGCCGACCACGGCCAACGACCCCCCGATGTCGACCCGTCCGTCGCTGAAGGTGCCGACACCGCTCACCGTGGTCTGCCGGTCGCCGCCGTCCGCGCGGAGGTCGGTGTCGGACCGCGGTTCCATCCGCCAGCGGGTCCCGTCGTCGTCGGTGTGGTCGACCGGCTTGCAGCGGGTCAGCACCCGGTCCAGGTCGTTCATGGCGGCCTCGGCCACGTCGGCGGACCGGTACGAGATCACCGCGGTGAGCACGTCGGTGACCGCGTCGTCACGGCCGGTGTCGTACTCGCGGGAGGCGTCCGAGGGGTCGTTGGCCTTGTTGTCGAGGACGTCGAACGCGGTCAGGCAGCCGAACCGGGCGTCGTAGGAGTCCACCCCGCTGTCGAACGCGTGGTCCTCGTCGGCGGCCGGTTGGAACGGGCCGCCGAGGTCGTCCTCGGTGAGCAGCGCCTGGTCCACCTTGCGGGGGCTGAACTCGCGGCCGGCGTCCCCGCCCGGCTCACCGGGCCCGCCCATCACGGCGTCGTCGGCGCAGCCGGACAGCGCGCAGACCAGCAGCAGGCCGGCGGCGAGGCCCCGTGGTTTCACCGCCACAGGATAGGCCGCAACCGCCCCGGCGTACGGCGAAAGGGCCCGCCGTCAGGGACCGAACCGGAATGGCCGGCCCTGTCGGTAGCGCGTGACAAACTGCCCCGGTGAGCCTCCACCTGCACCGCGCCGAGCGCACCGACGTGCTCGCCGACGGGCTGGCCGGGCTGCTCGCGACGCCCCTGACTGACCCGTTCACCGAGGAGGTCGTGGTGGTGCCCGCGAAGGGTGTCGAGCGCTGGCTCTCCCAGCGGCTGGCGCACCGGCTCGGGGCGGCCCCGGGCGCCGGTGACGGGGTCTGCGCCGGGGTCCGGTTCACCTCGCCGCGCTCGCTGGTGGCCGCCGTCCTCGGCCTCACCGACGACGACCCGTGGGCGGCCGACGCGATGGCCTGGCCGCTGCTCGCGGTGCTCGACGACTCGCTCGACGAGGCCTGGTGCACGCCGGTCGCCCGGCACCTCGGCCACTTCGACACCGGCGCCGAGGCCGAGCTGCGCCGCGGCCGGAGGTACGCCGTCTCGGCGCGGCTGGCTCGTCTCTTCGCGGCGTACGCCGTGCAGCGGCCGACCCTGCTGGCCGACTGGCTCGAGGGCCGGGCCACCGACGGTCGCGGCGGCGACCTCGAGGAGGACCTGGCCTGGCAGCCCGAGCTGTGGCGGCGCCTCGTCGACCGGATCGGCGCCCCACCGCCGCACCGGCGGCACGCAGACACCCTGACCCGGCTGCGCGACACGCCCGAGGCATTCGAGCTGCCCGACCGGCTCTCCCTGTTCGGCCACACCCGGCTCCCGGTCACCGAGGTCGAGCTGCTCGACGCGCTGGCCGCGCGCCGCGACGTACACCTCTGGCTGCCGCACCCCAGCGGCTCGCTCTGGGCCGCCCTCGCCGCGACCGCCGGCGGCGCCGTCGACCGGTCCGAGGACGCCAGTCACCACGCCGCCGGCCACCCGCTGCTGGCCACCCTGGCCCGCGACAGCCGCGAGCTCCAGCGGGCCCTCGCCGCGGTCCCGGCACACGACGTGCACACCCCGATGCCCACCAGCCCGGACACCCTGCTCGGTTGGCTGCAGGACGACCTGCGCGGCAACGCCCTCGCACCGGCCGGGCGCACGCTGGCCGCCGGCGACCGCAGCGTCCAGGTGCACGCCTGCCACGGCGCCGCCCGGCAGGTCGACGTGCTCCGCGAGGTGCTGCTCGGGATGCTCGAGGCGGACCCGACCCTCGAGCCGCGCGACATCCTGGTGATGTGCCCCGACATCGAGACCTACGCGCCGCTGATCACCGCCGGCTTCGGCCTCGGTGACCTCGTCGACGGCGGCCACCCCGCCCACCGGCTGCGGGTGCGGCTGGCCGACCGGTCGCTCGCCCAGACCAACCCGCTGCTCGGCGTCGCCGCGCAGCTCCTCGACCTCGCCGGCAGCCGAGCCACCTCCAGCCAGGTGCTCGACCTGGCCCAGGCCGAGCCGGTCCGCCGCCGGTTCGGGTTCACCGACGACGACCTCGACACGATCACCACCTGGGTCCGCGAGTCCGGTGTCCGCTGGGCCTTCGACCGGGAGCACCGCGACGCCTTCGGCCTGACCGGCTACCAGCAGAACACGTGGCGCGCCGGGCTCGACCGGGTGCTCAGCGGGGTGGTGATGTCCGCCGACGCGCAGGCGTGGCTCGACACCACGCTGCCGCTCGACGACGTCGGCAGCACCCGCATCGAGCTGGCCGGCCGGTTCGCCGAGTACGTCGACCGGGTGCGGTCGGTGACCGACCGCCTCGACGGCTCCCGGCCGCTCGCCGACTGGCTGGAGGCGCTGGGCAACGGGATCGACGTGCTGACCAGGGTCGGCCGGGACGACGGCTGGCAGGTCGGCCAGGTCCAGCGCGAGCTGGCCGGGGTGGCCGCCGACGCCGACACCCTGGCCGACACCGCGCTGCGGCTGCCCGACGTCCGGGCGCTGCTGGCCTCGCACCTGGCCGGCCGGCCCACCCGCGCCAACTTCCGCACCGGGACGCTGACGGTCTGCACGATGGTGCCGATGCGCTCGGTCCCGCACCGGGTCGTCTGCCTGCTCGGCCTCGACGACGGCGTCTTCCCGCGGTTCGGGCTGGCCGACGGAGACGACGTGCTCGCCCGGCGGCCCGTCACCGGCGAGCGCGACGTGCGCAGCGAGGACCGGCAGCTGCTGTGCGACGCGATCCTGGCGGCCACCGAGTCGCTGGTGGTCACCTACACCGGCGCCAACGAGCACACCGGCCAGCGGCGCCCACCCGCCGTACCCCTCGGTGAGCTGCTCGACGCCCTCGACCGGACCACCGACGCGCCCGTCCGTTCGGCGATCGAGGTCGTGCACCCGTTGCAGCCCTTCGACAGCAAGAACCTCGAGCCCGGCCGGCTCGGCACCGACGGCCCGTTCACGTTCGACCCGACGGCCCTGGTCGCCGCCCGGGCGGCCGCCGGCACCCGGCCCGCCCAGCCGCCGTTCCTGGCGGGGCCGCTGTCGCTGCCCGCCGGGGAGGACGTCGCCCTGGCGGACCTGCTGGCCTTCTTCCGCGACCCGGTGAAGGGGTTCTTCCGGTCCCTGGACGTGACCCTTCCCTGGGACATCGACGGCACCTCCGACGTGATGCCGGTCGAGATCGACAACCTGGAGAAGTGGTCGGTCGGCGACCGGATGCTGCGCGACATGCTGTCCGGCATCCACCCCAACGACGCGTTGCAGATGGAGTGGCGCCGCGGCGTCCTCCCGCCGGGCAAGCTCGGCTGGCGCACCGGCACCGAGATCCGCGAGCAGGCCATGCAGCTCGCGATCCGGGCGCTCACGCACCGGCAGGTCACCCCGGAGGCGTTCGACGTGGACGTCGACCTCGGTGGCGGCCGCCGGCTCACCGGCACGGTCCCGAGCGTCTACGCCCGGCGCCTGGTGTCCGTCGGCTACTCCCGCCTGGACGCCAAGCAGCTGCTGGCCGCCTGGATCCAGCTGCTCGCCCTCTCGGCGAACGACGAGGACCACAACTGGACCGCGCTGGTGATCGGCCGGCCGCCCCGCGGCAGCAACCCGTCGGCCCGGCTGTTCGCGCCGGTCGGTGCCGAATCCCGTCCGCTGCTCGCCGATCTGGTCGACGTCTACGACCTCGGCCGGCAGGAGCCGCTCCCACTGCCGCTGAAGACCTCGTTCGCGTGGGCCCAGGCCCGGCAGACCGGCGAGAACCCGGTCGCGGCCGCGGAGTCGAAGTGGCTCTCGAGGCGGTGGGACGGCGAGAACGCCGACCCCGCCCACCAACGGGTGTGGGGACCCCACGCGACCCTGGAGCCGCTGCTCGGGACGCCCCGGCCCGGCGAGGACGCGCCGGGAGAGAACACCCGGCTCGGCGCCTACGCCACCCGCCTCTGGGAGCCGATGCTTCGGTTCGAGCAGGGGGCGCCCTGATGGAGCCCTTCGACCTGCTGGGGGACCTGCCCACCGGCACCACGGTGCTCGAGGCGAGCGCCGGCACCGGCAAGACCTACGCCCTCGCGGGCCTGGTCACCCGCTACGTCGCCGAGGGCGCCGCCACCCTCGACGAGATGCTGCTCATCACCTTCGGCCGCGCCGCCAGCCAGGAGCTGCGCGAGCGGGTCCGCGCGCAGCTCACCGCCGCCGAGCGGGCCCTGGCCGACCCGGACCCGTGGCGCGAGGATCCCGGTCTGCTCGGCCACCTGGTCCGCCTCGACGACGCGGCCGGCGCCCATGCCCGGCTGCGCGACGCGCTGGCCGGTTTCGACGGCGCGACCATCGCGACCACCCACCAGTTCTGCCAGCTGGTGCTCCGCTCGCTCGGCGTCGCGGGCGACACCGACGCCGGCGTCACCCTGGTCGACGACCTGGGCGAGCTGGTGGCCGAGGTCGTCGACGACCTCTACCTCCAGCGCTTCGGCGGGTCCGCGGACGCGCCCCCGTTCACCCGGGCCGCCGCCCTCGAGATCGCCACCAAGGTGGTCGGCAACCCGCACACCACGCTGGTCCCGCAGGAGTACGCCGCCGGGTCGGCCGAGGGGGTCCGGGTCGACTTCGCGCTGGCCGTGCTCGAGGAGATGGAGCGACGCAAGCGCCGACTCGGGATCCTCGGCTACGACGACCTGCTGACCCGGCTCGCGGCCGCGCTCGAGGACCCGGCCGCCCCGGCGCGCCAGCGGATGCGACGACGCTGGTCGGTGGTGATGGTCGACGAGTTCCAGGACACCGACCCGGTCCAGTGGAAGGTCATCGACGCCGCCTTCAACGGGCACAGCACGCTGGTGCTCATCGGCGACCCCAAGCAGGCCATCTACGCGTTCCGCGGTGGCGACATCGCGACGTACCTCCAGGCCGCGGCGACCGCCGGCCAGCGCCGCACGCTCGGCACCAACTGGCGCAGCGACCAGCCGCTGGTCGACACCCTCCAGGTGGTGCTCGGCGGGGCGCAGCTCGGGCACGAGGACATCGTGGTCCGCGAGGTCGCGGCGCACCACCAGGGCAGCCGGCTGTCCGGTGCCCCGTGCGACGCGCCCTTCCGGCTGCGGGTGGCCGGTCGCGAGGCCTTCGGCGTCGCCGCCCGCAAGACCATCACCATCGACGCGCTGCGCGACCACATCGCCCGCGACCTGGCCGCCGACATCGGCCGGCTGCTGGCCTCCGGCGCGTCGTACGACGGGCAGCCGGTGCGGGCGGGCGACGTCGCCGTGATCGTCGAGGCCCACAAGGATGCGCGGGCCTGTCGCGAGGCACTGGCCGAGGCAGGCATCCCGGCCGTCTACTCCGGCGACCTCGACATCTTCTCCTCGCAGGCCGCCAAGGACTGGTTGTGCCTGCTGGAGGCGTTCGAGCAGCCGCACCGCTCCGGGTTGGTGCGGGCCGCGGCGACCACGATGTTCTTCGGGCAGACCGCCGCCAGCCTGCACGCAGGCGGCGACGCGCTGACCGACCGGATCGGGCAGACGCTCCGGGCCTGGGCCGACCACCTGCGCGCCCGGGGCGTGGCCGCGGTGTTCGAGGCCGCGCAGGTCGCCGGGATGGCCGAGCGGGTGCTGGCCTGGCGTGGCGGCGAGCGTGAGATGACCGACCTGGCGCACCTCGCCCAGCTGCTGCACGAGACCGCGCACCGGGAGCGGTTCGGGCTGCCGGCCCTGCTCGACTGGCTCCGCGAGGAGACGACGGGCGCCGGCCGGGCTGCCGAGCGCACCCGGCGGCTCGACAGCGACGCGGCGGCGGTGCAGATCATGACGGTGTGGGTGAGCAAGGGCCTCCAGTACCCCCTCGTCTACCTTCCCTTCGGCTTCAACCGGCACGTCTTCGACGACGAGCTGCTCCTCTTCCACGAGGACGGCGCTCGCTGCCTGGACATCGGCGGCAAGCGGCGCAGCGGGCATGCCGCGAACCAGAAGCGGTGGCGGGCCGAGGTGGCCGGTGACGACATCCGGCTGACCTATGTCGCGCTGACCCGCGCCCAGTCCCAGGTGGTGGCCTGGTGGGCGCCGTCGTGGGACGAGGGCAACGGCGGGATCTCCCGGCTGCTGCGCGGCCGCAAGCAGGCCGACCCGGCGGTGCCGGACAGCCTCGACAAGGCGCCCTCCGACGACGACGTGCTGACCTGGTTCCGGCGCTGGCAGCAGGCCGGCGGACCGGTGGTCGAGGAGTCCGTGGTCGCCGAGCTGGTCGAACCGGTGCCCGAGGAGCTGCCGTCCGGACTGGCCGTGCGGTCGTTCACCCGCGAGGTCGACGTCGCCTGGCGACGCACCTCCTACTCCGGCCTGACCCGCGCCGCCGACGCGCACGGCCCCGACGCGCGGGCCGGTGGCGTGGGCAGCGAGCCCGAGGACACCGGGCTCGAGGACGAATCCGTCGAGCCGGTACCAACGACCGCCCAGGCACCCGAGCCCGACGCGTTGCCGTCGCCGATGGACGGCCTCCCCGCCGGTGCCACGTTCGGCTCGCTGGTGCACGC
>JBEVFC010000160.1:0-13231 GCA_040512455.1 Nocardioides sp.
TCAAGGAGAACGGCGGCTACCACGCCGCCCGCGAGGAGCAGGGCAAGATGGAGGCCCGCATCCGCCAGCTCGAGGACATGCTGCGTCGCGCCGAGGTCGGCGAGACGCCGGCCAACGACGGCATCGTCGAGCCAGGCATGGTCGTGACCTACAAGTTCGTGGGTGACTCCGAGACCGACCGCTTCCTGCTCGGTGCCCGCGAGATCGACGACGACGACCTCGAGGTCTTCTCGCCGCAGTCCCCGCTCGGCTCCGCGATCCTGGGCGCCAAGAAGGGCGACACCGTCAGCTACACCGCACCCAACGGCAAGGCACTGCAGGTCGAGATCGTCGACGCGGTCCCCTACACGGGCTGACCCACCGCCCGCGGGCGGGCTACTCCACGCGGTAGCCCCGCTCGCGGAGCCGGCTGAGCACCCGCTCGGCGTGCGGCTCCCCGCGGGTCTCGAGCTGCACGTTCACCTCGACCTCGTCCATGTTCAGTGACGGCGAGATCCGCTCGTGCATCACCTCGAGCACGTTGGCCTGCAGATCGGCGAGCTCGCCGAGCAGCCCGGCCAGGCCGCCGGGGGTGTCCGGGATGCAGACCCGCAGGTGCAGGTAGCGCCCGGCCGCGGCCATGCCGTGGCGGATCACCTTGCCGAGCAGGAGCGGGTCGATGTTGCCGCCCGAGAGCACCGCCACCGCGGGCGTCGCGAACGCGGTGGGCTCGTCGAGCAGCGCCGCCACCGCGGCCGCGCCGGCGGGTTCCACGACCATCTTGGCCCGCTCGACGAGGGCCAGCACCGCCCGGGCGAGCGACTCCTCGGAGACGGTGACCACGTCGTCGACGTACGCCTGCATGGCCTGGAACGGCACCACCCCGGGGCAGCCGACCGCGATGCCGTCGGCCATCGTCGTCATCGACTCCAGCGGCGTCGGTTCGCCGCGGGTCAGCGACCCGGGCAGCGCCGCGGCGCCGGCGGCCTGCACGGCCACCACGCGTACGTCGGGGCGCAGTGTCTTGATCGCGGTCGCCATCCCGGCGATCAGTCCGCCCCCACCGGTCGGCACCAGCACGGTGCGGACCTCGGGCATCTGCTCGAGCACCTCGAGGCCGCAGGTGCCCTGCCCGGCGACGATGTCCTCGTGGTCGAAGGGGTGGATGAGCACCGCCCCGGTCTCGTCGGCGAACCGGCGGGCGGCCAGCAACGCCTGGTCGATGTAGCGGCCCTCGAACACCACCTCGGCGCCGTACCCCCGGGTCGCCTTCTCCTTGGGGATCGGGGCCCCCTCGGGCATGAACACGGTGGCCTTGATGCCGAGCATCTGGGCGGCCAGCGCCACGCCCTGGGCGTGGTTGCCGGCAGAGGCCGCGACGACGCCGGCGGCCCGCTCCTCGGGCGAGAGCCGCGACATCCGCAGGTACGCGCCGCGGATCTTGAACGACCCGGTGCGCTGGAGGTTCTCGCACTTGAGGAACACCGGCCCCCCGGCGAGCCCGGTGAGCCAGCGCGACTCCTCCATGGGCGTGGTGATCGACACCCCGGTCAGTGCCTCGCGGGCCGCCTCGATGTCGGCCAGGG
Organism: Nocardioides sp.; assembly: GCA_040512455.1. Classification (GTDB taxonomy): domain Bacteria; phylum Actinomycetota; class Actinomycetes; order Propionibacteriales; family Nocardioidaceae; genus Nocardioides. Next base: position 1,566 of record JBEVFC010000160.1, read on the forward strand.
TCACGGTCGGGATGTCAGCCACGGTCGTCCTTGTCTGCGAGATCCTCGACCTCGCGTTCCTTGGGTGGTGTCTCCCCCTCGTGCTCATGGTCGTTCTCCAGGGCCTCCTCGGCGTCCTCGCCGACCTTGGTGAAGCTGGCCAGGTGCTGCACGACCGCGTTGCCGACCGCGGCCAGCGGTACGGCGACCAGCGCGCCCGCGATGCCGGCCACCAGCACGCCGGCGCCGATCGCGACGATCACGCCGAGCGGGTGCAGCGAGACCCAGCGGCCCATCAGGAACGGCTGCAGGACGTGGCCCTCGATCTGCTGGACCAGCACCACCCCACCGAGCATCAGCAGCGCGGTGAACGGCCCCTGGGCGACGAGCGCCACCAGCACGGCCACCGACCCGGCCACCGCGGCGCCGACCATCGGGATGAACGCACCGAGGAAGACCAGCACACCGATCGGCAAGATGAAGGGCACACCGAGCAGGGCGGCCACGATCATGATGCCGATCGCGTCGGTGAGCGCCACGATCACCGTGGCCCGCACGAACTGGGTCAGCGAGATCCAGGCGATCCGGCCGGAGGAGTCGACCCGCTCGCGGGCGGCGCGCGGGAAGAGCCGGACCAGCCAGGCCCAGATCCGCTCGCCGTCGGCGAGGAAGAAGTACGTCGCGAACAGGATGATGAACAGGCCCGCCACCACGTGGCCGAACACGGTGCCCACCTCGGTGAGCCGCCCGACGACCTCGCTGTTCTTGCTGTTCTCCGTGACCGACTTCTGGGCCTCCTCGATCCAGCTGTTGATCTGTGAGTCGCTGGCGTGGAGCGGACCGTCGCGCATCCAGTCGCGGATCTGCTCGAGTCCGTCGACGACCTGGCCGGCGAGGTCCTGCGCGCCGGTGGCGATCTGCTGGCCGACGAACGTGAGCAGGGCGATCACCACGACGAGGCCGCCGACCACGACCACCCCGGCCCCCATCCCCCGGGGCACCCCGATCCGACGCAGCCCCCGGACCACCGGGTTGGTCAGGGCCGCGATCAGCAGCGCGATGACCAGCGGCAGCACCACGACGGCGAAGAACGCGGTCAGCCAGAGCAGCAGCCAGGTGCCGGCGGCGATGACCAGCAGCCGCCAGGCCCAGGCCGCGGCCAGGTCGAGCGCCCATGGCACCTGCGCGCGGGTGAAGTTGGAGGGGCCGGAGGCGATCTGCACCGGCTCGGCGCGGCGCTCGGCGCGGAGCATCGCCCACTGCTGGGCGAACTGGTGGGACAGCCGCTCGGCCAGCCCGTCCTCGTCGGTGTCCCGGGTGCGGGAGCGCCGTAACCGGCGGCGGTGCTCGTCCGCCGCCGCGGCACCGCCCGCCGTACCGGTGTCCCGGGCGTCGTGCTCCCCGGTCTCGCTGGCGTTCTCCCCCACCGCGGTCGGCGCGCGACCGTCGGTTGCGTCAGCTTCGTTCGTCACGCCGACAGGCTACCCATCGACCAGGCGGCGGGTGAGGCGGTACGCCGCCTCCGGGTGCGCGGCGGCCAGCAGGCCCGCCGCGGCGAGGACGTAGTCACGGTCGACCACCACCCGGGCGGCCCGGGGCAGCTGCCAGCCGCCCTCGACCTCGCCGACCAGTCCGGCCAGCACCCGCTGCTCGACACCGGGGCGGCCGTTGCGGAAGATCCCGCCCGAGGCGAGGAGCAGGTCGACCTCGCGCAGGTCCTTGCCGCTGCGTTCGATGACCCGTCCGGCGCCGCCGGGGTCGTCGGCGGTGGAGAGCACCACCCGGGCCCGGCCGGCGTGCCGGCGCAGGGCGAGGCCGCTGGCCAGCGCGGCGATCGCCTCGTCCTGGTCGGCGGCCGCGTCGTCGGCGGGGAGCAGGTCCGGGTCGGCGGTCCGGGCGGCGGCCGCCTCGTCGAGGCCGTCGGCGACGTCGACCCGGGCCGCGTGGGCCGCGGCGACCGTGGTGGCCGCGGACCAGCGCATGCCGAGGTCGCCCTCGACGGTCCGGGTGACCGGGGTGGTGGCCACCACCTCGCGGGCCAGGCCGTCCTCGGTGAGCGCGTTGTCGGGATCGGGCTCGACGACCGAGTGCACGTCGGTGGTCGCCCCGCCGACGTCGACGACGACCACGTCGCCGGCGCCCGGGAGCCCGTCGGTCCCGCGGGCCAGCAGCTCGACGCCGGTGAGCACCACGTCGGGGGTGGCCCCCCGCACCATCGCGGTGAAGTCCGCGCGGGACGAGAGGTGCTTGCCGCCGATCACGTGGGCCAGGAACATCTCGCGGATCGCGGCCCGGGCCGAGTCGGGGGCCAGCACGCCGATCCTGGGCACGACGTTGTCGGCGAGGACGTGCGGGACGCCTCCGGCGGCCAGGACCGCGGCCACCTCGTCACGGGCGTCGATGTTGCCGGCCACCACCACCGGGCCGGTCCAGCCGGAGCCGACCAGCTCGCGAGCGGCCCGGAGCAGCACCTCGGCGTTGCCGCCGTCGGTGCCGCCGGTGAGCAGCACCACGTCCGGTTCGCTGGTCCGCACCTCGCGCGTCCAGGGACCTTCCTCGGGCGGACGGCTGGCGACACCGATGACCGCGACGACCTTGCCCCCGCTGCTCAGCGCGACCCGCCGGCCGGCCTCCGCGGTGACCAGCTCCTCGTTGCCGACGACCGCGATCCGCAGTCCCCCGCCGGCGCTGGAGCAGGCCAGCACGGGTGCGCGGGTGGCGCGGGCGTCCTGCCCGACCAGCGCGGCCAGGCACGCGTCGTACCCGTCGAGCACGTCGGTGTCGATCGTGGTCCGGTGCGCCGCCGCGGCCACGATGGTGCCGTCGGTGAGGTCGACGAGTGCCGCCTTGGTGAAGGTGGAGCCGAAGTCGACGCAGACGACCTCGCTCAGGGGAAGGGTCACAGCAGTACCGACAGCGCCGCGGCCAGCAGGCAGACGAGCACCGCGCCCGCGAGCAGGTGCACCACGGGGTTGGTCGGCAGCGGCGCGCCCGCCCGGATCGCCGCGTCGGCCGCGCGGTACCGCAGGTAGCCGCCGACCGAGGCCACCGTCCCCGCGAGCAGCAGCAGCACCCCGAGCAGGGTGTGCTCCCAGCCCTCGAAGATCTGCAGCACCGCCACGGACGCGGCGACCAGGCCGATCGCGGTGCGCTCGTAGGCGAGGAAGGTCCGCTCGTTGGCGAGCGTGAAGCGGTAGTCCGGCTCCATGGGGCGGCTCAGGACAGGGCGCGGTCGAGATCGGCGAGCAGGTCGTCCGCGGTCTCGATGCCGACACTGAGCCGGATCAGGTCCGCGGGGACCTCCAGGTCGGTGCCCGCGACGGACGCGTGGGTCATCCGGCCGGGGTGCTCGATCAGCGACTCGACGCCGCCGAGCGACTCCCCGAGCGTGAAGACCTCGGCCTTGCCGCAGACGTCCAGCGCGTGCTGCTCGCCGCCGGTGACCCGGAAGGAGACGATGCCGCCGAAGCGCTTCATCTGCTTCGCCGCGACCGCGTGGCCCGGGTGCGACTCGAGCCCGGGGTAGATCACCTCGGCGACCTTGGCGTGGCTGGACAGGAACTCGACGACCTCCTCCGCGTTGTCGCAGTGCCGGTCCATCCGCACCCCGAGGGTCTTGAGCCCGCGGTGGGTGAGGAACGCGTCGAACGGCCCGGCGACGGCGCCGATGGAGTTCTGGTGGAAGGCGACCTTCTCGGCCACGTCGAGGTCCCTGACCACGAGCGCACCGCCGACGACGTCGGAGTGGCCGCCGCAGTACTTCGTGGTGGAGTGCACGACGATGTCGGCGCCCAGGCTCAGCGGCTGCTGGAGGTACGGCGAGGCGAAGGTGTTGTCGACCACCAGCAGCGCGCCCGCGTCGTGGGCGACCGAGGCGAGGGCCTCGATGTCACCGATGTTGAGCAGCGGGTTGGTGGGCGTCTCGATCCAGACCAGCTTGGTCTCGCCCGGGCGGATGGCCGCCCGGACCGCGTCGACGTCGGAGACCGCGGCCGGGCTGTGCGCCAGCCCCCAGGCCTGCTCAACCTTGTCGAAGAGCCGGTAGGTGCCGCCGTACGCGTCGTCGGGGATGACCACGTGGTCGCCCGGCCGGCACAGCGCGCGGATGAGGGTGTCCTCGGCGGCCAGCCCGGAGGCGAAGGCGAAGCCGCGCTCGCCCTGCTCCAGCGCCGCGATGACGCCCTCGAGGGCCGTGCGGGTGGGATTGGCGGAGCGGCTGTACTCGTAGCCGCCGCGCATCCCGCCCACGCCGTCCTGCTTGTAGGTGCTCGTCGCGTAGATCGGCGGGATGACCGCACCGGTCATCGGGTCGGGCTCATAGCCGGCGTGGATCGCACGCGTCTCGAATCCGGACTTGTTCTGGTGTTCCTGGGTCACGTGGCGAGCCTAGACCCGGGCGATCTCGGGGAACGGATCGGGCTTGTCCGGTGTTGAGATGCTCCAGACGAGATCTTGGAGGTTCCGTGTTCTTCCGCAAGCCCAGCACGCTGCCCACCGCCGACGAGGCCCTGCCCGGCCGCGCCGAGCGTCCCTTCCCGCTCGCCGAGCGCCACCTGGTGCTCGACGCGCCGCTGGTGACCGACGTTCCCGAGGGGTACGAGGAGGCGATCTTCGGCCTCGGCTGCTTCTGGGGTGCCGAGGAGATCTTCTGGCAGACGCCCGGCGTCTGGTCGACCTCGGCCGGCTACGCCGGCGGTGTCACCCCGAACCCGTCCTACGAGGAGGTGTGCTCCGGCAGGACCGGCCACACCGAGGCCGTGCGCGTGATCTTCGACCCGTCGAAGGTGTCGTACGCCGACCTGGTGCGCGTTTTCTTCGAGGTGCACGACCCGACCCAGGGCATGCGCCAGGGCAATGACATGGGCACGCAGTACCGCTCGGCGATCTACTACACCTCACCCGCGCAGGAGGCCGTCGCCCACAAGCTGATCGAGGTCTACCAGCCGGTGCTCACCGAGCGGGGCTACGGCGAGATCACCACCGAGGTGGCGCCCGCCCCGGCGTACTACTACGCCGAGGACGTGCACCAGCAGTACCTCGCGAAGGTGCCGAACGGCTACCGCTGCCACAGCGCGACGGGCGTGCCGGTCCCCCAGGACGTGTAGCCGAGGCGTTCTCTGCGCGGCCGGCACCTGTCATGGTGTCGGGATGAGCCTCGACCCTGTGCAGAGCAACCCCCGGCACTACACGGTCGTCTTCGAGAACGACCGGGTCCGCGTCCTGGAGTACAAGGACGAGCCCGGCGACCGGACGACCCCGCACCAGCACCCGGACAGCCTGATGTACACGCTCTCCTCCTTCCGGCGCCGGCTGGTCTCGGGGGACGTCGAGCGCGACGTGGCGCTGGAGGCCGGGTCGGTCGGGTGGTTGCCTGGGCAGGAGCATCGCGGGGAGAACATCGGAGACACCGAGACGCACGTGCTGTTCGTGGAGCTGAAGGAGAGCGCCGCCAGGGGCGGTGCCGCTGCGGACCCCGACGGGACGGTCGGGCCTCAGTCCCCGTGATCGGTCTCCAGCGACCGCAGGAAGGTCCCGAGCGCCCGGTTCACGGCGCCCGGGGCCTCCACGCAGCTGACGTGCCCGACACCCGGCAGCACGACCAGGCGCGCGGCCGGGATCGCTGACCGCAGGGCCTCGGCGACGTACAGCGGCGCTCGGACGTCCTGGTCGCCGTAGACCAGGAGGGTCGGGACGCTGATCCCGGGAAGGACGTGCCGCAGGTCGGACTCGGCCGAGGCCCGGGCCATGGTGCGGAAGCCGGCGGGGTCCAGCCGCCGCACGCTCGTGGCGAACCCGGCCACTGCGGCGGCTCCCGCGTTGGCGGAGAACATCGACGGCACCATCGCGCGGGCGAAGTCCTCCGCCGGCAGCTCGGACAGCTCGAGGCACTGCGCCAGCCGGGCGTCCACCTCCTGGTGGGGCAGTGAGCCGCGCCAGCCGGCGTACGCGCCCAGGAGGCCGAGCGAGCGCGGGACCTCCGGGTGCCGCTCGGCCACCGCGAGCGTGACGATGCCCCCGAAGGACAGCCCGACCAGGTGAGCGTGCACGAACCCGAGTGCCCGGAGGAACGCGACCAGGCAGTCGGCGTACTCGCCGGCCCGGAACCCGGGGGGTGGCCCGGACGAGCCCCCGGCGCCAGGGGCGTCCCAGGCGAGCACCGTGAACTCCGGTGACAGCGCCTCGATCTGGTCGCCCCAGGTCGAGAGCCCGTCGCCGACGAAGCCGTGCACCAGCGCGACGGGCGGTCCGCTACCGGCCCGCTCGTAGGCGATCCGCAGTCCTTCGACGTCGACCCGCTCCATCCGGTTCTCCCTGGGAACAGGTTCGCACCCCGCGGCACGCAGCGCACCCGCGAGCTCCGCCGAAACCCGGGTCACCTGCCGCGCCGGGAGGCGTATCGTCGACGGCAGGAGGCGCCGAGATGGCGACGATGACGGTGGCGGCCGTGCAGGCGGCGTACGTGCTCATGGATCGCGCCGCGACACTCGACAAGGTCGAGTCGTTGCTGGCGGACCCCGCCGTGCGGGCCGCCGACCTGGTGGTGTTCCCGGAGGCCTTCGTGCCCGGCACCCCGGTCTGGATCGACGCGACGCCGATCTGGGACGGCGACGAGCAGTGGTTCGCGATGTTCGCCGACCAGGCCGTCGTCGTGCCGAGCGAGGCCACCGACCGGCTCGGGGCGGCGGCCCGGGACGCGGGTGCCTATCTGGTGATCGGCGTCAGCGAGCGCGACCCGACGGGCAGCACGCTCTACAACACGCTGCTGTACTTCGACGCCGACGGCACCCTGCTCGGCAAACACCGGAAGCTGATGCCGACCGGCTCGGAGCGCACCGTCTGGGGGATGGGCGACGGCTCGACCCTCGACACCTACCCGACGCCGTTCGGGCGCCTCGGCGGGCTGATCTGCTGGGAGAACTACATGCCGTTGGCGCGCTTCTACCTGTACTCGCAGGGGGTCGACGTGTGGGTGGCGCCGACGCTGGCGACCGGTGACGCCTGGGTCGCGACGATGCGGCACATCGCCCGGGAGGGCCGCTGCTACGTGGTCGGCGTGAACCCCTGCGTGCACGCCGACCAGATCCCGCCTGACTTCCCCGACCGGGAGCGCGTGTGGCGGTCCGACCCGACGGCCCCCGAGTGGGTGGAGCCCGGCAACACGGTCATCGTCGGCCCCGGCGGGGAGGTCCTCGCCGGACCCGCCCGGCAGACCGAGACCGTCCTGGTGGCGGAGCTGGACCTGGCTGCCGTGCGGTCGGCGCGGCGGCTGTTCGACCCGGTCGGTCACTACCACCGGCCCGACGTGTTCCGGCTCGCCGTCGACACCGCGCCGCGACCGGTCGTCACCACGTTGCGCGGCGGCCTCGCCGACGACTGACCGTTCCGCGCGGGCTCAGGGGTGCGGCGGGTCCTCGCCGACCCGGCCGTCCACGGCCTCCCGGAGGATGTCCGCGTGGCCGGTGTGCCGGGCGTACTCCTCGATCAGGTCCACCAGCATCCGGCGGATGCTCGGGGCGTCCCCGTCGTCCCACGTCTCGGCGATGGGCCTGCCGAGGTCCCCGTCGGCGAGCGCCTCGGCGAGGTTCGCGCGGGCCCGGGCGACGCTGGCGTCGTACATCGCGTAGAGCTCCTCGGGACTGTCCTCGGCGGCGCTGCGGAACTCCCAGTTCTCCTCGTTCGCCCAGTCCACCGCGTTCCACGGCTCGCCCGGGTCGCGGCCGTGCAGCTTCAGCGAGAAGTACAGGGACTCGACGAAGGACAGGTGCTTGAGCAGCCCGCCGAGGGTCATCGAGGAGGCGCCGGTGGTCGCGCGCAGGCCGTCGGCGTCGAGGCCCTCGCACTTCCACCGGAAGGTCCGGCGCTGGCGCTCGAGCGACCCGACCAGGGTGTCGGCCTCGTTGCCGGCGACGGGCGGCCAGAGCAGGATCTGTTCGTTGAGATTCGTCATGCCGGGCACGCTAGAGTTGATTCCGGACGTTCTGCTTCCGGAAAGGCGACGTTGTGGCGACGGATGACAGCCCCACCGCTCGGGCCCTGCTCGCCCTGGAGCTCGTCCAGGGCAGCCCCGGCATCACCGCGGACCGCCTCGCCGACAAGCTCGGGGTCTCCGAGCGGGCCGCCCGCCGGTACGTCGCCATCCTCCGGGAGGCGGGCATCCCGATCGAGTCGATGCGCGGGCCGTACGGCGGCTACCGGCTGGGCCGCGGGCTGCGGCTGCCACCGCTGACGTTCAGCGGGACCGAGGCGCTCGGCCTGGTGATGGCCGTGCTGGACGGGCACCACGCCGCCAGCGACCCGACGGACCCGGTCGGCAGCGCGCTCGGCAAGATCATGCGGGCGCTCCCGGAGCCGGTGGCCGCCCAGGCCGAGGCGCTGCGGCGGACCACCGCCGCCGCCCCCGACCGGGCCGCCGTACGGCCCGATCCCGGCATCGCGTCGCGGCTGGTGGAGGCCTGCTCGGAACGCCGGCGGGTGCGGCTCGGCTACCGCTCGGAGGCGGGATCCGAGTGGGCCGGCGAGGTCGACCCGTGGGCGGTGGTGGTCCGCCACGGGCGGTGGTACCTCCTGTGCCACGCGCACTCCGCCGACGCCCGGCGCGCCTACCGGATCGACCGGATCCTCGGCGTCGAGGTCCTGCCCACCACCTTCGACCGGCCCGCGGACCTCGACCCGGTCGCCGAGCTCGAGGAGCACCTCGCCGTCGGCTGGGAGTACGACGTGGACGTCGTCATCGACGCGCCGCACGAGGACGTGGCCCGCCGCATCCCGCGCGTGCTCGGACGGCTCGACCCGATCGACGACGGCAGCACCCGGCTGGTCGGCAGCACCAGCAACCCGATCTGGTACGCCGAGCAGCTCGCGGCGGTGCCGGCGCCGTTCCGGGTGGTCGGCGGCGAGGCGCTGCGGGAGTGCGTCGCCGACCTGGCCCAGCGGCTGGCGTCGGCCAGCTTCTGACTCAGCCGTGGTCCAGCACGCAGAACAGGTTGCCCTCGGGGTCGCGGAGGACCACGAAGTCGGCATCCTCGGGGTACGGCCAGTCGGCCACCCGCTCGGCGCCCAGGTCCACCAGCCGCTCGACCTCGACCCGCTGCTCCTCCGGCCCCGAGGTGGCCAGGTCCAGGTGGGTCGCGTCGCCGTACAGCCCCAGGTGCGGGCCGTCGCCGTCCGGCGGCAGCAGCACGTCGGGGGCCTCCGGGTGCGGCGAGTAGCCCAGCGCCGCGCTCCAGAACCCGACCCCCCTCTCGACATCGGTGGTGTGCAGGCAGATGGTCTTGATCGTCACCATCGCAGCATCGTAGGTGCGGCCGCTCCGCCCGCGCGCTACGTTGAATCGGGACGAAAGGGACTCCCGTGATGACGAGACTCGGACGACTGACCCAGATCCTGTCTCCCGGCCTGGCCGCCGGCCTGCTGGTCGCGGCGCTCGCCGCACCGGCCGGAGCGAGACCGTTCCCCGACCAGATACCGCTGCCGAACGGCTTCCAGCCCGAGGGCATCGCGACCGGGCGCGGCCCCACGGCGTACGTCGGATCGCTGGCCGACGGCGACATCCGCGCGCTGAACCTGCGCACCGGCGCCGGGCGAACCATCAGCGAGGGCGACGGCACCCAGGCGGTCGGCATGAAGCTCGACCATCGCGGCCGCCTGTGGGTGGCCGGGGGCGCGGACGGCGACGCGAAGGTGGTGGACACCCGCACCGGCAAGGTGCTCGCGACCTATGACTTCGCGGACGCCCCGACGTTCGTGAACGACGTGGTGCTCAGCAAGGGCGCAGCGTGGTTCACCGACTCGCAGCGGGCGGTGCTCTACCGGGTGCCGGCCGGCAGGAAGCTCACCGGCGAGCCGAGCGAGGTGCCGCTGGGTGGCGACTGGCAGCAGGTGGCGGGGTTCAATGCCAACGGCATCACCACCACGCCGGACGGCAGGGCCCTGCTGGTCGTGCAGTCCGCGACCGGCTATCTCTTCCGGGTCCACCCGAGGACCGGCACGGCGACGCGCGTCGACCTCGGCGGCTACCTGCTCAGCAACGGAGACGGCCTGCTGGTGGACGGCCGGAAGCTCTACGCCGTGCAGAACCGGGAGAACAAGGTGGCCGTGCTGAGGCTGTGCCGGAGCGGCCTCGCGGGCCGGCTCGTGGACACCCTGACGTCACCGACGTTCGACGTGCCCACGACGGTGGCGAAGTTCGGCAGGGCGCTCTACCTCCCCAACGCCCGGTTCGGGAACCCGGAGCCGACGACCGCGACCTACTCGGTCACCCGCGTCGAGAGGTGACTGCTCAGAACGAGTCGAAGTCGATCTGCTCGGCGATCAGGACCAGCTCCTCGATGGCCACGTCGGCGCCCTTCCCCGAGAGGGTGGGGCCGGTCCACCTGCGGGGCAGGGCGCTGCGGAGCACCCACCGACACACCGGGTTGCGACCCTCGTCGAGGAGGTCGATGGTGACCGTGCGCCGGTCGATGGTGCCCTCGCGGACCAGCTTCAGCCACTCGAAGAGCCGCAGGTCGCCGATGACGCCGCGGGTCAGCGTCACGTCGCCGGTCTTGTGCAGGGTCGGGATCTTCCGGACGTGGTTCTCGCGGTCGTTGCCGTTGCGGTACTCCGCGTAGACGATCTCGCTACCCAGCCCGCTGACCTCGGAGAAGCCGCCGACGGCCTGGTCCTCGCCGCCCACGTCGCCCAGCGTCACGATGAAGTTGAACCGACCGTAGGGATGCTCACGGACCGCCATGCCTCATGAAGGTACGCCTCGTCGGCGGGCACGGATAGTCTCGTCCGCATGGACGACCCGCTCGGCGCCAGCGCCTTCGAGGTCGACCTCGGCGATCGCACCGTCGGCTGCAGCGAGGTGCTCGGGCTCGCGCTGGAGCCGGACGCCAAGCCGGCCGCCACGGTGACCCTCCGCCGGGGAGTCAGCAGGGACGACGCGCTGCTGGAGTGGGCCCGGCATCCCGAGCCCCGTCGGGTGACGATCACCCTGCTGGACGGGCGGCGCGAGCCGGCGCGCCGCTACGTGCTGCTCGGGGCGCGACCGGTGCGGTGGAGCGGGCCGACGCTCGACGCCCTGTCGGCCGCGGTGGCGACCGAGGAGCTGGTGCTGGCCGCCGAGGACCTGCGCCCCGACTGACCGTCGGTCAGGACAGGAAGTCGACGACCTGGCGGAAGGCCTTCTTGGCCTCCGGGATCGGCAGCAACGGGTAGACGTGCATGAGCCCGCGCTCCACGACGAACGTGCACTCCCAGCCGCGCATCGCGGCCCGGTCGGCGAGCTCGCGGCAGGCCGGGAAGAGGATGTCGCGCGTCCCGCACATCATCAGGGTCGGCGGCAGCCCGGTGAGGTCGGCCAGCCCGGGCGAGACCTCGGGACGGGCCAGGTCGTCGGCCGACCCGGCCCAGTAGCCGGCGTACACCGGCACGTTCTCGACGTTCAGCCACGGATCCCGGTCGCCGGCCTCGAGGGTGCCCGGCGCCGAGCTGGTGAGGTCGACCCACGGGGAGATCAGCACCAGGTGGCTCGGCTGTGGGCCGCCCCCGTCACGGACGCCCATCGCCACGGCCAGCGCGAGCCCGCCGCCGGCGGAGTCACCGGCCAGCGCCACCTGGCCCTCGGCCGCGAGGTCGCGGACCAGGCCGACCAGCGGCTCGTGGGAGTCGCGCCAGGTGTGGTCGGGCGCCAGCGGGTACGC
>JBEVFC010000185.1:0-6602 GCA_040512455.1 Nocardioides sp.
CCTCCCGCGGGGCCCCGAACTCCTCGAAGAACGCGGCCGCCGCGTCCGGCCGCTCGCGCCGGGTCCAGCGGTCGAAGTTGTCGAGGAACCGCGAGCTCACCGAGGCGAAGACCACGCCCGCCCTGACCAGGTCCGGCTTGGCGACCAGCGCGTTGAGGGTGACCCCGCCGCCCATCGACCGGCCGAGCATCGCCACCTTGTCCGGGTCGACGTACGCCTCACGCTTCAGCGACTGCACCGCGTTGATGGTGTCGCGGGTGTACCCGAGCCGGGTCTCCCGGCTCAGCGGCGACGCCGGGTCGGAGGCGGCGTGCCCGCGGTAGTCGGTGTGCAGGACGGCGAACCCGGCCCGCGCGAGGTAGTCCTGCTCGCGGGAGAGTCCCTGCCCGGTCACGTAGATGGACGGTTCGATGTAGCCGTGGTTGAGCACCACCGCGGGGAACGGCCCCTTCCCGGCGGGCACCAGCAGGATGCCGGACACCCGGAGGGCGCCGCTGGGGTAGGTGACCTCGTAGCGGCCGTAGGCCTCGTTGGTGAACTGGGTGCGCTCCCGGCGGATGCGGCCGCCGCGGAGCTTCTCGCGCATCAGCGCCGGGAGGGAGACCGCGTCGCGGACCGGCGGGAGCACGTCGGTCGGGTCGGCCGTCGGGGTCCCCTCGGTCGGGTCCTCCTCGGACGGGCTGCCGGTCGGGTCGGGCGGCGCGCTGGTCGTCCCGGTCCCGGGACCGGCGTCCGCGTCGTCCGCCGGCCCGTCCGTGCAGCCCGCGAGCAGGGTGAGCGTGGCGACCGCGGTCGCCGCGCGGAGGCCTGGCCGCCTGCTCATCGCAGACCCGGCTCCTGCTCCCGTTCCTGGACCGTCGACGGCTGGTCGAGGCTCCGGCGGATGTCGTCGGCGTGGTGGATCCGGCCGTCGGTGCCGGCCAGCCGCTGCCCCGAGCCGCCCCACTGGGCGGCGATGATCTCGGCGGCGATGCTGACCGCGGTCTCCTCCGGCGTGCGGGCGCCGAGGTCGAGGCCGATCGGCGACGACAGCCGGGCCAGGTGCTCCTCGGAGAGACCCTCCTCGCGGAGCCGCTTCATCCGGTCGTCGTGGGTACGCCGCGAGCCCATCGCCCCGACGTACGCCACCTCGGGCAGGCGGAGCGCGACCTCGAGCAGGGGTACGTCGAACTTCGGGTCGTGGGTGAGCACGCAGATGGCGGTACGGCGGTCGATCCGGCCGGCGGCCACCTCGGCGTCGAGGTAGCGGTGCGGCCAGTCGACGACGACCTCGTCCGCCTCCGGGAATCGGGATGCGGTGGCGAACACGGGCCGGGCGTCGCACACCGTGACGTGGTAGCCGAGGAACGCGCCGACGCGGGCGACCGCGGCGGCGAAGTCGATGGCGCCGAAGACCAGCATCCGCGGCTTGGGGGCGAACGCCCAGACGAACACCCGCATGCCCTCGCCGCGGCGCTCGCCGTCGGGACCGTAGGACAACACCTCGCTGCGGCCGAGCGCCAGCAGGCCGAACGCGTCGTCGTGGACGGCGTCGTCGATCCGGTCGCTGCCGAGGCTGGTGCTGGCGGGCTGGCCGGGGCGAAGGATCGTGCGGCGGCCGAGGTGGGTGGGGTCGGGGTGCTCGATCACGGTGGCCACCGCGACCGGTCGTCCGGCCGCCACGTCGGCGGCGATCTCCTCCAGCTCGGGGAAGGTGTCGCGGTTCACCTTCTCGACGTACACGTCGAGGATGCCGCCGCAGGTCAGCCCGACCGCGAACGCGTCGTCGTCGGAGACGCCGTACCGCTCGAGGACCGGGACGCCGGTGTCGACCACGTCCTGGCCGAGCTCGTAGACCGCGCCCTCGACACAGCCACCCGACACCGAGCCGACCGCCTCGCCGTCGGGCCCGACGATCATCGAGGCGCCCGGCGGGCGCGGGGCGGACTGGAACGTCGCGACGACGGTCCCCAGACCGACCGTCTGACCGCTCCGCCACCAGTCCAGCAGCTCCGGCAGGACCTCACGCATGCGCCACCACCTCCACCAGCTCCGCGAACGTCGCCAGCGAGTGGCCGGCGAGGAAGTCGTCGACGTGCGGCAGCGCGGCGACCACGCCGCTCTGGACCGGCTCGTAGCCGGCCTTGCCGCGGTGCGGGTTGACCCACACGACCCGGTGCGCCATCCGCTGCAGCCGGGCCATCTGCTCGGCCAGCAGGCTCGGGTCGCCGCGCTCCCAGCCGTCGCTGAACATCACGACGACGGAGCCGCGGGCCATGCCGCGCTGGCCCCAGCGGTCGAGGAAGGCCTTGAGGTTCTCGCCGAGGCGGGTGCCCCCGGCCCAGTCCGGGACGGTCTCGCCGGCGGCGATCAGCGCCCGCTCGGGGTCCCGGATCCGCAGCGCGCGGGTGACGTGGGTGAGCCGGGTGCCCAGCGTGAAGACCTCCACCCCGCCGCGGCCGCCGGCGGTCACCACGAAGCGGTGCGCGAGCCGCAGCAACGCGTCGGCGTACTTGCTCATCGAGCCGGACACGTCGACCAGCAGCACCACCCGGCGCGGGCGGGTGCCGCGGCGGCGCCACTCGACCGGGGCCGGCTCGCCCATCCGGCGCAGCGTGGTGCGGAGCGTGCGGTGGGCGTCGACCTCGCCCCGGCGCCAGGCGGTACGCCGATGCGCGCGACGTGCCGGGGCGTGCGGGTGCAGGGCCGCGAACATCGCGGCGAGCGCGGCCTTCTGGGCGCCGCTGACCTCGGCGATGTCGCGGTGCCGGAGCACCTCGGCGGCGCTGGCCATCGCGGCGACCGTCTCGGGGTCGTCGTCGGGAGCGGTGCCGCCGCTCTCGTCCTGGGGCAGCGCGGCCTGGACGAGCTCGGTCTGCTCGGTCCGCGGCCGGGTGCGCGGCAGCCCCTCCCTCGCCAGGAACCAGGCGTCGAAGATCTGGTCGTACCGGGCCAGGTCGTCGGGGCAGCCGCACAGGGTGGCCCGCCCGGCCCAGTACGTCGCCTGGCGGTCACCGATGTCGACCAGCGCGGCCGCCTCGAGCCAGGTCCGCGAGCGGTCCAGGGTGACCGGCACGCCCGACGCCCGGAGCGCCCGGGCGAAGCCGAGCAGCACCTCGTCGGGCTCGTGCAGGGTCGTCATTCGGGGGCCCCGGGGCGTCGTCCGCCGGAGGAGCGCAGCGGAGGAGACGGAGAACGTCGTGGGGTGTTCATCACGTCGTCAGCATCCGTTCGAGGGCGTGCTTCACGCGCTCGGTGTCGTCGCGGTACTTCACCACCGCGCCGAGCGTCGCCGACGCGGTGGCCAGGTCGAGCTCGGTGGCCCCGAGCCGCTCCAGGGCCCGCGCCCAGTCGAGGGTCTCCGCCACCCCGGGCGGCTTCAGCAGGTCGTCGCGGGCACGCAGCTCCTGGACGACGCGGACCACCTGACCGGCCAGCTCCGCGGAGACCTCGGGCGCCCGGCTGCGCACGATCTCGACCTCGCGGGCCAGCCCCGGGTGGTCGATCCAGTGGTAGAGGCAGCGCCGCTTGAGTGCGTCGTGCAGCTCGCGGGTGCGGTTGGAGGTGAGCACCACGACCGGCGGCGTCGCGGCGCTGACCGTGCCGAGCTCGGGGATGGTCACCTGGTACGTCGACAGCACCTCGAGCAGGAACGCCTCGAACTCGTCGTCGGCCCGGTCCACCTCGTCGACCAGCAGCACCGCGGGGCTCTGCCGCAGCGCCTGCAGCACCGGACGCGCCAGCAGGAACCGCTCGTCGTACAGGCTCTTCTCGGCCTCCTCGACGTCCGGCCCGCCGCCGACCGCCTCGAGCGCGCGCAGGTGCAGGATCTGCCGCGGGAAGTCCCAGTCGTACAGCGCCTGGCTGGCGTCGATGCCCTCGTAGCACTGCAGCCGGATCAGCGGCCAGCCCGCGGCCTCGGCGAGCGCCTCCGCGAGCGCGGTCTTGCCGGTGCCGGGCTCACCCTCGAGAAGCAGCGGGCGCTGCATCTTCAGGGCGAGGTAGGCGACCGTCGAGAGGGCGTCGTCGGAGAGGTACCCGGTGCTGCCGAGCAGGCGCGCGACATCGGCGGGCGCGGTCAGGTCGTCGACGTCCATGCCTCAACGCTACTGAGGGCGAGGTTGGCCGAAGGTTGGGGAGTCCACATCGGCGCCGGAGGCGAGGTCGCCGCACTCGACCAGGACGGGTCGGTGCTCGGCCAGGTAGTCGCGGGCGCCGCGGTCCCCGCGGGCGGCGGCGGCCACGCCGGCCCAGTGGTCGCGGCCGATCAGCACCGGGTGGCCGGGGGTCCCGTCGTACGCCGCCCGCCGCAGCGTCGCGGTGTCGACCGGGTCGGCGAGCACGCGCCGTACGACCTCGGCGCCGACGTCCGGCAGGTCGACCAGGGTGACGATGACGGCGGTGGGCCCGTCGTCGAGGGACTCCAGTCCCGCGCGCAGCGAGGCGCCCATGCCGTCCGCCCAGTCCTCGGCGACCACCTGGCGCACCTCGACACCGGCCTCGGCCAGCAGCTCCCGGGCCTCGTCCGCGCCCGCCCCGAGCACCACGGTGACGCCCTCGCAGCCGGCCGCCTCGAGCGAGTCGACCGCGCGGGTCAGCCAGCCGTCGACCAGCGCCTTCGGCCGGCCCATCCGGGTGCCCGCGCCGGCCGCGAGCAGCAGGCCGTGGTTGCTCATTCGCCCAGCGTAGGCCGATCCGGCTATCCTTGGGCCCGCAGAGGGGTTGTGCGCGTCAGTGGTGGGGTGGCGCGCGTCAATCGACGCACACCCCGGAGCACGCATGACCACCCTCACTCCGTCGCCACAGGCGACCTCTCCCGCCCCGACCGGACGGACCACCTTCCGCACCCTGGCGCAGGCCACGGACCGGAGCTTCCTGGCCCTCGGCATCGCCGCGCGGCTGCCCACGGCGATGCTGCCGCTGGGCATCCTGCTGTACGTCGCCGACCGGACCGGCTCGTTCGCGGTCGGCGGCCTGGCGGTCGCCGCGCTCAGCATCGGCGGCGGTCTCGGTGGCCCGCTGGTGGGTGCCGCGGCGGACCGGTTCGGCCAGCGCCCGGTGCTGCTCGGCGCGACCGCGGTCCAGGTGCTCGGCATCGTCGGCTTCCTCGTGCTGTCCGGCCTCGACTCGCTGCCGCTGACGCTGGCGCTGGCCGCCGTGATCGGCCTGGCCAACCCGCAGGCCGGTGCGATGGCGCGGTCCCGGTGGGCGGCGGTCGCACGGCGTCGAGGCGACCGGCACTCGTTCACCGCGACGGCGATGGCCTACGAGGGCGCGGTCGACGAGTCCTCGTTCGTGGCCGGACCGGTGCTGGTCAGCACCATCGCGGCCCTCGCCTCCCCCACCGTCGGCCTGTCGCTGGCGCTGCTGGTGGCGGTCGTCGCCCAGGGCGGCTTCGGGCTGCACCACACCGCGCTGCCCGGCCGTTCCCAGGTCGCGGCCGACCACCACTCCCCGTCCGGCCGGCTGCCCCGGCTGCACCTGGCCGGGCTGCTGCTGGCGATGGCCGCGATCGGCCTGGTCTTCGGCGCCTCGCAGACCGGTGTCGCCGCCCGGCTCGACGGCCTCGGCCGCGACGAGCTGACCGGCCCGGTGTACGCGCTGATGGGCGTCGGCTCGGCCGTCGCCGGGCTGCTGACCACCCGGCTGCCGCGCAGCTTCGGTCTGGCCGCCCGGATCGCCGCCGGCGGCGCCGGCCTCGTGGCCGTCGGGCTGCTGCTGGCGTGGACGACCGCGCCGCTCGCGCTGGGCGGTGCGCTCCTGCTCACCGGGGTCGCGCTCGCTCCCGCGCTGATCAGCTCCTACGCGCTGGCCGAGCGGGCCGCCCCCCAGGGCTGGGGCACCACGATGATGACCGCGCTGTCCACGGCCAACGTGGTCGGCGTGGCCGCCGGTGCCGCGGTCACGGGCCAGCTGGTCGACCGGGTCTCCCCCGGAGCCGGCCTGCTGGTGGTCTCCGCCGCGGGCGTGCTGGTGCTCGCCGGGGGCCTCGTCTCCTGGGCGGCGCCGCACCGCGCCGACTGACCGCCGTACGTCGTCCGACCGCCGTACGTCGTCCGGGCACGCAGAAGGGCCCCGGTCCGCAGACCGGGGCCCTTCCGTGAGGCTGCTGAGCGTGGCTCAGACGGTGGGACCTAGAAGTCCATGCCGCCCATGCCGCCGGTCGGGTCGCCCATGGGCGCGCCCGCCTTCTCCGGCTTGTCGGCCACGACGGCCTCGGTGGTGAGGAACAGCGCGGCGATCGACGCGGCGTTCTGCAGCGCCGAGCGGGTGACCTTGGCGGGGTCGATGATGCCTTCGGCGATCATGTCGACGTACTCGCCGGTGGCCGCGTTGAGACCGTGACCCGGGGTCAGGTTGCGCACCTTCTCCGCCACGACGCCGCCCTCGAGGCCGGCGTTGATCGCGATCTGCTTGAGCGGGGCGTCGGTGGCGAAGCGCACGATCTTCGCGCCCGTCGCCTCGTCGCCGGTGAGCTCGAGCTTCTCGAAGGCCAGGTCGGCAGCCTGCACCAGGGCGACGCCACCGCCGGCGACGATGCCCTCTTCGACGGCCGCCTTCGCGTTGCGAACGGCGTCCTCGATGCGGTGCTTGCGCTCCTTCAGCTCGACCTCGGTGGCCGC
>JBEVFC010000328.1:0-4912 GCA_040512455.1 Nocardioides sp.
CCCGGAACTCCAGGCCGTCGAAGAGCGTGTGCACCTCGTGCCGGTCCCAGGGCTGCAGGACCAGGTCGGCGGGGCGGTAGTCGAGGTCCAGGTCGCGCACCAGCGCGTTGAGGTGGCGGTTGCGGATCACGTCGCCGAGGTGGGCGCGCAGCGCCTCCCCCTTCTTGCCGGTGATCTGGTCGGCGTGCTCGATGACGTTGTCGAGGCCGTCGTACTGGTTGATCCACCGCGCGGCGTAGCCGGGACCGACGCCCGGGACGCCGGGCAGGTTGTCGGAGGTCTCCCCCACGATCGCCGCCAGCTCGGGGTAGCGGTGCGGGGGCACGCCGTACTTCGCCTCGACGGCGGCCGGCGTCATCCGGGCCAGGTCGGAGACGCCGCGCATGGGGTAGAGCACCGTGGACGTCTCGGTCACCAGCTGGAGCGAGTCCCGGTCGCCGGTGAGGATGAGCACCTCCATGCCGTCGGCGACGGCCTGGGTGACCAGGGTGGCGATGATGTCGTCGGCCTCGAAGCCGTCCTTCTTGAGGAACGGGATCCGGAGGGCGTTGAGCACCTCCTCGATGAGCGGCAGCTGGCTGCCGAACTCGTCGGGCGTCTTGTTGCGCTTCGCCTTGTACTCGGAGTACTCCGCGAGGCGGAAGGTCTGCCGGGAGACGTCGAAGGCAACGGCGACGTGCGTCGGCTGCTCGTCGCGCAGCACGTTGATCAGCATCGAGGTGAAGCCGTAGACCGCGTTGGTGTGCTGGCCCGTCGTGGTCGAGAAGTTCTCGACCGGCAGCGCGAAGAACGCGCGGTAGGCCAACGAGTGACCGTCGAGCAGGAGCAGGCGGGGACGCGCGTTCTCGGTCGGTGTGGCAGTCACGGTCCGGACTCTATCCAGTGGGACCGACACCGCGACGGTCGGCGTCGGTGGGCACAATGGCGACCATGAGTGACAGCGCACCGGACCAGCCCGAGAAGCCCGCCCAGATCTCCGTGGAGGAGTTCCTCGCCCAGATGCCGCAGGGCATGGGTGCCCTGAACGAGCGGATGGGCATCGAGCTCCTGGAGATCTCCGCCGAGCGGGTGGTGGCCACCATGCCGGTGGAGGGCAACACGCAGCCCTACGGCCTGCTGCACGGCGGGGCGTCGGTGGTGCTCGCCGAGACCCTCGGCTCGGTCGGGTCGGCGCTGCACGCCTGGCCGGACAAGCTGTCGGTCGGCGTGGACATCAACGCCACCCATCATCGGGCGGCGACCTCCGGCACGGTGACCGGCGTGGCCACCGCGACGCACCTGGGGCGCAGCATGGCGACGTACGAGATCGTCATCACCGACGAGGAGGGGCGCCGGGTGTGCACCTCGCGGATCACCTGCGCGTTGCTGCCGGCGAAGCGCTTCGTGGGCTAGACCGGGTTCTGCTGGCGGCGGGCCGACCGGCGCGCGGCCAGCACCTGCCCGATGTGCCTGTTGCCGGTGCCGGTGCGGGCGATCGTGGGACGCACGGACGCGGTCCGCTCCACGGGGAGCCTGGCCCGCATCTGCGCGGTGGTGGCGATCCGCATGACCGCCGCCGGCGCCAGCCCCAGACGGGCCAGGAACCGGTTGCCGTTGCGGGAGTTCATCACCGACGTCGCGGCCACGTGGGCGACGGCGTTCTCCTCGGCCCAGGCCACGGCGGACTCGACGAGCACCCGGCCGACGCCACGACGGCGCAGCTCGGGTACGACGCGGAGATGGCTCGCGTGCACGGCCCGCTCGGGTGTCATCGGGCCGATGGGGCGGATGCTGAGGTGGACCGCGCCGGCGAACTCGCCCGCGACCTCGGCCACCACGATGCGGGTGTCGTCGGCGGCCAGGGCCAGGCGGATCGCCTGCGCCACCTCCTCGACCGCCTCGACGCCGCGGGCAGGGCGTCGGGAGAACTGGGCCCACAGGGCCTGCAGCTCGGGGGCGTCCTCAACGCGGACATTGCGCACGGAGACCGCTGACCTGCTCACGCGTTCCTCCAGGGAAAAAGTCATGGACCGGATGGCGCAACATCCCACAATGTCTCCCCCGAGGCACCGGAGTGTGACACTACGCCCACAGGTCCGACGTCGCCACAGGAGGAGCATGTTTCCCGGAATCGGCACCGTGGTGAACGTCGCCGCGGTCCTTCTCGGCGCGGCGCTGGGGGTGCTCCTCGGCAACCGTCTCCCCCAGCGCACCCGCGAGCTCGTCACGGACGCGCTCGGCCTGGTCACGCTGCTGATCGCCGCGACGAGCGCGATGGCGGTGCTCGGCGACGGTCTCTCCGACTTCGTGGGCCCGTCGGCGCCCATGCTGATCGTGCTCGGCGCCCTGCTCATCGGCGGCATCATCGGCTCGCTGCTGCGCATCGAGGCGCGGGTCGAGGGCTTCGGCGGCTGGCTGCAGCACCGGTTGCAGGGTGAGGGGTCCGCCGAGGGGCGGCGCCGGTTCATCGAGGGGTTCGTGACCGCGTCGCTGATCTTCTGCACCGGGCCGCTCACCATCCTCGGCTCGCTGAACGACGGCCTGGGCAACGGGGCCGACCAGCTGTACCTCAAGTCCGCCCTCGACTTCTTCGCCGCGATCGCGTTCGCGGCGGCCTTCGGCTGGGGGGTGGCCGCCAGCATCGTCACCGTCGTGGTGGTGCAGGGGTCGCTGACGCTGCTCGGCGTCGCGCTGGGCGACGTACTTCCCGACCCGCACCTCGCGGCCATCACCGCGACCGGTGGGCTGCTGCTGGTCGGGGTGGCCCTGCGCCTCCTGCGCATCCGCGAGGTGCCCGTCGCGGACCTGCTGCCGGCGCTGCTGGTTGCCCCGCTGCTGGTGGTTCTCGCCGGCGCGTTGCACGGCGCCTGACCCAACGAAACACATTTGTTGCACGGTTGTTGCCGTGAGTGGTCTGCTCCGCGCCGTGGAGGCCCTAGGGTGGGGCCGCGAATCGAGTGATTCGTGAGCCAGGTCACGGTATGGTCCGCTCGTTGACCCCCGTCACCCGGGCAGATACCGGTCAAACGCGACAGGAGCACCATGCACGCGCGACTGCTACGAGCTTCACTGCTCGTTCCCCTTCTTCTCGGACTCTTTCTCGCGCTCTTCGGCCTCGGTGCTGCGACCGCCACCGCCGCACCCGGCGCGGAGTCGTCGGTGACCACGGCGAGCGCCGCGGAGCCCGAATGCGTCAAGCCGGAGGACCGTGACGACGACTCCATCCACGTTCAGGGCTGCCTGCGTGACCAGCGCGGCGGCGGCGACAAGCCGGTGCCGGGCGTCACCATCACCGTCGAGGACGACCAGGGTGAGGAGGTCGCCAAGGGCGAGACCGACGCGACGGGTCTCTTCGACCTGCCGCTCCCAGGATCCACGATCGACATCCTCGGTGAGACCTTCACGATCAAGATCGACATCGACACCCTCCCCGAGGGCACCGCGCTGCAGAACCCGAAGCAGGTGGCGCTCAAGCAGAAGGTGAACCTCGAGAACGACGTGTTCGTGACGTTCCCCATCGACGACAAGCCCGAGGTGGACACCAAGCTCGAGAGGGCGCTCGACCTGTTCGTCGGCGGCATCGTGTTCTCGCTGCTGCTGGCGATGTCGGCGCTCGGCCTCTCGATGATCTTCGGCACCACCGGGCTGACGAACTTCGCACACGGCGAGCTGATGACCTTCGGCGCGATCGTGGCGTTCTGGGTGGATGCTGCGCCCGGAGACATCACGATCGGCGGCCTGAACGTCACGTTCCTGGTGGCGATGCTGGTCGGCTTCATCGCCTCCGGCATCTTCGGCTGGGTCAACAACAAGGCCCTGTGGGCGCCGCTGCGGCACCGCGGCACCGGCCTGATCGCGATGATGATCGTCTCGATCGGTCTGTCGATCTTCCTGCGGAACCTCTACCAGTACCTCGCGGGCGCCTCGAACCGGAACTACTCGCAGTTCGGCAACGCGCAGCCGATCAACTTCGGACCGATCTCGTTCACCACACGAGACGTGCTCGTCACCGTGATCGCGACAACCGTCCTCGTGGCGGTGTGCATCGCGCTGCAGCGGACCCGGATGGGCAAGGCCACGCGCGCGGTGTCCGACAACCCGGCCCTGAGCGCGTCGTCCGGCATCGACGTCGAGCGGGTGATCAGCGTGGTCTGGATCGGCGGTGCCGCTCTGGCCGGCCTGTCCGGCATCCTGCTCGGGCTGACCCAGGGCTTCAACTACCAGCTCGGATTCAAGACCCTGCTGCTGGTGTTCGCGGCCGTCACGCTCGGTGGGCTGGGCACGATCTACGGTGCGATCGTCGGTGCGTTCGTGATCGGCATCTTCATCGAGGTCTCGACGCTGTTCATTCCCGCAGAGCTGAAGTACGTCGGAGCGCTGGTCGTGCTGATCCTGGTGCTGCTGGTCCGTCCGCAAGGCATCCTCGGTCGGCGAGAGCGGATCGGGTAGGAGGGATAACGACATGGATTTCGTGACTCTGCTGGGTGACTCCCTGCAACAGGCCATCGGCCCGGCCGCCGTGGTCTACTGCCTCGCGGCGATCGGCCTCAACATCCAGTTCGGCTACACCGGACTGCTCAACTTCGGTCAGGCAGCCTTCATGGCTGTCGGCGGCTACACCATGGCCTCGTTCGTGAGCACCTGGGGCCTCAGCTTCTGGCTGGGCATCGTCGCCGGACTGTTCATGACCGCTGTCCTCGCGCTGCTGCTCGGCGTACCGACATTGCGCCTGAGAGCGGACTACTTGGCGATCGTGACCATCGCGGCCGCCGAGATCGTCCGGCAGGTCGTCGGCTCGGTCAGCCTGCTGGAGTACTTCGGAGGCCAGGACGGCCTCCAGGCGTTCTCCAAGACGTTCCGCTCCTACAACCCGTTCACCGAGAAGGTGGAGATCGGCACCCTGGTGAGCTGGTCGGCGAACGACGCCTGGGTG
>JBEVFC010000269.1:0-5654 GCA_040512455.1 Nocardioides sp.
CGGCTGGGTGGCGGTCCGGGCGATGGTCCCGCGTGACGGCGCCCAGCGGCTGATGGACGACCTCTACGAGATCGGTGCGCGGGCGATCCTGTTGACCGACATCCATGCCTGCCGGCTCTGAACCGCGTCCCACCGCCGTTCCGGCCCTGCCGCACACCTGGCGGCCGCTCGGCGTCCGCGTCGCCGTGTGGGTCCTCGGCGGGATGCTGCTGGCGCTGGTCGCGGCCGTGTGGGTCGGCCTCGGGGCCGAGACGCGCAGCGAGTTCACCACCTTCCAGCGAGCCACGCTCATCGCGATCGCCCTGATGCTCTTCGGTGCCTGGAACGCGCTCGTGCGCTCGCGGGTCACCGCGACCACGCAGACGCTCACGGTCGTCAACGGCTACCGCAGGCGCACCTACGAGTGGTCGCAGGTGATCGGCGTCTCGCTGCGCCGGGGTGCCCCCTGGGGAACCCTCGACCTCTCCGACGGCTCCACGATCTCGCTGATCGGCGTGCAGGGCTCGGACGGCGAACGGGCCCGTCGCGCCGTCCGCGAGATCCGGGCCACGATCGCCGCCAACACCCCCCTCTGACCCGCCGACCGGCCACCGATTGCCGGAAATGGGAGTGCCGGATCGCAGCTGCCGGTCCTACGATCCCTAGCGTGAGCGACTTCTCGACCCGGCCGATGACCCGCGACGACGCGAGGGCCGTCAACGACCTGCTGGCCGCGGCCGAGAGCGTCGACCACACCGAGGAGCACTACTCGGTCGAGGACGTCGTCGAGGAGATCGAGAACCCGATGATCGACCTCGCCCACGACTGGCTGCTCGTCGAGCGCAACGGGCAGGTGGTCGGCCAGACCCGCCTGATGCCGCGGGCGCCGGACGACGGGAAGGTCAGCCTGGGCATCGACGGTGTGGTCCACCCCGACCACCGCCGGACCGGCATCGGGTCGCACGTCGTACCCCTGATGATCGCGCGGGCCCGCGAGTACGCCCGGGAGCGGGGCCTCGAGCCGGTGATCACGGGCAGCGGGCCGTCGGCCATCGCCGACCTGGAGTCCGTCTTCCGCAAGAACGGGCTGCAGCCCGAACGCTGGTCGTTCGTGATGGAGGCCGACCTGCGCGCAGAGGGTGTGGGCACCGAAGCGCCTGCGGTGCCGGAGGGCTACACGCTCTCCACCTGGGTGGGAGTCGACCAGGAGGAGATGCGCGCCGCGCACAACATCGCCTTCGTCGGCCACTACGGGTTCACGCCCTGGGGCGTGGACATGTGGCGCCAGTGGGTCTCCGGGAGCCGCAACTTCCGGCCCGAGCTCAGTCTGATCCTCCGCGACGGTGCGGGCGCTGTCGCGGCGTACATCCAGACCAGCGAGTTCGATGCCGTCCTGGAGGCCACCGGGAAGCGCGACGCGTTCGTCGCGAAGGTCGGCACCACGCCCGAGCACCGACGCAAGGGGCTCGCGAGCCTCCTGCTGCGGATCGCGCTCCATCGCTACCGCGAGGCGGGCTTCGACCTGTCCTCGCTCGACGTCGACTCGGAGAACCCCACTGGTGCGTTGGCGATCTACGAACGGGCCGGCTACCGGACCACGATGCGCTGGACGAACTACCGGTTGATGGACTGACCCAGCGGCAGCTCGGCGCGAACTCGTCCGCCTGTCGCCGTACTCCCGGCCACGAGGCTCCCGCCGAGCTCCTCGGCACGCTCGCGCATCGAGCTCAGCCCCACCCCGGGATGCCAGCTGTCGGTGCCGGGGGCCGGGTCGGTGACCTCCACGGTCAAGCAGCTCCCGGTCCGCGCCAGCACCACGGTCGCCTCGGCGCTGTCGGTGTGCCGGGTGATGTTGGTCAGCGCCTCGATGGCGATGCGGTACGCCGCCACCTCCACCGCTGCAGGCAGGGCTCCGATGCCGTCGACCTGCACGACTGTTCGCAGCGGGTCTCCCGAACGTCCTCGCATGGACCCGGCGGCCTGCGTCACGGCTGCCGCGAGACCGAGCTCGTCCAGCGCCGGTGGCCGCATGGCGTAGACGAGCCCGCGGATCGACTCGATGGCCGACGTCGTCTCCGCACGCAGCGTCTCGAGCAGCCGCTCCGCCGCCAGTGGGTCGGTCTGGGCGAGGTTGCGGGCCGCGTCGGCCGTGAACGCAATGCCGGTCAGTCGCGGGCCGAGGCCGTCGTGCAGGTCGCGCCGCAGACGGCGGCGCTCCTCCTCGCGCGCAGCGATCGTCTGCTGCCGTGACTGTTGCAGGTCCGCCGCCAGCGCGGTGGCTCGGAGCGACTGGGCGAGCAGCGGTGACGCGATGTCCAGCACCTGCCTGTCGGCGGCCGACAGGCCCACGTCCCCCGGGCGCAGGCCGACCTCCAGCTCGAGTCTGCTGCCCGCGGTGGAGTGCAGCGGGCGGATCTCGGTGTCGGTGGCACGTGTCCCCGACGCGACCGTCACCTCGCCATCGACGCGCAACGCGGCGTACGGCAGCACGAGCGCCTCCCGGATCGCCCGGAGCGCAATGATGGGGTCGTCGCCGATGCGCCCGGACACCTGGCCGGCGGCATCCAGCGGATCAGGTCGTACGCCGAACAGCAGCTCGTCCACGACTCCCCGGAACACCACCCGCGCCGGATGGAACGTCGCGGCGAGCACCGTGGCGACCAGGCCGAGCACCGCCACAGGTGGAGCGGCACCATGGCCGAGCTCCTCGAGCGCCGCCGCAGCACCGAGGAACAGGGCCAGATAGGCGATCGCCGCAGTCAGGTAGGTGACCACCGGCACGATCAGTGCGCGCGCGTCGGCGATGTTCGGTCTGGCCACGCCGACATAGAGGGCCGGGCCGACCACCGCGAAGAACATCTCGGTCGGGACCGTGCCAGTGGCCTCGTCCGCTGCAAAGCTGGCCAGTCCCGCGACCAGGCTGCTGCTGCCGGCAGCGAGGGCCATCCAGGTCAGGGCGCGGCGTTCGTCGGGCGCCGCTCGGTCCAGCCGCCATCCGAGGTGGGCGGACACGGCGATCAGGACCACGAGCGCAGACGTGACGACCGACGGGGGGACGGCGATCGACAGCGCCCCTGCTGCGCACACGGCGACGATCGCCAGGAAGTCGCGAGGATCCCGCCATCGCGCGACCGGGTAGAGCACCAGCGCGAGCGGCCCGAACAGCACCGCCCCGGCCAGCCACGCGCGCTGTGCGGCGAGCAGGTTGTCGTTGAGATACAGCACCACGCCGATGAGCAGGAAGAGCCCGGTCAGCGCCATCATGACGGCCGAGACCTGCGCCCGGCGGGCACGCAGCAGCCCCACGGCGGGGAGAGCCTGCGAGAGAGCCAGCACCACGAGGGCGATCGCGTGGAGGGTCATCACTGCTCCCGCCCGAGGCCACCTTCGCGGGCACGGATGATGGCCGCGGCGCGGTCGGCGACCTCGAGCTTGGCGAAGATGCTGGTGAGGTGGTTGCTCACGGTCTTGGGGGAGAGGAAGAGCTGCTCGGCGATCGCGGCCGTACGACGCCCGCCGGCGAGCAGGTCGAGGATGTCGCGCTCCCGGGCGGTGAGCGTCGGGAATGGCGAGTCCGGCGCGACCGGCGGCGTCGCGAAGTAGCCCAGCATGCGCGCTGCCACAGCGGGGCCGAAGATCGCCTGCCCGGCAGCGACAGCGCGGACGGCGTTCACGATCTCGTGCTGGGTGGCCCCCTTCAGCAGATAGCCACGCGCGCCGGCCTGCATCGCGGTGAACACCGTCGCGTCGTCGTCGTACATCGTCAGCATCAGCACGGCGGACTCCGGCGCTGCTGCCCGGATCCGTCGAGTCGCCTCGACGCCGTCAACCCCCTCCATCCGGACATCCATGAGGACGACGTCAGGACGCAGGAGCAACGTCTCGCGCAGCGCCTCCTCGCCGTCCGAGGCCTCGCCCACGACCTCGAGGTCGTCGATGGTGTCGATCAGGGCCCGCAGGCCGGCACGGACGACGGGATGGTCGTCGGCGAGCAGGATCCGCAGGGTCATCTGCCCATCATCGCGGTGGATGGCTCCCGGCGCCCGGGAAGTTCTTCCTGACATGCCCGGGCAGAACGAGGAACATGTGCAGGAAGCGTGCACCTGTTGCAGGGGCGGCGGACAGCTGATTCTGAGGCATCCACTCGACCCATGGAGGTATGTCATGAGCACCACCAGCGTCCGGGAAACCGGCCCCACCCTGAGCACCCGCAACAAGGTGGGCCTCGCCATCGGCGGTCTGATCAGTCTGGCCAACGTGCCCAGCGTCCTGACCGCGCCGCCGGAAGGCGAGGTCGGCCCGCCCATGGAGGTGTTGCTCGTCGACACGATCGTCGGCCTCATCGGCCTCGTCGCAGTGGTGATCGCCTGGCGCAGCGGCAGCAGGACCGCGATGCGCGTGGCCGCCGCCTGCCTCGTCGTGGCTCTGGTGACAGCGTTGCCGGCACTGTTCGTCGACGTGCCGGCCGTCATCAAGATCATGGTGGCGGTGTTCACGGTGGTGACGTTGGTGTCACTCGTCCTGATGTTCTCCGGCGACCGGCGTCGCGCGCCGGTCGTGGACTGAGGAGGCCGACATGATCGCCGTCGTCACGATCCTGCTGGCCTTCCCGCTGGGCTTCGGGCTGGGGTCGCGCCTGGCCGCGAACACGGCGTACTCCGTGGCCTACCTGTGGGCGTTCGTCTTCCAGACGCTCTACCTGATGCTCGACGCGATGCAGCCGGACGCGGGGAACCCCGCGTTCGAGGCCAGCGAATTCCCGCTCTCCTACGGACTGGTGACGCTGGCGATCTTCGGCGTCGGGTTCGCGCTGGTCGAGGGCGGGCACCGGGTCGCTCGGCGCCGCTCGGCGCGGCGGGTGCCCCAGGTCGCGTGAGGTCTGCTCAGTCGAGCGCGCGGGTGCCGTCGATGACGGCGTCCGCACGCTCGCGCGTCTGCTCGCGGGTGAACAGCTCGTTCTCGTCCCTGGCCCACTGCTCCCAGTGCGGCGCGAAGGTGTCACCGTCGCGCTCCAGGCCACGCCGCATCCGCAGGTCGTACGGCGCCTCGACCCAGACCAGGACGGTGACCAGAGCGGCGAAGCGGGCCGCCCCGCTGCCCACGCCCTCGATCACGAGCAGCGGTGTGGGGTCAACCGTGACCGTCTCGGCGAAGCGGTCGGCGACCCAGTCGAAGCGCCGGTAGCTGCCAGCACTCCCGCGCGCCAGGGGGAGCAGGAGGTCGGCCAGCTGGGCATCGACCTCGGGCAACCCGGCCCAGCCGGGAAACAGGTCGTCCATGTGTACGACGAGCGCGTCGCCACTGCTGGCGCCGATCGCCGAGGCCAGGGTCGTCTTTCCCGACCCCGCGGGACCGTCGATGCAGATCAACCGACCGGTGCCGAGCGTGGGCTCGCGCTCCAGGGCGAGGCGCAGCACCGACTCGGGCGAGCTTGCAGTCACCAGGCCAGGCCGAGCCCGCGATAGGAGGGCACGGTCTCGGTGATCGCCTGGCCGGCCAGCAGGTGCACCCGGTTGGTGTGCTCCGCGAGCTCCCCGGACTTGGCGTGCCGGAACCAGACCCAGTCGCCGATCTGGAGCATCCGCGCACCCGATCCGGTGAGCGGGGTCTGTACCTCACCCGCGCCCTCGAGGCCGGTCAGGTGCAGGTCGGGAGGCGCCCACGGGACCGGCGAA
>JBEVFC010000334.1:0-3836 GCA_040512455.1 Nocardioides sp.
AGGGCAAGCTGGTCTCGCGGATCGTCGGCGAGACGAAGTCCGGGCGCTCGGTCACCGGCTCGTTCGTGCCGCTGAAGTTCATCAAGCGTGACGGCAAGATCGTCGTCCGCGGCCTGGTCCAGGGTGTCGTCCACAAGGCCGACGGCAGCACCCGCACCTTCGGCGTGATGCGCACGCTGCGGGTCAAGTCCATCAACGGAACCCCGGCAACCACGTCCGGTCGCGCGCTCGCGGCGGCCCCCGCCTGCGACGTGCTGCGTCTGGTGCTCGGCCCGCTGGACCTCGACCTGCTCGGCCTCCAGGTGCACCTCGACAGGGTGGTGCTCAACATCGTGGCGCAGTCGGGTGCCGGCCAGCTGCTCGGCAACCTGCTGTGCGCGGTCGCCGGCCTGCTCGACGGTGGCCTCAACGGCCTCCTGGGCCGGATCACCAACCTGCTCAACCGGATCCTCGCCCAGCTCGGCCTGGGTCTCTGACCCCGCTCCACCGCTGATTACGGCGCGACGCCCGGTCCCCAGATCGGGGGCCGGGCGTCGTGGAGATCAGCCGGTGATGGCGCCGTGGGCGGCGGACTGGACGAGCTTGGCGTACTTTCCGAGCACGCCGGTGGTGTACTTCGGCGGGTTCGGGGCCCAGCCCTCGCGGCGGCTCTCGAGGTCCGCGTCCACGTCCAGGAGCCGGTTGGCCACGTCGAGCGTGATCGGGTCGCCGTCCCGGACGAACGCGATCGGACCGCCGTCGACGGCCTCGGGCGCGATGTGCCCGACACAGAGGCCGGTGGTGCCGCCGGAGAAGCGGCCGTCGGTGATCAGCAGGACGTCCTTGCCGAGGCCGGCGCCCTTGATCGCACCCGTGATGGCGAGCATCTCGCGCATGCCGGGTCCGCCCTTGGGACCCTCGTATCGGATCACCACCACGTCGCCCGCGACCACCTTGCCGGCCTCCAGAGCGTCCATCGCGGCGCGCTCGCCGTCGAAGACCCGGGCGGTGCCGGTGAACGTCGAGTCGTCGAAGCCGGCCGACTTCACCACCGCGCCCTCGGGCGCCAGTGAGCCCTTGAGGATGGTCAGTCCACCGGTCTTGTGGATCGGCTTGTCGAGGGCGCGGATGATCTGGCCGTCGACGTCCGGCGGGGAGATGGCGTCGAGGTTCTCGGCCATCGTCTTGCCAGTCACGGTGAGCACGTCGCCGTGCATCAGCCCGGCGTCGAGCAGCGCCTTCATCACCATCGGGATGCCGCCGACCTTGTCGACGTCGTTCATCACGTAGCGACCGAACGGCTTGAGGTCACCGAGGTGCGGCACCTTGTCCCCGATGCGGTTGAAGTCGTCGATCTCCAGCGGGACCTCGGCCTCGCGGGCGATCGCCAGCAGGTGGAGTACGGCGTTGGTGGAGCCGCCGAGGGCCATCACCACGGCGATCGCGTTCTCGAACGCCTCCCGGGTCATGACCTGGCGGGCGGTGATGCCCTGGCGGAGCATTCCGACCACGGCCTCGCCGGAGCGGTGGGCGAACCCGTCGCGGCGGCGGTCCACCGCGGGGGGTGCCGCGGAGCCGGGCAGCGACATGCCGAGGGCCTCGCCGACCGAGGCCATCGTGTTCGCGGTGTACATGCCGCCGCAGGCGCCCTCGCCCGGACAGATGGCCCGCTCGATCCGGTCCACCTCCGCGCGGGTGATCTTGCCGGCCAGGCAGGCGCCGACGGCCTCGAAGGCGTCGATGATCGTGACGTCGTTCCCGTCCACCGAGCCGGGCATGATCGAGCCGGCGTACAGGAAGACGCTGGCCAGGTCGAGACGGGCCGCGGCCATCAGCATGCCGGGCAGCGACTTGTCGCAGCCGGCCAGCAGCACCGAGCCGTCCAGCCGCTCGGCCATCATCACCGTCTCGACGGAGTCGGCGATCACCTCGCGGGACACCAGCGAGAAGTGCATCCCCTCGTGGCCCATGGCGATGCCGTCGGAGACGGAGATGGTGCCGAACTCCAGGGGGTAGCCCCCGGCGGCGTGCACGCCGTTCTTGACCGCCTTGGCCAGCCGGTCGAGGGACAGGTTGCAGGGGGTGATCTCGTTCCAGGACGAAGCGACACCGATCTGCGGCTTCAGGAAGTCCTCGTCACCCATGCCTACGGCCCGCAGCATGCCGCGCGCGGCGGCCTTCTCCAGTCCGTCGGTGACGTCGCGGGAGCGGGGCTTCATGTCCGGGGTGGAAGTCATGCCCCGAGCCTAGGCTGTCCCGCTTTCGTCGTGACCGGTCGTCCGCATGACGAGGGTGCCGGGGGCGCTTCGTGCTCTGTCCCGCGGCCACAACCCGACCACAACCGGATCGGGTCCATGCCGCAACCGCTCCGAGGTGTGCTCCAGACATCGCCGGGATCCACCCGGGCCCATCTCAGGAGAACGTCATGTCACGCAGCAGCGTCAGCACCCTCGCACTCACGATGTCCGCCGCCTGCCTCGCCACCCTGCTCACCGCCTGCGGCGCCGACGGCGGCCAGGGCGAGCCGATCAGCGAGGCAGACGAGGTCGCCACCTCCGCGCATCGCTACGCCACCGGCGACCGCGGCGAGGTCGACCCCGCCCAGCGGAGGTACCTGGCCCGCTACTTCAGCGACCGCGCCATGTCGGACGCGTGGCAGCGGCACCCGGAGCTGATCGGTCGAGCCCGATGAGCAGTGGCGGGCACACCGGTCACCCACCCAGAATCTCCGCACAGGTACGCCGGTACGGCCGGTCGGGGAGATAGGTCCGCCACTCGTCCCGTGTGAGGTCACGGCCCGCGATCCGGCAGGCCGTGGCCAGCCAGACCGCAGGGTCGAGGGGGTACCGATGCCCGGGCTGGTCGCCACCCGACAGCACCAGCTCGTCGTCCGCCCCCGGCACGACGTAGGCGTAGCCCCGACCGTCCGGAGGCTGGTCCGAGGCCGGGAACGGGCCGGCCCGGACCAGGTTCCGCGAGCTGTCGTACAGCGAGGCCCGTTCGTCCATGCCGCTGGCCACGACGGTCCTGCCGTCGGAGAGCCAGCCGACGTCCACGATCCTCGCGCCTTGCAACAGCGCCGGCTCGTGGACGAGCTCCCAGCTCTCGGTGTCCAGCACCGACACCCGGCCCTCGGCGCCCCCGACCGCCAGCCGGCTCCCGTCGGCGGAGAACGCCAGGTCGAACGGGTAGTCCGACGGCCGGAGCTCGACGACGCGCTGCCGGCGCAGCGAGGGGTCGAACAGGGTCACGGTCGCGGCAGCCTCCTGACCGACCGCTAGAACCGTCTGGTCAGGTGACCACTCCAGCACCCGGACCCCGCCGGGCACCACGACGCGGCGTTCGACACGCCAGGAGGTCGTGTCGACGACCACCAGGTCGCCCTCGCGGCCGGGCTTCTTCAGCTCGGGTGTGTTGACGGCCCTGCCCGCGGTCCCGAGCAGCAGCCGCGACCCGTCGGGCGACCAGGCCGACGCCCAGAACGCCGCGTCAGGGTCCCAGACAGGCGCCTGGAGCGGGATCGTGGTCTCCACCTCGCGGGTCCGGGCGTCGATGACCGTCGTGTGCCGGATCGTGGTGACCGCCACCAGGTGTCCGTCCGGACTGACCGAGACCGAGCCCCCGAAGGAGGGCTGCGCACCGGTCCGCCCGGCCGGCACGCTCGCCACCTCCTCCCCCGTCCGCGGATCGAGGAAGACCGCATCGAGGGGCACCTGCTCTACCGTCTCTCGCGAGCGGACGAGACGCCGGGCCGGTGCCACGACGAGTCTGCCCGGGTCGACGACCCCCACCCGGTTGGAGATCCAGCGCTCGCCCAGGTCGGGGTACGACGACCCGAAGCCTGCGGCCCCGTCGAG
>JBEVFC010000114.1:0-21233 GCA_040512455.1 Nocardioides sp.
GCCTCGACGGCGGCGATCAGCTGCTCGGGCTGGGCGACGGCCGGATCGAACTCGACCGACGCCTTCTCCGTCGCGTAGTTGACCGACGCGGTGACGCCGTCGAGCTTGTTGAGCTTGCGCTCGATCCGGTTCGCGCAGGAGGCGCAGGTCATCCCGGAGATGACCAGCTCGGTCTGCTCAGTGCGCATGACCGACCTCCCCGTGGCCGCCGATGCGCACCGTGAACGCCGCGGTCCGGACCCGGCCGTCGTGCTTGAAGTCGAGGAACAGCCGGTGGACTCCGGGCTTGTCGAACTCGACCGCGAACGCCACCTCGGGTCCGGGCGGACCGTCCTCGGGGTGGGCGTGCAGGTAGTCGAGGCTGCCCCGCCGGATCACCACGAGGTGGCCGGAGGCGCCGAGGTACGGCTGCAGGTCGGTGACCGGCTCCCCGTCGCGGGTGACACGGAGCGTGACGGTGCCGTCGTCGGCGGCGTCCAGCGCCACGTCGTACGGTCCGATGCTGTCGCGGGTGCTCGGGGCCGGCGTGCGGGGGTCGCCGGTACGTCGCCCGGTCACGGTCAGCGTCGACGCGGCGACGAAGTCCTCGCCGGCGGTGCGGCCGTCGGCGTACACCCGGTAGCGGCCGGGCGCCAGCGCCATCCGCGCCGTCCACAGGTCGCCGTCCCGGGTGGGGTGCAGGTGCTGGTAGTCGGTGAGCCCGGGCGTGCCGACCACGACGAGGTGCAGGTCCCGCTCGTGCTTCTGGTCGTACGTCGCCAGGGCCGCGCCGCTGCCGTCGAGCAGGCGGAAGGTCACTCGACGGTCGGGACCGGGCGCCACCCGCGAGCGGTCGAGGCCGAGGGAGATCTCCCCGCCGTGCCGACCGTGGTCCCCCGAGGACCCGTGCTCGCCGGACCCGTGCCCGGCCGCGGGCTCCACGTCAGGCCCGACCGCGTTGCCGATGGCCAGGCCGCCGGCGAAGACCACGGCCAGGCCGACCACGAAGACGGCGATGCGGGCGAGCGCGCTGTTCATGCCAGCGCGTAGCCGGCTTCGACGACCGCGGCGGCGACGGCCTCGCGCTCGACCGGTCCCGCGCTGGTGACGGTGACCGCGCCGGTCGGGAGGTCGACGTCGACGGTCTCGATGCCGTCGACCTCGAGCAGCTCCTCGGTGACGGACGCGACGCAGTGGCCGCAGGTCATCCCGGTGACGGTCCAGGTGGTGGTCTCGCTCATCTCCACACTCCTCACGAGCGCACCAGGCGGGCGATCGCCTCGGTGGCCTCGCGGACCTTCTCCTGCGCCTCGCGGTCCCCCACGCGGGCGGCGTCGACGACGCAGTGGTTCATGTGCTCCTCGAGCAGGCCGAGGGAAACGGCCTGCAGCGCCTTCGTCATCGCGGAGACCTGGGTGAGGATGTCGATGCAGTACTTCTCCTCCTCGACCATCCGCTGGAGGCCGCGGGCCTGGCCCTCGATGCGGCGGAGGCGCTTGAGGTAGTCGTCCTTGCGGTGGATGTAGCCGTGCTGGTGCTCGCTCATGCCGCCTACTTTACCCCCCTAGGGTATCCGCGCAACCCCCCTTCACCCGAGAATGGATTGAGCTGGGGGTGCTACTCGCTGCGCTGCTGGGGGACGACGCCGAGAATGGCGTCGATCTGGTCCTGGCTGAGCGCCTCGTCGGACTCGGAGGCGGCGATGATGAGATTCGTCGTCATCTCGACCTCGACAAGGAGGTCGCTGTCCTCGAGCGAGACGTCGAACTGGTCGTGCAACGGTCAGCCCTCCCTCTCGTCAGAAGTCGTCAAAAAATCAAGAACCCGGAGCAGGGTCCAAACACATCCTGCCCGGCTCGGCAACGGATCAAACGGCACGGACCCACAAATAGTCACGAAATGACACGAAGGTCCCAGCCCCCACAGGGGCCGGGACCTTCGTAGAAGTCGGGCCAGCGGCCTCTCTTCGTGTTATCAGTCGGTGAGACCGACGGTCACAGCGGGCGGACGTTCTCCGCCTGCGGGCCCTTGGGCCCCTGGGTGACGTCGAACTCGACCTTCTGGTTCTCGTCCAGCGACTTGTAGCCGTTGGTCTGGATGGCCGAGTAGTGCACGAAGACGTCGTCGCCGCCGTCCTCCTGGGCGATGAAGCCGAAGCCCTTCTCAGCGTTGAACCACTTGACGGTGCCCTGAGCCATTGCTCGTTACTCCTTAGTCGGGGCGAGAGGTCGTCACTTCGACGACCCCACAGAAGGAGCGGTGACACGTCGCTCCGACTCGAGAGGGGAACCTCACGAAGAAGAAACGCCGTTGGATCACAAACTCCGCGGGCGTCAGCCTTGCTGGAACTTGCACCTTCTGCATGAACGACCCTACCAACAATGTGACCGGAGTGAAGGGTCGGCGAGTCCACATTCTGACCGAAAGCGCGAACTCTGGGTCACACGCGCGTGAACCGGGCACCCGCGCCGGGGAACCGACCGGGCCCGATCCCAGTACCGGAACGGTTCAGTCGTTCGGCTGCGGTGGGCCCCGTCGGCGGGTGAGGATGCCGTGCGCGTCCGCGGGGGCGCGCGCCTAGGAGGGAACCCCACATGACCAGACGAGTACTCGGGACTCGACCCGGCAGCGTCATCGCCGTCGGCATCACCACCGCCGTCGCGGCCGTCGTCGGCATCGCACCCCACAGCGCGGCCCCGGCCGCCTCAGCGGCCAGCTGCGTGTCCGCATTCCCGGCCGACAGCCTCGTCGCGGACCAGGCCGTCACCGGCCTGACCGTGACCCGCGGCACCGAGCCGGAGCCGTTCGGCGGCACCTACCTCGACACTCTCGAGGACGGCATCGCCCCGGGCGTCGACATGATCATCGCGGACCTCGACTCCCCCGCGATCGACGCCAACGGGATCTGGCAGGGCATGTCCGGCTCGCCGGTCTACGACCCGGGGACCGGCGACCTGATCGGCGCCGTCTCCTACTCGCTCTCCAACGGCCCCACCACCATCGCCGGCATCACGCCCGCGGCCGAGATGCTCGGCATGCTGCCGACGGACCCGCCGCCGCCGGCGCGCGTCGTCGTGCCGCGCGCGCTGCGCTCGGCCCTCGTCGCCTCGGGCGCCACCAAGGCCCAGGCCACCGCCGGGCTGCACCGCCTGCCGACGCCGTTGGCGGTCTCCGGACTGACCCAGCACCGCGCCGACCAGCTCTCCGGCTGGTTCGGCGACGGCACCTCGGCGGTCCGCGCGGCCGGCAGCGCCAGCACCTCCGCGGCCGAGATCCCGATCGCGCCCGGCGGCAACCTGGCCGCCTCGATGTCCTACGGCACCGTGACGGCGTCCGCCCTCGGCACCGCGACCGCGGTCTGTGGCGACCACGTGGTCGGCTTCGGCCACCCGCTCGCCTTCGCCGGGGACTCGACGTACTCCCTGCACGGCGCCGACGCCGTCACCATCCAGCCCGACGTCGCGTTCTCGAGCTACAAGCTGGCCAACCTCGGCGCGCCCATCGGCACGGTGACCGAGGACCGGCTGACCGGCATCCACGGCCTGACCGGCGTGCTCCCCACGGTGCACGACGTGAGCTCCAGCGCGACGTACCGCGGCCACACCTTCGAGGGCACCTCGCACGTCTCGGTGCCGGAGTGGCTCAACGACATCAGCATGTCGACGATGATCTCGGTCAACGACCGGGCGCTCGACCACCTCGGCAAGGGCGGCGCGGTGTCCACGTGGACGATCAAGGGGCTGCGCCGCAACGGCGACGCGTTCACGATCACCTCGGGCGACCGGTACGCCGACGGCTACGACATCTCCTTCGCGCCGCTGACGGACCTCGCCTACCAGCTCTACGCGCTGACCGAGAACGAGACCGAGAAGGTCACCATCACCTCGG
The DNA here is from genome assembly GCA_040512455.1 of Nocardioides sp. Taxonomy (GTDB): domain Bacteria; phylum Actinomycetota; class Actinomycetes; order Propionibacteriales; family Nocardioidaceae; genus Nocardioides. Next base: position 3,868 of record JBEVFC010000114.1, read on the forward strand.
TGACGACGGACAGCAGCTTCACCGACGACGCCACGGCCTGGCGGATCGGCAAGACCTACTGGAAGACCGGTGGCGAGTGGCGCCGGATCACCGCGCGACGCCCGGTGCTCATCAAGGCCGGCTCCGCCCGCAACATCCGCGTCGAGCTGGTCAGCCGTGAGCGGGCCAGCCGCTTCGTGATCATCAGGGCCTCGGCTCCCAAGAAGTCCGCCGGCAAGATGGGCGAGATGATCATCTCGGGCGGCTCGAACAGCGAGGAGGAGGGCTTCTTCTACGTGGACGAGGCCGAGATGATGGACGAGCTGTACGGCGGCGACATGACCACGATCCCGGAGCTCATCAAGTCCTTCCGCACCGCGCAGAAGAACGACGAGATCCGCTCGACGGTCCGCTTCCGCGGCTCCAAGGCGACCAAGATGACCCTGGACACCAACCAGGTGGTCTCCGGCTTCGCGTTCCTGCCGGTCTTCTCGGTGCGCTGACCGCAGCACGCACCGACGTACGACGCCCGCACCGGGCCGGAGCCGAGCGCTCCGGCCCGGTTCGTGCGTCCGGGGTCAGGGACGGCGCGAGGCGCGCACCGCGAGGCCACCGGCGACACCGAGGGCACCCCAGGCCACCACCCAGAAGACCATCTGGCCGACGCCGGCATCGGGCGCGTATCTGCGTGAGACGAGGCCGCCCACGAACCCGGACAGCACGAAGCACGCCGTCAGCCACACGGCCGGGTGCCATGCGCGGGGAGCCATCGAAGACATGGAAGCCACACGAGTCCTCTCGCCGGACCGCGCCAGGCGGTGGCCTGCGGCATGGTGGTCTGAGCCGTGTCCCCCCGGCCTCCACTGTGCTCGCGGCGACCGCGCAGGCGCCAGACCCGGACGGGTCATCCCCTGGTGTCCAGATCGACCACCACCCCCGGCCCGGGGTGCTCAGAGGAAGGCTTGCGTCCCGGCGTACGCCGTCACCGCCGCGGTGAGCACGGTGGTCAGCGCGACGAACGCGCCGGCGGCCGCGACGCCGACGAGCTTCCGCCCCGGCGAGCCGTCTCGTGGCAGCGCGGCTCGGCGCACCCGGTCGAGAAGACGCCCCGTGCGGACCAGCAGGGTGCGGGCCCAGGAGTACTCGAGCGCCAGCAGCGTGAGACCGAGGCCCATGACGACCACGCCCGGCCCCGGGAGAACCGTCATCGCGACGCCCGTCAGGATCACCAGCGGACCCGTCACGGTCACCGCGAGCTTGACCAGGATCGCGCGCAGCCGGCCCCGTCGCTTCCAGGCGTCGAGCCGGTCGAGCAGCTGCTGGGCTCGGGGCGTGGGGGCGGCGTCGGTCATGTGTCTCCTGGCGTGCTGGGCGACCACCATTGTCGGTGGTCAGCCTGAGAGATGACTGAACGTCGAGCCCGCCGCTTCCGGTCGCTCGGCTTCCGGGACGCGCGGTGACGATCACCTGGTGGGTCGGGACGGCGACCGGCCTGATGCCCGACGACGACGCGCACCGGCGGGGTGGCGGCCGTCCTGAGGTTCCTGCGGACGGCGGGCACCCGAGACCCGATGTCAGCGCGTGATCGCCGCGTCGAGGGCAGAGAGGGGAAGGCCGAAGGCCCGTTCCAGCTTGCGGAGCGTGGCCGGGCGGGGCCGGCAGCGGCCCGCCTCCCAGGCGCGCACCGTGGCCGTCCCGGCACCCAGTCGCTCGGCGAGGTCGCGCTGCGTCACGCCGCTCCATGCCCGGAGCGTGACCAGCACCTCGCTGAAGTCACCGGGCCGCCAGGTGCGCGGGTGCAGCTTCACGTCCCTGGCGGCGCCACAGACCTCGACGACGTCCGCGACCCCGACGCCGTACAGCGTCGCCAGGCGCCGGATGGCCCACAGGGGTGGGACGGCGCGGTCCTTCTCCCAGGCGGTGATGCTGCCCCGGGAGACGCCGACGTGCCGCGCTGATGCGGTCACCGTCAGTCCTCGGCGGCGCCGCAGCGCCTCCAGTGGCCGCGGGGTGGACGAGTCGGAGGGGCCGCCGGCCCCGGGGACCGGCGCCGCGAGCAGCCGGAGCAGGCGCTGCGGGGGAAGCCGCAGCCCGTCGGCGAGCGGTTCGAGGAGCTCGCCCGGGATCCGGCACCGGCCGGCCTCCCAGTTGTAGAGGGTGTGGACCTGCGTGCCGACGCTGCCCGCGAGCTCCTGGGCGGTGATGCCCAGGCCCCGTCGGAGCGGGCGGAGCGCGGTGCCGCGGAGACCGGTCGCAGGCTCGGCGGCCGGCCGGTGGGCGTCGAAGAAGTGCGTGATCTGGTGCCGGGGCACCCCGAGCGCGTCGGCGAGGTCGTGGATCAGGCGCGGGCCGGGCAGCCGCTCTCCCCGTTCCCACCGCAGGATGGTGTTGGGGTGGACCGACAGTGCCGCGGCCACGTCCGTGGCGCGCAGGCGGCGCGTCCTGCGGAGGGTGCGCAGGTCGATCCCGGTGAGCACGTCCCCCGACGTCGCGTCGTCGGCACGGGCCGGACTCACCCGGTGCACACCGCCATCGCCTGTACGGCGCGCAGCCAGCGCTCGTAGGCGTAGTCGAGCGCCGACGAGGGTGACGCGGGGACCTGCACCACCTCGGCGGTGACGGACAGGCCGACCCCGACGGCACGCGCGGCCAGCACGGCGGCGCCCACGCCGGACGCGCTCCGCAACGAGACGTACGAGAGCGGGCGACCCAGCGCGTCCGCGATCAGCTGACGCACCCACGGCTCCCGGGCGCCGCCTCCGGAGACGACGACGTGGGCGGTGTCCCCGACTCCCAGCAGCTCGAGGCCGCGCCGGATCGTGAACGCCAGCGCCTCGAACGCGGACCGGGCCAGCTCGGGGCGACCTGTCGACGGGCTGGCCCCGAGCCAGCCGGCGCGGGAGGCGGGCCCGGCCAGGCCGCCGCGCTCCCCGGTCAGGAACGGCACGAACGCGACACCCTCCGAGCCGGCGGGAGCCGTTGCCGCGGCGTCGACGAAGGAGTGCCAGTCGAGCCCGAGGACGTCCTGGCACCAGGTCAGCGCGAGCCCGCCGTTCTGGACGGCGAGCATCTCGTACCACCCGCCGTCGGCGTCGGCGTACAGGTGCGTCACCGGGGTCTCGCGCGGCGTCGGGGTGACCTCGGGACGGACGATCTGCACGCCGGTGCCCACGTTCACCACCACGGTGTCGGACCAGGTGGTGGCGAGACCACTGGCCCGGAGCGCCGACAGCGCACAGGCGGTGTCCGCTCCTCCGGCGACCACGGTCACCGTCGGGAGCGCCTGGTCGTCACCGCCCGGGCCGGGCGGCCACGGCGCCTTGCCCACCACGGCGTCGCTGTCCACGACGTCCGGCAGCTGGTCGTCCCGGACGCCGGCCACGCCCGCCGCGGCGGTCGACCAGTCGTCCGCCGTGACGTCCCACAGCAAGGTGGCGGAGGCGTCGCTCCGCTCGGTGACCCGGTCGCCGGTCAGCTGCGCACGGAGCCAGTCCTTGGGTGAGCGCACCAGGGCCGCGGACCCCAGGTCGTCCGGCTCGTTCCGACGGAGCCAGGTCAGCATCGGTCCCGCCATCCCGGCGAAGATCGGGTTGCCCAGACCGGCGCGGTCCTCGTCGGTCAGGCCGAACCATTCCGGAAGCACCGAGGTGGCACGTTGGTCCGGCCACAGGAGGGCCGGCCTGACCGCCGTGCCGTCCTCGCCGGTCAGGACGACGCCGTGCATCTGACCGGTGAAGCCGATCGCCTGGACCTCGGTCCCGGAGAACGGGTCCCCCGGTCCGCCGCTGAGCCGGGTGGCGGCGTCCCGCAGGGCGTCCATCCACACACCGGGGTCCGTCTCGGCGAACCCCGGCTGCGGCGTCTGGACCGCATAGGAGGCCTCCGCCTCCCCCACTACGAGGCCGTCCTCGGCGACCAGGGTCAGCTTCAGACCGCTGGTGCCGAGGTCGACGCCGAGGAAGCTCGCGGTCACCGGACCCCCGAGGTCGCGAGGCCCTTCGTCATGAACTCCTTCGCGTGACGGGCGAGGTCGTCACTGTCGCTCCACAGGTTGCGCCACACGGCCAGCTGGTTGCTCAGCTCGGGGTGCACGACCGCCGAGCTGAAGCTCTCGAACGTCACCGGCCCGGCGTACCCGGACGCCACCAGGGCACCGAAGAACGCGTCGAAGTCGATGGTGCCGGTGCCGAGGTAGCCGCGATGGGACTCCCCGATGTGGACGTAGCCCAGCCGGTCCCCGCACTGCTCGACCGGCTTCACGAAGCCGTCCTCCTCGATGTTCACGTGGTACGTGTCGAGGTGGACGGCCAGGTCGGTGCCGGTCTCGTCCAACAGTCCGAGCATCTGCTCGGCGGTGTTGACCACGTTGCTCTCGTAGCGGTTCACCACCTCGAGGCTGACCTTGACGTCGGCCTCGTGGGCCTCGTGGGCGAGCGACCGGATGGCGTCGACGACGTGCGCCCTCGACGTCGCCGTGATCGGCGCCGGGTACTTGCCGAGCTGGGAGTAGAGGACTCCACAGAGGTAGTCGGCGCCGATCTCGTGGGTGACCTCGACCGCCCTGGTCAGCAGCTTCTTGCCGCTCGCCAGCACCGAGGGGTCCTCGCTGGAGACGTCGGCGTCCGCGGGCAGGCCCATCGAGCAGGCACCCTGGATGCCGTACTCGTCGAGCAGCCGTCGGGTCATCGCGGTGTCGATGCCGAACGGGTCGAGGATCGGGATCTCGATCAGGTCGAACCCGGCCTTCGCCGCCGACGAGATGGCGTGGCGCGCGGCCGGCTCGTCCCACGTCCCGCTCCACACCAGGGCGTGTACGCCGATCAGGTTGCTCACGATGTCTCCTCTTCGTTGGCGGGCGCCGCGTGGTGCGCGGCGGCCTCGTGGGGGTCCTGCACGGCGCCGGTGACCAGGGCGACGAGCTCCTGGCCATCGGTCTCACTGGTCCGGCGCTTCGCGACGGTGCGGCCGGCGCGCATGACCACGACCTGGTCGCTGAGACGCAGCACCTGCTCGAAGTTGTGGCTGATGATCAGGATCGTCATGCCCCGTTCCTTCAGGGACAGCACGAGCTGCTCCACCCGCTCGGTCTCCTGGACCCCGAGCGCGGCTGTCGGCTCGTCCAGGATGACCACCTTGGAGCTCCAGCCGGCGGCCCGGGCGAGGGCCACGGCCTGGCGCTGGCCGCCGCTGAGGCGGCGAACCCGGGAGGTCACCTGCGGCACGTTGATCGCGAGCTGGCTGACCATGTCCAGCGCTTCCTTGCGCATCCGGCGCCGGTCGAGGATCTTGATCGGCCCGAAGGACCGCGTCGCCTCACGACCGAGGAAGAGGTTCTGGGCGACCGAGAGGTCCTCCACCAGCGCGAGCTCCTGGAAGACGGTCTCGATGCCGGCCGAGCGGCCCTGTTCGGGGTTGGCGAAGCGGACGCGCTCCCCTTCGAGGAGCACCTCCCCGCTGTCCGGGGTGTGCACCCCGACCAGGCACCGGACCAGGGTGGACTTCCCGGCGCCGTTGTCGCCGATCAGTGCCGTGACCTGGCCGCGGGGCAGGGTGAGGGTGGCGTCGCGGAGCGCGTGGACCCGGCCGAACAGCTTGCCGAGCCCGGTGACGGTGAGAACGTTGTCGGCAGTCTCGGTGCCGTTGGCGGTGGTGGTTGCGTGAGTAGTCATGATCGGTTGAACCTCGTGAGGAAGGCGGCGAGTACGACGACGATGCCGACGGTGAGGGGCTGGTAGAACTCCGAGAAGCCCACCCGGGTCAGACCGTTGACGAGTGCCGTGAGGAGCAGGGCACCCATGACGGGGGCGAAGATCGTGGCGCGTCCGCCGAAGAGGCTGACACCGCCCAGGACGACCGCGGCCACGGAGTTGAGCAGGAAGCCCGTGTTGGCCGCGGGCTCGGCCGCACCGACTCGGGCGACCAGGAGCAGCGCTCCGACACCCGCCAGTCCGGCGGAGATGACGTAGACGCCGGTCTTGACCAACCACACCTTGATCCCGAGCGAGCGGGAGCTCTCCGCGGACCCGCCGATGGCGAGGACGTGGACCCCGAAGGCCGTGTGGAAGAGCAGGACGTGGGCCAGCACCGCGAGCCCGAGGGCGATGATGACGGTCCAGGAGAAGATGCCGATCCCGTTGACGGACAGCTTGATCAGGGCCGGCTCGATGATCGTCACCTTCTGTCCGTCGGCGATGATCAGCGCCAGGCCGGAGGCTGCGGACAGGGTGCCGAGCGTGACGATGAAGTCGGTGATCCCGCCCTTGCTGATGATCAGCCCGTTGATCACACCGACCAGGAGCGCGGCCACCAGACCGGCGAGCGCGGCGAGCCAGATGTTCCAGCCCTCGGAGTAGAACGCACCGATCACCACGGCGCCCAGGGTCATCGTCGACGCCACGGAGAGGTCGATGCCGCCCGTGGCGACCACGAAGGTCTGGCCGATGGTGAGGATGATGAGGATCGCTGCGGCCTGCAGGATCGCGGACACGTTCCCCTCGCTGAGGTAGCCAGGGTTGGCGATCGCGAAGACGATCGCGAGGCCGACGAGCCCGAGGGTGGAGGCCAGCTCCGGCCACGGGAGCTCGGAGAGCCGGCGCTTGTTGTCGGCACGCTGTCTGCCCGCTGCTTGGGTGGAGGCGGTTGTCATGGTCATCTCATTTCCTAGGCGTTCCGCAGGTCAGTCGAGCGGGTTGTCGAAGGCCTTGAACGGGGCCGGGAACTTCTCCAGCGCCTGGCCTGCCTCGTCCTTGGTGACGACGGCGACGGGAGCGGTGATGTTCTCGGGGAGGTCGTCGCCGGCGGTGGCCTTCTGGCACGCCTGGACGCCCATCTGGTCGATCGCATAGGGGTACTGCGCGACGGTGGCGTACAGGTCACCGGCCTCGACGGCCTTCAGCGCGTCCTCGACGCCGTCGACGCTGATGATCTTGATCTCGCCGGTGCGGTCGGCGTTCGCGACGGCCCGGGCGATGCCGAGGGCCATGTCGTCGTTCGCGGCGAAGAAGCCGGTGACGTCCTTGTTCGCGGAGAGGATGTCGGTGGCCTTGGTCAGGGCGATCTGGCGGTCCCAGTCGGCCGAGACGACGGGGAGGGTCTTCAGGGTGCCGTCGACGGCCGAGGTGAAGCCGTCGATGCGGGCGCCGCTGGTCGGGTCACCGGAGATGCCGCCGATCAGCGCCACCGTCCCGGATCCGCCGAGCGCCTCGATCATGGCGTCGCCGCCGAGCTTGCCGGCCTCGGTGTTGTCGGTGCCGATGTAGGTGGTGACCTCGAGGTCGGCCTTCTTGGCCGCGTCGGCCTCGATCGGGCTGTCGATGTTCACGACCGGGGTGTCCTGCGCCGCGATGCGGGCCAGTCCCTGGATCAGGTTGGTGCCGGAGATCGGGTTGACGATGTAGCAGCCGTAGCCCTGCTGGGCCATCGCGTCGAGCTTGTCGGCCTGCCCGGTGGTGTCGGTGATGCTCTGGGCGGCCTGGATCTCGACACTGACGTCGTCGGCCTTGGCCTGCGCGTCGATCCCCTGCTCCATCTGCTGGAAGAACGGGTTGTCGAGGCCCTTGATGACGGCCGCGTACGACGACGCGTCGTCGCCGCTGGCTGCCTGGGGGTCGTCGCCACAGGCGGAGAGGCCGGCGATGGCGAGCGTGGCAAGTGCGCCGGCCGCAAGGATCTTGTGCTTGGTCATGGCTGTGTCCTCCAGGGTTAATGTCTTGGGTTAGACATTAAAAGGGCGATTACTGTCTGTCAATAGGCAAAACTCCTGTACATTGGTGACCGAATTGGAGTGCGGCCACGCCGGCGGGATCGGCGACCGGCACATCCCGCCTGCCACCTGACCTTCGAGAGGAACGCTGTGAGCATTCCGCTGGTGCCCGTCCCATCGCCGTCCGGTCTAGATGGCGGCGCGATGCACCTGCTCAACCTGGTCCGCCGGCACGGCCCGCTGACCCGGGCCCAGATGAACGTGCAGACGGGCTGGGCCCGGATGACCGTGACCGGACGGCTGGACCAGCTCCTGGCGGAGGGACTGCTGGTCCCGGAGGACCCCGAGCCGAGCGGCCGCGGCCGCCCGGTCACCCGGTTCCGCATCGCTGCCGACCGGGCCGCCCTGATCGTGGCCGACGCCGGGGCGCTCGGCGCCAGGGTGAGCCGGTGCGACCTCCTCGGCACGGTCGAGGAGACCAGGCACCGGCAGTACTGGATCGGGTCCGGCCCCGACGTCGTACTCCCGTTGATCCGCGAGGCGATGCAGGAGCTGGCCGCCGACCTCGGCGACCGGCCGGTGTGGGGCGTGGGCATCAGCCTCCCCGGCCCGGTGGAGTTCCGGACCGGACGCGTGATCAACCCGCCGATCATGACCGGCTGGGACGGCGTGAACGTGCGCGACCTGGTCGCCGAGTGGTTCGGCACCCCGGTCCTGGTCGACAACGACGTGAACGCGATGGCCGTCGGCGAGCAGGCCCTGTCCTACCCGGGCGCCACCGACCTGTTCGTCCTGAAGGTCGGCACCGGCATCGGCGCGGGCATCATCAGCGACGGCCACGTGCTCCGCGGTGTCGCGGGCGCCGCCGGCGACATCGGCCACACCTGGGCGGACGCCGCCGGCATCCGCACCGACGTGCCCGAGTGCCGCTGCGGCAAGCGCGGCTGCGTCGAGGCGTACTGCGGCGGCTGGGCTATCGCGCGGGACGCCGGCCGGGAGCTGGGCCGCGACCTCGACGTCGACGACGTGGTGGCGCTCCTGGGCGCCAGCGACCCGGTCACCGTCCGACTGGTGCGCGACGCCGGGCGGATCCTTGGCGCCAGCGTCGCGACCGCGGTCAGCCTGCTGAACCCGGCCGCGGTCGTCCTCGGCGGACAGGTGGCGGCTGCGGCCAGGGAACACCTGTCATCGGGCCTGCGCGAGCGCATCTACGCCCGGTCGCTCCCCCTGGCCATCCGGGACCTCACCATCGACGTGAGCACGCTGTGGCCGAATGCCGGAGTCCAGGGCCTGGCCCGCGGCGTGGCCGACCTGGTCTTCTCGCCCGCCAGCTAGCCCCCGTCGAGCCGTTCGACCACCCCGCTGGCCGTCCTCCGCTGACGGTCGGCCGACAGCAAAGATTTCTCGTCGATCGGCGAACCGACATGCCTTCGGCCGGCGACAGACAAGGAAACGGGGACGTGCGCCGGCACGCAGGGCTCGGCCTCGGGTCGCGCGAAAGAGCCAGGAAGAGAGTGGTCAGGATGACCCTGACGGTGAAGTTCACGATCGCGCTGATGGGCTTGATAGCGGCCATCATCAGCTACCAGACGCAACTGCTCGGGCTGGGAGGGAACGACCCTCCCACCGCCCCGTCCGGGCCTGTCGAGGAGCAGATCGTCCCCGACGACGTCGTCGTCCCCAACGACGTCATCGTGCCCAGCGACATCGACGACGGCTGCTTCCTCACCGCGGCGTACAACGCCTGCAGCGAGTTCCCCTAGACCTGCGGCCGCTTGAGGTAGTACTCGGTGAAGTCGCGACAACGACCGGCGTCGTCGAAACGCATCACGAAGCAGTTCTCGTACACCCGGACCACCGGCCCGTCGCGCTCCTCGCGGTAGGAGGAGCTGCCGGTGGCCACGACGACGTCGCCGTCCACGGCGACCGGGGAGTAGGTGGCCTCGTAGGTGCCCGGTTCGTCGCGGGTCGACGCATCCCCCGACTCCGACTCGCCCAGCCAGGACGCGACGACCGCCGCCCGACCGACCACCGGGTCGTCGTACGGGTGGTACCGGTAGACCACGTCTTCGCTGAACAGATCACCGATGGCAGCCGGCTCGTAGGACATCCAGGCCGCGACGTAGCGGTCGAGCCAGTCCTGGGCGGAACGCAGGTCCATGGGGTCACCGTAGTCGGGCGCACCGTACGGTCGTGCCATGACGCGTCCCTCTGGTCCCGGCCGAGCCGCGCTCGCCGTCGTCGGTCTTCGGTCGCGCGCCCGGGAGCGTCCCGACGTGGCGCTGCTGGCCCGACCGGGTGGGCCACCCTCGGGCCGTGCGGTGCTGGCCGAGCTCGCCTCGGGCCTGGCCGCCGCCCGACTCCCGGGTGCGCTGCCACGTCTTCTCGGCGCCCCTCGGGGCGACGGGCACACGGTGGTGGACATCCCCGGCTGGAAGGCGCCGGAGCTCTCGGGGGCGCCGATGCGCGCCTACCTTCGGAGGCTCGGGTACGACGCCCGGGGCTGGGGCTTCGGCACCAACACCGGTGATCCGCGCCGTGACGTCGACCGGCTCGCGCGCCGCGTGCTGGACCTGGCGGACGAGCGCGGGTCGCAGGTCTCGCTGGTCGGCTGGAGCCTGGGCGGCGTGATCGCCCGCGAGGTGGCACGGCGCCACCCCGAGGCCGTGCGCCGGGTGATCACCTACGGCACGCCGGTCGTCGGTGGGCCCAGGTTCACCGCGGTTGCGCGGGCCTACGGTCCGGAGGCGGGTGCCGCCGGTCGCGTGGTCGTCGATCGGCTCCACGCCGCGCAGCCGATCCAGGTGCCGCTGACCGTCGTGTTCACCCGACGCGACGGCATCGTCGCCTGGGAGGCCTGCATCGACCACGACTCGCCGTACGCCGAGCATGTGGAGGTCTCCTCGACCCACATCGGCATGGGGATCGACCCTGACGTGTGGCGGCTGGTCGCCGACCGGCTGGCTGCGCCCGCCCCACGCACGGACCGCCCCGCACCCCTGTCGGGGTGGGGGCGGTCCGGGTAGCGCGGGTCGATCAGGGACCGTCGTGGTTGCTGTCCACGTCGTCGTCGTAGAAGTCGCGGCTGGCCCTCACTCGGGCGGCAATTCGATCCGGCGGATGATCGCGGCGGCGAGCCGATCCGGAGCCTGCGTGGGCACCCAGTGGGTGACCCCTTCGAGCACCAGCAGCTCGTACGGCGCGTGGACGTGGTCGCCGGTCAGCTCGGCACCCCGCCGGGCCAGGGCGCTGTCGCCGTCGCTCCACACGTGCGTGGTCGGCACGCTCACGGGGCCGGGGGCCGATCGTGTCGACCACGGCAGCGCGCGGTACGAGCCCAGGGCCCCGGGCAGGGCCCCGTAGTCGACGATCTCCCTCTGGAAGCGGGCCACGTCGTCGTCGGTGAGCCCGGATCGCCGGAGGAACCGGGCCAGCACCGGAGGCGCGGTCCGCGCCAGCGACTCGACCAGGCCGGGCGGCTGGAAGGCCAGGACGTACCAGGAGCGCAGTGCCTGGCTGCTGGTCATCAGGGAGCGGGCGAAGGCTCCGGGATGCGGCACGGAGACGGTGGTCAGCGTCCGGACAAGGTCGGGGCGGGCTGCCGCCGTGGCCCAGCCGACCGCGGCACCCCAGTCGTGACCGACCAGGTGGACCGGCCCCCCGTACCTCTCCACCAGCGCCACGGTGTCGCCCACCAGGCGTGACAACCGGTAGGAGGCGCGACCGCGTGGCCGAGCGCCGGGCGAGTAGCCGCGCTGGTCCGGGGCCAGCGTGCGCAGCCCGTGCGCGTGGAGTCGTTCCGCGACGGCGCCCCAGTGCGAGGCCCGCTCCGGGAAGCCGTGCAACAGCACGACCGCGGGGCCGTCTCGTGGCCCCTCGTCGATGACGTCGAAGGTCAGGGACTCGTTCGTGAAGGTGCGGATGCGTCGTGCCGCTCTGTCCGCCGGGGCGGTCGTCATCGGTGCGCGCTCGTGTCGGTCGCGCGGTCCGAGGAGGCGCGGGCCCGGGTGTACGAAGGCTCGCGGAGCCGGACCACCACCGGGTACTGCTCCAGGCCCGGCAGCTGGTGACGCACCGGGTCGAACGAGATCTCCTGGTCCGTCGCCGGGCGACGGCTCAGGATCAGCACCCCGAACGTCTGCCACGGACCACCGTGGACCGCCCAAGCCAGGGTGGAGGAGTGAGGTCCCATCGACCGGGCGCCGATCAGCAACGGCCCGGTGTCCGTGCGGTACGGGAGCAGCGTCGTCATCGGCCGCGCCGACGGGTCCCGGCTGGCGGTCAGCACGAACCGGCTGAACCGGCCCCACCCGGTGGAGGCCAGCAGCAGGTCGGCATCGCCCTCGTCGGATCGGACGCGGATCGCCATCCCGTGGATGTCCGGCAGGGCCGGTGGCAGTCCGACCGCCCGCGAGAGCCGGACCAGCACGTCGTCCTCGCCGGGCTCGTCGAGCCACGCGACGCCGGCGAGGGGGTTAGAGCCGTGCCGGTGGATGCGGCCGGTCAGCGTCACGCCGGCCGGGTGCAGCGGCTTGGCCGCCGAGCGGAGCGCGGACACCGCCCGGGTCGCCCCGGCCAGCACCGCGCCTCCGGCCGAGGCCGCCGTCCGGATGATCAGGACAGCACCGGTGCGAAGCGGTCCCAGACCCGGTGCGCGCTGAGCAGGGTCTGCAGCTCGCCGAGGACCTCGCCTGCGCTGCCCGCGACGACGACGCCGGTTGCGTCTGCATCGATGCCGGCCGCGGTCAGGGCATCGACACCCGCCCCCCAGGCGCCGATGGCCTTGGCGTGCCGGAAGGTCTCCTGGAGCAGCAGCACGACGCGCGGGTCGAGAGCCGGACCAGCGTTCTCACCGGCCTTGCTGTCCCGGACGGCCACCGCGTCTGCGCCCGGTGCCGGGCTTCCGGCCAGGACCACCGCGTCGAACTCCACCGACCGGGTGGCGCCGAAGGTGCGCTGGACGGTCATGCCGTTCGGGAGAGTCCCGCCGCGCGGCGCCACCACCAGGGGCAGCATGCCCGCCGACCGGATCGCGCCGGCCAGCTCCTCGACGCCGGACAGATCTCCGTCCGGGTCGACGACGATGCCGATCATCCGTCCGTCGGTCGGCCAGGTGTCGCCCAGCTGGGACAGGGCCGGGCTCGGGGGCAGATCGACCAGGGGCTCGGTCGGCTCGGGTGCCGGCAGCCCGAGGCCCGCGGCGACCTGGGCACACAGGTCCGGGTCGATGTTCGCGAGGGCCAGGAGCTGGCGCTCCTTGATGGTCTGCTCGTAGCACTTGGCCAGCTCGAAGGTGTAGGCCAGCACGATGTGCTCCTTCTCCGGCGGCGTCATGCTGAGCCAGAACTGGCGCACCTGGCTGAAGTGGTCGTCGTACGACGCCGGCGCGGTGCGGGTCTTGACCCCCTCGGGAATCAGCGCCGCCACGTCGACGAACGCGCCGTCCTTGGCGCCCCCGGCGTGGAAGGGGCAGCCCCCGTCGAGCGAGTTGGGCCGGTACGGCGCCACCCCGCCGTGGACGGCGTCCTGGTGGAAGCCGTCGCGGAGCATGTCGTTGACCGGCGCGTGCGGCCGGTTGATCGGGATCTGGCTGAAGTTCGGCCCACCGAGACGGGTGAGCTGGGTGTCGACGTACGAGAAGAGCCGTGCCTGGAGAAGCGGGTCGTTGGTGACGTCGATACCCGGCACCAGGTTGCCCACGTGGAAGGCCACCTGCTCGGTCTCGGCGAAGTAGTTGGTCGGGTTGGCGGTCAGCGTCAGCAGCCCGATCGCCTGCACCGGGGCGTCCTCCTCGGGCACCATCTTGGTCGGGTCCAGGAGGTCGATGTCGTTGAACATCTCCTCCGGGGTGTCCTCGAAGACCTGGACACCGAGCTCCCACTGCGGGAAGGCGCCGGACTCGATCGCGTCGGCGAGGTCGCGGCGGTGGAAGTCGGGGTCCATCCCGGCCAGCATCTGGGCCTCCTCCCAGGTGAGGGAGTGCACGCCCAGGACCGGCTTCCAGTGGAACTTCACCAGGGACGTCTCACCGGCGGCGTTGACGACCCGGAAGGTGTGCACGCCGAAGCCCTCCATGGTCCGGTAGGAGCGCGGGATGCCGCGGTCGGACATGTTCCACATGGTGTGGTGCTGGGCCTCGGTGTGCAGCGACACGAAGTCCCAGAAGGTGTCGTGCGCGCTCTGGGCCTGTGGGATCTCACGGTCCGGGTGCGGCTTGGCCGCGTGGACGACGTCGGGGAACTTGATGCCGTCCTGGATGAAGAACACCGGGATGTTGTTGCCCACCAGGTCGAAGGTGCCTTCGGAGGTGTAGAACTTCGTGGCGAACCCCCTGGTGTCCCGCACCGTGTCGGCCGAGCCCCTCGACCCGAGGACGGTGGAGAACCGCACGAAGACCGGCGTCTCGACGTTCTTCGCGAGGAAGCCTGCCTGGGTGATCGGCTTCGCGTTGCCGTAGCCGACGAACACCCCGTGCGCCCCCGCCCCGCGGGCGTGCACGACCCTCTCGGGGATGCGCTCGTGGTCGAAGTGGGTGATCTTCTCGCGCAGGTGGTGGTCCTGGAGCAGCGTCGGTCCCCGGGTCCCCGCCTTGAGCGAGTGGTCGGTGTCACGCAGACGGGCACCCTGGGCGGTCGTCAGGAACGAGCCCTGCTGCGCCACGTCGGTCGGGGCGGCGTCCGTCGGCGCGCCCGTCGCCGTACGGCGATCCGGGCCGGCCTGGTCGGGCTTCGGCGGCAGCGGAGCTCGCGGCTTCGTGGGCTCCTTCAACGAGGGCGGCTCGGGGGACGGCGCGCCCGGCGTGGCCGGCGGAGCGCTCCCGGCCACCGCCGCGAGCGCCGTCTCGGCGGCCTGCGCCACAGCGCTCTTGGCGGCCTTCTTGACGGCCCGGGCCGCCTTGGTGGGTTCCGACATGAGATCTCCCTCTCCGAGTGAGGTACGTGCCAGCTGTCCACGCACCGATGGGTGGTGCGGTACCCCAACAGAGCGGGCACATCCGCCCGGAGGTGCGCGTAGGTTGGACGAATGACGTCACGAGCCCCGGTTCGCATCGCCATCGTGAACGACTACGACGTGGTCGTTCAGGGTCTCGCGCGGATGTTCGAGCCCCTCAAGGACCGGATCCACGTGGTCGAGGTCTCCACGAACCGGCCCGGGGTGGAGCGCGTGGACATCGCGCTCATCGACTCGTTCGCGCAGACCCGGGACGTGAGCGAGGTCCTGGCCGAGGCCAACGCGGCTCGGTACGTCTTCTACAGCTGGAGCCTGGAGCCGGAGCTCATCGAGACCTGGGCCCGTTTCGGGGTCGTGGGGTTCCTGGACAAGCGGCTGACGGCGACGGAGCTCGCCGACGCGCTCGAGCGGATCCATCAGGGCGACAGCGGTGTCACCAGCGCCGACTATCCCCCCTCCGCCGACTTCGACCTCGGAGACTGGCCCGGCCGCGCCCACGGGCTCAGCGCCCGCGAGGCGGAGGTCGTCGCGCTGATCACGCAGGGCCTGGGCAACGAGGAGATCGCCGACCGCACCTACATGAGCATCAACACGGTCAAGACCTATATCCGGACGGCGTACCGCAAGATCGGCGTGAACAGCCGGACCCGCGCGGTGCTCTGGGGCGTGGACCACGGATTCCGCCCCGACTCCATCAAAGCCGCGGCACCCGACAGCGCACCCTAGGTCCCGTGGGGCGCAGATCACACCCGCGAACGGGTGTCACCGGTCGCGGGACGGGGCACGGCAGGGTATGAGCAACGACAAAGCAGCCCAGGCCCGCGAGGGACTCGTGGACAGCATCGCGGGCAAGGCCAAGGAAGTGGCCGGCGCCGTGAGCGGCAAGGACGACCTGGTGGAGGAGGGGCAGCTCCAGCAGGCCGAGGCCCGCAACCGCAAGGCCGCCCTCGCCGACGAGGCCATCGCCGACGCCAAGCGGCAGGAGGCCACGCAGGAGATGCGTGAGACCGACCGCGAGGCCGTCGAGCGGAAGAACGCCGCCCGCGCCCAGGCCGAGGCCGAGAAGTCCGCGGTCGAGCGGCAGCGCGACGGCGAGCACGCGATCGCGGCCCGTGCCGCCGCGAAGCAGGAGACCGCGAGCCTCGCGGCCGCCGAGAAGGACGCCGACGAGCTCGCCGAGTTCCGCCTGCGAGAGGCGGAGTCCCTCGCCGCCGACGCAGAGTCCACCGAGCAGCGGGCCGCCGCCGAGAAGCTCCGCCTCGAGCGCGAGGCCGCCACCGCCGACCAGCAGGCCGCCCAGCTGCGCGCCCAGACCGAGAAGTGAGGACCACCATGATCAGCACCCTCATCGCCCTGCCCTACGAGCTCGTTCGTCGCCCGCTCGCCCTCGTCGACGACAGGCTGGCCGACCGGCTGGCGGAGACCTCCGGCCCGCGGGTGACCATGGCCCGCACCCTCGGCTCCGCCGACCGGCTCGCCGGGACCCTGCTGCGCAACCCCGACATCGCCCGGCGCGGGACGGACCGCCTCGAGCGGTCCGAGAAGCTGGTGACGGCGGCCCGGCTCGAGCAGGACGCCGCGTCGCGACGGGAGCAGGCCAGCGAGAAGGCCGCGGCCGGCCGCCGCGAGGCCACCCAGAAGCGCAAGGCCGCCCAGAAGCGTGCCGCCACGGGTCTCGACGAGGCCGCAGCCGCCGAGGCGCGCGGCAAGCGGGAGGCCAGGGTCAAGGCCGCGAAGACGGCCGCGACCAAGAAGGCGGCCGCCGACAAGCGCGCCGCCGACCGCACCGCAACGATCGAGCAGCGCACGAAGCGCACCGAGTCCGCCGCCGAGGCCAAGAAGTCGGCCGCGCGGAAGACGGCGAAGGCCGAGCTCGACGACGCCCGCGCGACCAAGAAGTCCGCCGCCGAGGCCCGGGCCGACGCCGACCGGCTCAGCGAGCTCGCCGAGGCGAAGAAGCAGGACCGGAAGCAGGACTGAGGTCGGCTAGCGCGGGCGCGACACCGGGCCGAACCGGATGTTGCACGCCTCTCCCTCGCACACCTTGAGCCGATCGGTGCGCCGCTCCAGCTCGGCCACCACGGCTCGGTACGCCGGGCGGCGGGCCACGTTGCGCAGCTGCGCCGGGTCTCGTCGGCGGTCGTAGAGCTCGCGGAACCCGGTGCCGTCGTAGTGGGCGTAGGTGTAGCGGTCGGTGCGCACGCCGCGGAAGAACCACAGCGGACCCAGGCCGGGCCTCGGCCCGGCCTGGATCAGCTGGGTGTCCCCGTGGCGGCGCGCGGTCCGCGGAGCCCGGAGGAGCGGCACCAGCGACTGCCCGTCGACCACCAGGTCCGGCTCTGCCCCGGCGAGCTCGAGGAGGGTGGGCGCGAGGTCGACCATGGCCACCCGCTGGCCGACCACGCGGCCTTGTGGGATCCCCGGGCCGCGGACCAGCAACGGGACGCGCAGGGACTCCTCGAACGGCTGGTTCTTGGTGAGCATGCGGTGCTCGCCCATCTGGTAGCCGTTGTCGGACGTGAACAGCACCACGGTGTTCTTCAGCTCGCCGGTGTTCCGCAGCGTCCGGATGAGCGCGGCGACGCCCTCGTCGACGGCCGCCAGCGACCGGATCCGGGCCAGGTGGAACCTGCGGACGGTCGACCGAGGGGTCTTGTGGTTGTCGCGGGCCTCCGGGTGCTTGTCGGCGACGTTCCTCTCGTTGAAGGCGGGCGACCGGAACGACCGCGGCACG
>JBEVFC010000115.1:0-3693 GCA_040512455.1 Nocardioides sp.
GTCGCGGCGATGCGCAACCAGTTCGGCGGCCACGCCGTGCACACCAGCGCGCCCCCCGGCGGGGACGCACCGACCGACTAGGAACCCGGTGCACGTCGCCCACCTGACCCTGCACGACTTCCGTTCGTACGCCGACATCGACGTACCCCTCGGACCTGGCGTCAACGCGTTCATCGGTCGCAACGGCCAGGGCAAGACCAACCTGGTCGAGGCGATCGACTACCTCGCCCGGCTGTCCTCGCACCGGGTGGCCGGCGAGGCGCCGTTGATCCGGGCCGGCGCCGACCAGGCGATCGTGCGCGCCGCGATCGTCCGGGACGGTCGCACCGCGGTGCTCGAGGTCGAGCTCAACCCGGGCAAGTCCAACCGGGCCCGGATCAACCGGTCGCCCCTCCCCCGCGCCCGGGAGCTGCTCGGCCTGGTCCGCACGGTGATCTTCAGTCCCGAGGACCTGGCGCTGGTCAAGGGTGACCCGTCGGACCGGCGTCGGTTCCTCGACGACCTCCTGGTCCTCCGGGCGCCGCGGCTGGCCGGTGTCCGGGCCGACTACGACCGGATCCTCAAGCAGCGCAACTCCCTGCTCAAGACTGCCGGCGCCGCCCGGCGCGGGTCGTCCTCGCAGGAGGGTGCGCTGTCGACGCTCTCGGTGTGGGACGAGCACCTGGCCCGCACCGGTGGCGAGCTGCTCGCCGAGCGGCTGCGGCTGGTCGACGAGCTGCGGCCCTACGTCGGCAAGGCCTACGAGACGGTGGCCCGAGGGGCGTCCCGCGACGATGCCGAGATCACCTACAAGCCTTCGGTCGAGCTGGCCGGTTCCCCCGACCGGGTGGGTGAAGACGTCGCGCCCCAACCGTCTCGCACCCACGACCGCCTCTCCTTGTCGGAGCTGCTCCTCGAGGAGCTGGCCCGGCGGCGCAACGACGAGCTGGACCGGGGCATCTGCCTGGTCGGCCCGCACCGCGACGACCTGGTGCTCACACTCGGCAGCGCCTCGGCCCGGCTGCCGGTGAAGGGCTACGCCTCGCACGGCGAGTCCTGGTCGTTCGCGCTCGCCCTCAAGCTCGCGTCGTACGACCTGCTCCGCAGCGACGGCGACGACCCGATCCTGATCCTCGACGACGTCTTCGCCGAGCTCGACACCGAGCGGCGGGCCCAGCTGGCCGACCTCGTCGCCGGCGCCGAGCAGGTGCTGGTCACCGCGGCGGTGGCCGCGGACGTGCCGGCGGCGCTGGCCGGCACTCGCTTCCTGGTCGCGGACGGGACGGTGCGCCGTGACGAGTGACCCGGAGCGGCCGGACGAGCCCGCGGGCGAGCCGCCGGCGGAGGACAGCGAGTCGACCGGCGACTTCTGGACCGCGGGCGAGCACGACGACACCGGCCTCGACCTGGCCCGGTCGCTGGCGAAGTCGACCGCGGGCGCGGCCCGGATGGCGCCGCGGAAGAAGAAGCGCAAGCCCTACCGCGGCCCGATCAAGGGCAAGCGCGGCTCCGGCGCGCACCCGGACGACCGCGACCCGCAGACCATCGACACCACGCTCGGCCGGCTGGTCGCCGACCAGGGCTGGGCGATGGACCTCAAGGTGCACAGCGTCTTCGGTCGGTGGCCGACCATCGTCGGCGACGAGGTGGCGCAGCACTGCCAGCCCGCGTCGTACGTCGACGGCAAGCTCGTGGTGCGCACCGACTCGACGGCCTGGGCGACCCAGCTGCGGCTGCTCGCGCCCACCGTCGTACGCCGCCTGAACGAGGAGCTCGGGCACGGTTCGGTGACCCTGATCGAGGTCGAGGGACCGAACCTGCCGACGTGGAAGAAGGGCCGGCTCAGCTCCCGCGACGGCCGCGGGCCGCGCGACACCTACGGGTGAGTACGAGCCCGGTCCGGGCCCACCGATTTGCCGATCTGCGGGCCTCGCGGACGTATGGGGACCCATCCGACCCCCTCCTCGCCCGTTGGATGCGGCTCTGAGAGGCCAGAATCGGCACATTTCCTGGCCGGTTGTCCCCATTCCCGGGGTCGGGTCGTGGATTCCGGGCCGTTCACGGGTAATATGGGCGATTGGGTCGCACGCTCACAGAAGCCGCGACCTTCTGCATGTCACAGCCCAACAGAAGAGGTCCGCGTGCCGGAACACGACGAGGTCGCCCAGCAGTCCGAGGGTACCCCCACAGAGCTAGCCGCACTTGTGTCCGAGTCCAACACCCGCCCCGCCGAGGGATCGACGTACGACGCCTCCGCGATCCAGGTCCTCGAGGGCCTCGAGGCGGTGCGCAAGCGTCCCGGCATGTACATCGGCTCGACCGGTGAGCGCGGCCTGCACCACCTGATCTGGGAGATCGTGGACAACGCGGTCGACGAGGCTCTCGCGGGGCACTGCGACCGGATCATCCTCACCCTGCGTGCCGACGGCAGCGTCGAGGTCGTCGACGACGGCCGCGGCATCCCCACCGACACCGCCCCCGGCCAGGACATGCCCGCGGTCACCATGGCGCTGACCATGCTGCACGCCGGCGGCAAGTTCGGTGGCGGCGGCTACAAGGTGTCCGGTGGCCTGCACGGAGTCGGCGTCTCCGTGGTCAACGCGCTCTCCTCGCGCCTGGTCGTCGAGGTGAAGAACCGCGGCCACCTGTGGCGCCAGACCTTCCAGCTCGGCGACCCCGACGGCCCGCTCGAGCAGGTCCGCCCGCTCGAGCCCGGCGAGGGCACCGGCACCACGGTCCGCTACTGGGCGAGCGAGGAGATCTTCGAGACCACGGCGTACTCCCTCGAGACGATCACCAACCGCATCCGCGAGATGGCCTTCCTCAACAAGGGCCTCGAGATCGTGGTCCGCGACGAGCGTCCCTCCGCGGAGGGCGTCGCCGACGCGGTCGAGGACGACACCATCTCCAACGACGTCGACCAGACCGCGGACGCGATCCACCGCGCGGAGTCCGGCGGCATCGAGCGCACCTTCAAGTACGAGCGGGGCCTGGTCGACTACGTCGAGCACCTCAACCGCCGCAAGGACAAGGCCAACCCGACGGTCATCAACTTCGAGGCGGACAGCCCCGACGAGGCCAACAACCACATGTCGCTCGAGATGGCCATGCAGTGGAACACCTCCTACACCGAGTCCGTGCACACCTTCGCGAACACCATCAACACCCACGAGGGCGGCACCCACGAGGAGGGCTTCCGGTCGGCGCTCACCACCCTGGTCAACCACTGGGGCGAGGAGTGGGGCCTGATCAAGAAGCGCGAGGACCGCGTCTCGGGTGACGACATCCGCGAGGGCCTGACCGCGATCATCTCGATCAAGCTCGGCGAGCCGCAGTTCGAGGGCCAGACCAAGACCAAGCTCGGCAACACCGAGGCCAAGGGCTTCGTGCAGCGCATCGTCAACGACCAGCTCGGTGACTGGCTGGAGAAGAACCCCGCCGAGGGCAAGGACATCGTCCGCAAGGCGCAGGCCGCGTCGCAGGCCCGGCTGGCCGCGCGCAAGGCGCGCGACCTGGCCCGCTCCCGCAAGGACCTCTTCGGTGGTTGCGGACTGCCCGGCAAGCTGTCGGACTGCCAGTCAACCAACCCCGAGGAGTGCGAGGTCTTCATCGTCGAGGGCGACTCGGCCGGCGGCTCCGCCCGGCAGGGACGTGACTCGCGGGTCCAGGCGATCCTGCCGATCCGCGGCAAGATCCTCAACGTCGAGAAGGCCC
>JBEVFC010000332.1:0-4128 GCA_040512455.1 Nocardioides sp.
GCGGCCTTGGACGCGACGTACGCCGAGAAGCGCGGCGGGCTGGTCTGCACGCCGATCGAGCTGATGTTCACGATGTGGGTGCGGCTCTGCTCGCGCATCATCGGCATCAGCCCGATGATCAGCCGGATCGCGCCGAAGTAGTTCAGCTGCATGGTCCGCTCGAAGTCGTGGAACCGGTCCTGGCTGAGCTTGAGCGAGCGGCGGATCGAGCGGCCCGCGTTGTTGACCAGGAAGTCGACCGACGGCAGCTCGGTGGTGAGACGTTCGCAGAGGGCGTCGATCGCCTGGAGGTCGGACAGGTCGCACGGGAACACGTGGGCGGTGCCCCCGCGGAGCTGGATCGTGACCTGGAGGTCCTCGAGCTTCTCCCGGCCGCGGGCCACCAGTACCGGGATGCCGCCGGCCTGCGCCACCTTGAGCGCGGTGACCTGCCCGATGCCGGAGGAGGCGCCGGTGATGACGACGTGCTTGCCCTCGAGGGTCTTGCGGGCGGCGGAGTCCCGGGCGGTGGCGGTGTCGAGGTTCTCCTCCCAGTAGTTCCACAGCACCGCGGCGTACGTCTCGACAGGCGGCAGCGAGAGTCCCGAGCCGGCCAGCGCCTTCTCGGTGTGACGGGAGCCGAAGGTCGTGGTGAACGCGATGTGGCCGAGCACCTCGGCGGGGATCCCGGCGCGGCCGACGGTCTGGCCGAGCACCGCCTGCACCGGGGCCATGCGCACCGCGGCGTTGGCGATCGTCGACGGACGCAGCCGTCGTGGAACCAGCCCGCCCACGGTGGTGACGTTCCGGTCGATCGGGGTGGCGAACTGGGGCGCGCCCGCGGCCTGGCAGAACGAGTTGATCAGGTCCACCACCGGCTGCGGCTCGGGGTTCACGAGGTGGAAGGCCTCGCCGTCGCGGTTCGCGAGGTGCGCGAGGTGGTCCATCGCCTTGGCCACGTAGTCCACCGGCACCACGTTGGTGTCGCCGAGGTCGACGCCGACCAGCGGCATCCATGACGGCAGCGCGTCGCGCAGTCGCTTGATCACCGGGAAGAAGTAGTAGGGGCCGTCGACCTTGTCCATCGTCCCGTGCTCGGCGTCACCGACCACGACCGCCGGCCGGTAGACGCGCCACGGCACGGGGCACTCCTCGCGAACGACGCGCTCCGACTCGAACTTCGTGCGGTGGTACGGCGACGGGAGGTGCTGGCCCTCGTCGAACATCGTCTCGTCGAAGGTGCCGACGTACTCGCCGGCCGCCGCGACGGAGGAGACCTGGTGGAAGCAGCCCGCGTCGAGCCCACCGGCCAGGGCGATCGCGTTGCGGGTGCCATCGACGTTCATCGCGTCGTTGGTGGCGCCGTCCGCGGTCATGTCGTAGATCGCGGCGAGATGGAAGAAGTGCGTGATGTCACCGCGGTGCTGGGCGACCCACTCCGGGTCGACGCCGAGGTTCTCCTCCGACAGGTCACCCACGACCGGGATCACGCGGTCGCTGCCCCACCGGCGCTTGAGCAGCTCGATCCGGGGGAGTGACCCCTCGCGGACCAGGACGAAGATGTCGCCCTCGCGGTTGTCGACGAGCTCCTGGACGAGGAAACGACCGATGAAGCCCGTGGCCCCGGTCACGAAGTAGGACGACATGGCCGGACTGTAGCGGGCTCAGCCGTCTCGGGGCAGGGGACGTTCGGGTGCGTCGGTCCGGTGGTCAGTCGGACTTGCCGCCGAACATGATCTCGTCCCAGCTCGGCACCGACGCCCGACCGCGGCTCTTGCGCTTCGTCGGGGCCGGAGGCTCCTCCTGCGCGGCGGGCTCCTCCGCGGTCTCGGGCTCCGTCTCGGCGGCGGGCTCCGCCTTCTCGGGCTGCGCGTGCGGCTCGTCGGCGAGGGGCTCCGGGGTGGGGGAGATGTCCGCGTCGTCGGACGGGCGGTCTCCGCGCACCCGCGCGGCGGTCTCGGTCAGGTCGACGGTGGCGTCGTCGGCGCCGAGGTTGGCCAGCTCGATGGCGTCGTCGCCCAACGGCAGCTCGTCCTCGGGTACGGCGGTCAGCCGGCGCTGCCGGGCCTTCTTCAGGTCGTCGCGGGCAGCGGGAGCGGCCGCGGCGCTCGCCACGGCCTCGCCGACCAGCCACCGGGCGTCGTCGTTCTCGGCGATCACGAAGTTGCCGGGCGCGTCGTAGGCGAAGGTCGCGGTGCCCTTGCGCTTGGAGGTGACGTAGCCGGCGGTGAGCGTCCAGCGGCCGTCCTCGCGGCGCCAGGAGTCCCACTCCACGGAGGTCGGGTCGACGTTCAGCGGCCGCAGCTGGGACGAGACCGCGTCACCGAGGGTGCGGGCGCCGGCGTCGCCGGACTTGCGGCGTACCGACGAGCGCTGGGCGCGATCGGCCACATGGGCGCGCTCGGCCAGCACCGGGGCGGCGAACGGCATGATCTTGTCCACACTCGTCTGGGCCGCCTGAGCCACCGACTCCGGTGACTCGCCGCCGCGAATGCGTGTCTGGATGTCGCGGGGACGGAGCGTGCTCTCCATGGTGATCTCCAACTGGCCGAGTCGTGCGTGCTCGCCGCGCAGCGCGGCCCGGAGACGGGCGTCGATGGCCAGCGAGAACTGCTCACCCGAGTCGCTGACCAGCAGGAGACGCTTGTTGTCCCCGCTCAGTCCCGCGACCGTGAGGTGCAACATCGCCTCGTCCTGTCATCTCGTGCTTCTCC
The DNA here is from genome assembly GCA_040512455.1 of Nocardioides sp. Classification (GTDB taxonomy): domain Bacteria; phylum Actinomycetota; class Actinomycetes; order Propionibacteriales; family Nocardioidaceae; genus Nocardioides. The sequence goes on from JBEVFC010000332.1 coordinate 2,694, forward strand.
GGTTGTTGGGCGAGCCTACGCCAGCGCAGGGGAGTCGCCGCGCACCCACGGCGGCGTGCCCCGGCGCTCCCTGAGCCGATACCCTCCGCGCATGTCGTCGGTCTCGAACCTCGTGGTCCTGGACCTGGTCGGCATCTTCGTGTTCGCGATCTCCGGAGCGCTCGTGGCGGTCCGCAAGGAGCTCGATCTGTTCGGCGTGCTGGTGCTCGCCGGCACCACCGGGCTGGGCGGCGGGTTCCTCCGCGACGTGCTCATCGGTGCCACACCGCCGGCGGCGCTGGCTGACTGGCGCTACCTGACGGTCCCGGTGGCCGCGGGCCTCCTGACGTTCTGGTTCCACCCGACGCTGGGGCGGATGGAGCGCTCCGTCAACGTCTTCGACGCCTTCGGGCTCGCGTTGTTCTGCGTGACCGGGACGGTCAAGGCGGCCGAGTACGGCCTCGGCCCGGCGCCGGCGGCGCTGATGGGCATGGTCACCGGCATCGGCGGCGGCATGGCCCGCGACGTGCTGGCCGGCCGGGTCCCGGTGATCTTCCGCGGCGAGCTCTACGCGACCCCGGCACTGGCCGGCGCCGTGGTGGCCGCCGTGCTCCACGAGTTCGGGCTGCCGTTCTGGCTCATCGCGCTCGCCGGTGGCTCGCTGTGCCTGCTCTGGCGGCTGCTGGCGATCCGCCGCGACTGGCGAGCCCCGATGCCGAGCGGTTCGTCGAGCGTCTGACCGGCTGCAAGAACGCACGGCTCGGCGGGGAACAACGCACGGCTCGGCGGGGGTCAGGGGCCGAGGATCTGGGTCAGGTGGGGGTTGGTGAAGACCCGGGCGGGGTCGAGACGGTCGCGGAGGTCGGCGAACTCCCGCCAGCGCGGGTAGGCCGGGGCCAGGTCGGCGGCGGTGCGGGTGTGCAGCTTGCCCCAGTGCGGGCGACCGTCGTGGGCCTTGAGGACCTCCTCGACGCCCCGGAAGTACGCCGTGTGGTCGGTCGCCCTGTTCACGTGGAAGGCCAGGTACACCGACTCCCGGGCCGAGGCGGTGGACAGCGCGATGTCGTCGGCCGGGGCGTACCGGATCTCGACCGGGAAGCTGATCCGCCAGCCCTCGCGGTCCACCAGCGCCCGCGCCTCGCGCAGCGCCGCCATCCCGGCGGCGCGCGGCACGGCGTACTCCATCTCCCGGAAGACCACACGTCGCGGCGCCGTGAAGACCCGGTGCGGGATGTCGGAGTAGCGGCGCTCGGACTGCAGCCGCCCGGCCAGGCGGGCGAACCGCGGCACCAGCGACGGCATCCGGTTGCCCAGCGCGTTCATCCCGGCGAAGGCGGTGTTCGAGAGCAGCTCGTCCTCGAGCCAGGCGCGCGACCGCGACAGCGGCTCGGCCTCGGACGGGTCGGCGTCCAGCCGGTTGTTGGTCTTCACCTGGACCACGTCGGTGTGCGGGAAC
>JBEVFC010000001.1:0-7375 GCA_040512455.1 Nocardioides sp.
GCCGACGGCACCGACCTCGCCGCCCAGAAGCTCGAACGCGTGCTGACCACCGACCCAGGCACGGGCGTGATGCGCCACGTCGATGCCGGCTACGACCGCGCCATCGAGGTCGCCGCCGAGCGCCACGGCCGCATCCCGATGACCGCGGGCGGCGCCCGCCGGCGCGGAACTCGCCAGCGGCCCCGGACCTCGAAGGAGGTCCGGGGCCGCTGTCTTCGGTCAGTAGACCCTGCGACGGGTGCCGCCGACCGGGACGAGGTTGAGGATCAGCCCGACGACGAGCAGGATCGCACCGATCGTGGTGAGGATCCCGATCTTCGCGATGAGGCCGACGATGAGCAGGATCAGTCCAAGAACAACCATGAGTCATTCCCTCCCACGCCGGGGGTTCTGCCCAGCGCTTCTTTGAGTGCAGCCCAATGGCCACTCGCCCGGGTGCGGGCAGAGCGGGGCTGCGCTGACTCTCGTTCCCGTTATCCGGACGAGCATGCATCCTATTTTCGGGAGCTCCGGTTGATGGGGCCCGGGATCAGTCCGCGAGGTGCGTGCGGGAGACCACGAGGGGGTGATCGCTGATCCTCTTCGGCTTGGTGGAGGTGTCGACCGAGAGCGTCGTGAAGCGCGCCTGGCCGGCCGCGAAGATCCAGTCGACCCAGTAGTACTTCGGCGGGTAGGCGCACTCCATCGACGGGATGCTGTCGGGGGTGATGGCGAGCTTGCCGGTGGTGATCCCGCAGAACGCCTTCTCGCGGTCGTTGAAGTCACCGGTCAGGAACACCGGCCGACCGTTCGCGCGCAGGTCGATGATCAGCTGCCGCTCGCGGGCCAGCGCCTCCTTGCGCCACTTGCCCTGGTTCGGGTAGCGGGAGGTGGAGGCAGGGTTGTGCACATTGATGACGTACATCGTGCGGCCGGTCTGGTTGTCCTGGAGCAGGACGTAGGGCATCTGGCGGACGCGACCGTCGAAGTACGGCACCGCGAAGGTGCTGCCCTCGAGCAGGGTGAACTTCGACTTCCGGTAGATGATCGAGTTCTCCGGGTCGGCCTTGGTGGTCTCGGGGTATATGCCCCAGCTCTTGCCGGCCAGCTTGACGAACAGCGCACGCTGCTTGGGCTGGAACTCCTGCAGTCCGACGACGTCGGCCCTCACGGCCTCGATCATCGCGATCTGCTTCGGCAGCCGCTTGTCGTAGTCCGGCCAGCTCGCCTTGTTGCCGCTGCGGGCGGTGTGGCTGGCGCCGAGCAGGTTGAAGGTGGCGATGTTGATGCCGCCGTCGCCGTACAGGCCGGCCGACGGGGTGACCTGGCCGACGTGGCGGGCGAGCCAGCGGGTCGGGTTGTACGTCGTCTTCGTGGCGTTGTTGCGGACCCGCAGCTGCAGCGAGCAGCGGGTGGCGCGGCCTTCCCTGCCGACCTCGCCGATCTGCTGGCCGGCCTGGATCAGCTGGCCGCTGACCACGGTGGCGGTGCGCATGTAGGCGTAGGTCGTGTACAGGCTGCCGGGGCTGGTGATGATCCTGACCATCGCCGGGCCGCCCCACGCGGTCGCGATCACCCGGGCGGTGCCGGGGTGCGTCGCCAGGACCGGCGTGCCGCAGGGCGCGGCGATGTCGGTGCCCTTCTTCTTCGGCTGGAACGTCTTGAGGTCGCGGCCGACCGCCGGGTTGACCGGGCGGGCGACGAACGGCACCGAGGGGCGGTACGTCGTCGCGGCGGCCCGCACGAGGTCGCCGGCCGCGGGGCCGACGGGGGCCGCCGTGGGGGTGCCGAGGCCAGCGCCGGCCAGGGCCAGCGGCGCGAGCAGGGCGGTCGTGATCGCGGCCACACGGACGTGGCGGCGAACGCGCGCGCGGAGATCGGGGCTGGTCACGTTTCAGGCTCCTCGGTGAGTCCCGGACAGGGAGAACTGACCTGAAAGTAGCGTGACTTGTGGGGTTGTTGTTAAAGTTGATCAAACTACATGGTTGTAATTCGTCAGCGCAACTATCCAACGCTTTTCGCGGCGTGTCGGGCGCTGCGGATCAACTGCCGGGGCGGCTCCGGCGGCGCTCGCGCCAGGACGCCACCTCGTCCTCGACCTCCCGGGTCTTCGTGATCACCGGCGGCCCGCCCTGGAGCTGCATGCGGGCCCGGACCACCCGGCCGTTGAAGGACTCGAGCTCCCGTCGGACGTAGGTCTCGTTGGGCTGCCGGTCCAGCAGCGCCTCCAGCTCGAGGTCGTCCTTGCGCAGCTGCAGCGCCTCGGGCAGCACGCCGGTGATCCGCTCGCGCTCGATGAGCCGCTTGAGCCACCAGTCGGGGTCGTGCTCGTTGCCCAGGTCCTCGATCGGCTTGCCGGCACCCGCCAGGTTGTCGAACTCGCCGCGCTCCATCGCCACCCGCAGCTGCTGCTCGACCCACTGGGTCTGGTGCTGGATCCGGGCGCGGGCCGCGTCGTTCCCGGTGCGCGGGTCCCGGGCGCGGGAGCGGTCCGGTGCCTGGCGGTCGGGTTCGTGCTCGGGCATGTCCTCAGGATAAAACCGCGCCCAAATCCATGCCGTTTGGTCCCCAACGGCAGGGAATCAGGGCACAGACGTGCAGTTTGTGACCAATCGGCGCCCCCAAGGAAAGCGCCACCGCTCTCCGTCAACCCTCCAGCGCGCGACTCACCAGGGCGACCGCCTCGGCCGGTTCGACACCCAGCGCGGTGACCCGGTCGACGTACTCCCGGGCGGCCTCGCGCGCGGCCCGTCCGACGCCGTCGCCGCTGACGAAGCTGCCGGCCCGACCACGGGTCTCGATGACGCCGAGGTGCTCGAGCTCGCGGTACGCCTTGGCCACCGTGTTCGGTGCCAGGCCCAGGTCCTCGGCCAGCTTGCGGACCGGCGGCAGCCGGGTGCCCGGCGCCAGCTCGCCGGCCTTCACCTGGCGGCGTACCTCCTCGCGGAGCTGGGCGTACGGCGGCTCCGGCAGGCCGGCATCCACGTACAGCTTCATCTCAGGGCACCTCCACGGCGTGGTCGGAGAACGAGCCCTTCGGCACCATCATCAGCGCGGCCGCGGCCAGCAGCGCCGCCACCGCGCAGACGGCCCAGACGGTGAGGTACCCGCTCAGCGGCGCGTGCCCCTCCGTCGGGTCCTCCAGCGATCCCGTGGACGCCAGCGCGATCGCGAAGATCGACGAGGCGATCGCGCCGCCGACGGTCTTCGTCGCGTTGGTCATGCCGGTCGCGAACCCGGTCCGTTCGGGAGGTGCGGCGGCCGCCGCGGCCGCCGGCAGGGCCGCGACCAGCGCACCGGAGCCGAGCCCGGCGATGCCCATGTTGACGAGCGCCTGCGCGGTCGAGTCGTGCAGCGGCAGCCAGAGCGCATAGCCCAGCGCGATCAGCAGGCAGGCCACCACCAGGGCGCCGCGGGCGCCGAACAGCCGCGAGGTCAGCGGCAGCGTGAACGCTCCTACCGCCAGGCTGAGCACGTAGACGCCGATCAGCGTCGACACGAAGCCGGCATCGGCGCCCAGGCCGTAGCCCGCGACCTCCGGGTCGGTGCGCGCGAACGTCGACAGCGGGATCTGCGCGCCGAGCACGGACATGCCGAAGAGGAACGCGGTCAGCTGCACCGGCCACTGCGCCGGCGAGGCGAACAGCCGCACGTCGATGATCGGCTCCTCGTGCGCGAGCTCGAAGCGCACGAACGGCACGAACGCCAGCAGGCCGAGCAGGATCAGCAGCCAGGCCCAGGGGCTGCCGGCGCCGTCGAGCCGGATCACGATCAGCCCGGCCATCACCAGGCCGAGCACCGTGGTCACCCAGGCCAGGCCGCCGAGGTCGATGCCACCGGTCGACTCACCCGGGGTGTCCTCGATGCCGAACCAGATGACCGCCAGGCAGAGCGTCACCACGATGGCGGGCAACATCAGCAGGACCTCCATCGAGGTGGACTCCACCAGCGCTCCGGAGGTCACCGCGCCGATGATCACCGCCGTCTCCAGCGCCCCGACCAGCACCGCCGCGCCCCGCCGGGTCAGCAGTGCCTGGCGTCCGGTGCCGGCGGTACGCCGGTGGATGATCGCGACCTCCAGCGGCAGCCACACGACGTACGCACCCTGCAGCGCCCAGCCGATCAGGAACGTGGTGAACGACGGTGCGAACGCCAGGATCCAGGACCCGAGCGCGGTGACCGCGGTCGACAGCAGCAGCACCTTCTTGTGCCCGATCAGGTCGCCGAGCCGGGCCAGGAACGGCACCACCAGCGCGGACACGATCAGCTGCGCGGCCTCGAACCAGTTGACGTCGGCGTCGGCGATCCCGAGGTGGTCGGCGATGTCGCTGAAGATGGGCGTGTAGTAGCCCTGCAGGATGCCGCTGGCCAGCTCGACGCAGACCAGGAAGCCGACGATCCGGCCGAGGTGCAGGGCCGGGGCGGGCACCCGTCGTACCTCGGTCATCAGGCGATCCTCTCGATCAGTCGCTGGTACCAGAGGACGCCCTCGGCGAAGGCCTCGACGCCGAGGTGCTCGTCGTAGCTGTGGATCGCCTGGCGCTGGGCCTTCGTCATCCGGAACGGCGTGTAGCGGTAGACGCGCTCGCAGATCGCGGTGAAGAAGCGCGAGTCGGTCGCCGCCATCATCACGTACGGCGACGGCACCGCGTCGGGGAACGCCTCGACGATCGTGGACTCGAGCAGCCGGAACGCGTCGTCGTCGGTCGGGGACACCGGACTCGGCTCACCGGCCTCGAGGACGCTGACCTGGACCCGCTTGTCGCCGATCGCCTTGCGGACGTGGGCGAGCACCGAGGCGACCGAGTCGCCGACCATTATCCGCACGTTGACGCCGGCCTTCGCGGTCGACGCGATCACGTTCAGCGCGGGGGAGCCGGACAGCGTGGTCACCGCGGCCGTCGTACGCGTCATCGCCGCAGACTCGGCGCCGGCCGCGACCAGGGCGCGGGTGAGCACCGGCCTCAGTCGAGCGGCGTTGGCCATCAGCGGGCGCAGCGCAGCCGGTGCGTGCGGGGCCATCCGCTGCATCAGCTCAACCGTCGGGGCCGGCGCGCTGGCCGGGAACGGGTGTCTGTCGAGACGGAGGATCGCCCGGGCCAGCCGCGCGGTGGCGTCCATCCGGACCGGCGTCGAGGCGTGTCCGCCGCGGCCGTCGACGCGGAGCTCCAGGGAGGTGACGCCCTTCTCCGTGACGCCGATGACCGCGATCGGCGGCTCGACGCCGGGGAACGCGTCGTGGGCGACCGCGCCGCCCTCGTCGAGGACGAACCACGGGGTGACGCCGCGCTCGCGGAGGATCTCGACCGCGGCCGGCGCCGCGACGCCCATCACCTCCTCGTCGCAGCCGAAGGAGAGCCAGATGTCCTGCGCGGGCACGAAGTCCCGAGCGAGCAGCCGCTCGACCGCCTCGCAGATCCCCACCAGCGAACCCTTGTCGTCCAGGGTGCCGCGCCCCCAGATCTCGCCGTCGACGATGGCGGCACCGAACGGCGGGTGCTGCCAGGTCGCGTCGCCGTCGACGGGGACGACGTCGAGGTGCGCCATGAGTACGACGGGGCGCGCGGCGTCGCGGCCGGCCCAGCGGAACAGCAGGCCGTGGTCGGTGACCGGGGTCAGCTCGAGCCGTTCGTGGAGCAGGGGGAACTGGGCCCGCAGCTCGGCCAGGAACGCCTCGAACTGCGCGGCGTCCTCGTCGGCGGCGTCGGGCCGCGAGACCGTCGGGATCCGGACCAGGGCCTGGAGCTTGGCGACGGCGAGGTCGCGCTGGACGGCGTGGGCGTCGGGATCGGCGGGCCGGAGCGGAGAGGGCTGGTGTCGCACGGGATGACGCTATTGCCTCCCGCGCTCCCCTGCGCGGTGACCCGGAACATCGGGTGCCGACCCGTGGAGCGAGTCTGGTATCCGAGACGGCCGGCGCGCTCGGCTCGTTGACCGGGAGGTCGCCAGCCGATGGACTGGCGGGGTGTCACCAACCCCCGCGATGCACGACCTCGTCCGCTGGTCGCCGGCCGCGCGCCACCGAGCCCTCCGGCCCGGCGTCCTCGGTGCGGTGGCCGACGGTGATCGCACCGATGGGGGTGTACTCGTCCGGGACGCCGAACTCCGCCTTGAACGCCGGGATCCGGTCCGGCGGGATGCCGAAGAAGCACGCCCCCAGGCCCTCGTCCACGGCGGTCTGCAGGATCAGCAGCGCCGCCATCCCGGTGTCGATGTGCCAGTACGGCACCGGCCAGCGGTCCTCGTCACGGTCGGTCCAGCCCTTGTCGGGCTCGGCGTACCGGTCGAGGTAGGCATCCCGGTTCGACAGCGGCACGATGACCACGGGTGCCCTGCGCATGCCGCGCAACCAGCGCGACTCCGGCCGCTCCTTCGGGTCGACCATGGCCAGGCCGGGGGCCGGCGGGGAGGTCGCGGCCCAGAACCGGTCGATGTCCTCCGGGGTGTCCAGGCGCAGGAACGCCCACCCCTGGCTGAACCCGGCCGAGGGGGCCCGCACCGCGTGCGCAAGCATCCGGTCGACGATCTCCGGGTCGACGGGCTGGTCGGCGTACGCGCGGACCATGCGGCGGCGGCGTACCACTTCGGCGAACTCCATGGAGCCAAGCATGACCTTTGAGCGGATGTGGCACGACCTCGCCCCCGTCGGGCGGTCGGCCTCCAGCGGCGGCTACTTCCGTCAGCCGTTCGGCTCGGCCGAGCGCGAGTGCCATGCCTGGTTCCTCCAGGAGTGCGCCCGCCGCGACCTCCTCGTCACCTCCGACGGGAACGGCAACACCATCGCCTGGTGGCTTCCGTCCTCCGGGATAGTCCGTGACGAAACCGCCCCGAAATCACCAGAAATGGGGCGGGATCGTCACGGAGTATCGGTTCGGGACGGCGTGGTGACGGGGTCGCACCTGGACTCGGTGCTCGACGGCGGGGCGTACGACGGGCCGCTGGGCGTGGTGTCCGCGCTCGCGGCGGTCGACCTGCTGCGCGAGCGGGGCTTCCGCCCGACCCGCCCGATCGGGGTGGCGGCGTTCGCCGAGGAGGAGGGCTCGCGGTTCGGGCTGGCCTGCCTCGGCTCCCGGCTGATGACCGGCACCACCACGCCCGACCAGGCCCGCGAGCTGCGCGACCGCGACGGCGTACCGCTCCTCGACGCGATGGCCGCAGCCGGCCTCGAGCCCGACCTCGGCCGGTCGCCGCTGCTGGACTCGATCGGGACGTTCGTCGAGCTGCACGTCGAGCAGGGCCGCGACCTCGTCGACCGGGGCGCGGCGGTCGGGGTGGCCAGCGAGATCTGGCCGCACGGCCGGTTCCGGTTCGACTTCACCGGTGAGGCCAACCACGCCGGCACCACCCGGATGGAGGACCGGCACGACCCGATGCTGACGTACGCGATGACCGCCCT
>JBEVFC010000008.1:0-3261 GCA_040512455.1 Nocardioides sp.
CACGAGGCCGAGAAGCAGAACGAGGCAGGGAAGGAGGAACAGCGGGTGCCGTGCGTAGCGTCGGGCGTCGGCCCGGGCGAGTGCCCGCAAGGTCGGCCAGCCGTCATCCTCCGGTGCGGAGCCGGTGGCGTTGGTGGCGGTCGAACCGCCGCCGGGACGGCTCACGGTGCTCATGACACGACCTCCAGTCCGGCGTCCCGAGCCTGGTCGCCGACCAGGAGCAGGTACGCGTCCTCGAGGGCGGGTTCGATGATCTCCGCTTCCGGCGGTGGGTCGCCCACGTTCCGGACTCGGCCCGAGCCGGTGCGCCAGGACTGAAGGGCGGCCGGGTCTCGCTCGGCAGCCATCCACACGCGACCGCTCGCCTGGGCGATCAGGTCGGCGACGGCGCCGTCGAACAGGATCCGGCCGTCGTCCAGCACGACTACCCGCTCGCACAGCGCGGCAACATCCTCGGTCTGGTGGGTGGAGATGACGACCGTCGCGGACTCGCCCGCCCGCCCGAGCACGTCGCGCAGCCGACCGCGCTGGGCCGGGTCCAGGCCGGCGGTGGGCTCGTCGAGAACGAGCAGATCCGGGCGCCCGAGCATCGCTTGAGCCAGCACGATCCTCCGGCGCTGGCCACCGGACAGCGAGGAGACCCTCTTGGTCGCCACGTCGGTCAGGCCGACCAGGTCGACCACGCGGCGTACTTCCTCATGTCGGGCAGGGAGATCCGCCCACTCCTTGAGGATGGCCAGGTAGTCGACGAATCCGAAGGCGGTGAAACCGCGGGGAAACCCGGTCTCCTGGGGGACGTACCCGAGCCGACGGCGTACGGCGAGCCGGCCGTCGGGTTTCGTCGGGTCTTCGCCGTGGATCCGCACCGTCCCGCTGTCGGCCGCCAGCGCTGTGGCCAAGATGCGCAGCATGGTGGTCTTGCCAGCGCCGTTGGGACCGAGCAACCCGGTGATGCCAGGCGTCAGGGCGAGGTCCACGCCCGAGAGGGCTTCGGTGCGACCGTAGGTCTTGCCGACGTCGGTGAGGGTGACGGTGTTCATGACTCACTTCCCAGATGTTCGAAGGACGGGTGACGCAGGAGGATTGCCGCCATCGCGCCCAGCGCGAGAGCGGCGCAGACGTACTGGACCGCCGGTTCGACCACCGTCGACGGGTCGCCCACCCAGGAGGCGGAGACCACCGCGGCCGACCAGCAGGCGCCGAGGGTCGCCGAGGCAACCGTCGAGCCGATCGCCGGCGAAAGGAGCAGGGTCAGGGCCACGCCCGCCGCAGCGGGCGACAGCCACGCCACTCCCACCCACGCCGGTCCTGGCAGGGCAAGACCCGCGAGGAGAGTGACGGGGAGCGAGGTGACCAGGACCCAGGTTGTGCGCAGCAGCAGCAGGCGGGCAGCAGAGTATGGAGTGACGGTCGCCAGCTCGTGGCAAGGATCCGCATCGCCACCGAACGAAGCCGCGACCCCGGCCACTGGGGCGAGTGGCGCGACGATCAGGAAGACGGCCAGACCGTGCTCGCCGGCGAACATCGCCGCCAGGCCCGCGAACAACGTGACCGCGAGCAGCCCGAGAAGCCAGGCGCCCCGGAAGGCCGGCACAGCGACCAACAGTCGCGCCACCTCGGTCGACAAGCCCAAGAGGTGCATCAGCTTCTCGGCGACGCTGCGCCGCGGCGCCTCGACATGGCCGCGGACCGCGGTCCAGACCTCGTCGACCCTCGCGTGGGGCATCAGCTCCCCGAGTCTCACCCGGCAATCGGGACAGCCGACCAGATGGGCCTCGACCGAGGCGCCGATCACGGGCAGCGGGTGCCCGTCGACGTAGGCGCGCAGGGTGGCCTCGTCGAGGTGCCAGATCCTCGTGCCCTGCCAACTCATGCGAGCTCCTCTCTCATCGTCACGCGAGCGCGCTGCAGCCGAGACTTGACGGTGCCGCGCGGGATGCCGAGCAGCGCAGCGGCCTCCCGGGTGGAGAGCCCGTCCAGCACCGTCAGCTGCAGGACGACGCGCAGCTCCGGGGAGATCCGCGCCAAGGCGACGCCGACATCGACGTTCTCGAGCCGCAGCAGGACGCGCTCCTCGGCCGAGATGTCGGTGTTGTCGCTCTCGACGAGTGCCGGCCCGAGGCGAAAGCCGGTCTGCTTGCGGAGGCGGCTGATGAGCCGACGGATGGCGATCCCCCAGAGCCAGGCCGGGACCTCGCCGTCGCCTCGGAAGCGGGACGCGCCGTTCCAGGCCGCGATGAACGTGTCCTGGACGACGTCCGCGACCGCGTCGGGATCAGCGCAACGTCGGGACAACCGGGCGGAGATCCAGAGCGCGTGGCGGTCGTAGAGCTCGCGCAGAGCGCCTTCGTCCCTACCGGCGGCTGCGCGGAGCAGGTCGGCGTCCGTGAGATCACGGGTGGCCATACAAAGACTGTCGCACCGGGGTTCCCGAACGGACCACGATCCGCCGGACTTTCTTGTCGGTGCCAGCCAGCCGCGTCAAGCGCCGTTCAGCAGGACGTACGGAGGTGACTCAACGGCGCTTGCGGATCTCCTCCACGATCGCGGGCACGACCTCGTGCATGTCGCCGACCACGGCGTACGTCGCGCGCGTCATCATCGGCGCCTCGTCGTCGGTGTTGACCGCGACGATGGTCTTCGACGAGGCGCACCCGGCCCAGTGCTGGATGGCGCCGCTGATGCCGCAGGCGATGTAGACGTCGGGGGCGATGCGGCTGCCGGTCTGGCCGACCTGCTCGTGGTGCGGCCGCCAGCCCAGGCTGGTGACCACGCGGGTGACGCCGACGGCGCCGCCGAGCAGCTCGGCCAGCTCCGTCACCGGCCCGAAGCCGCCAGGCCCGCCGGCACCACGCCCGGCGCCCACGACCACCGGCGCGGAGGTCAGGCTGCCCGAGGCGTCCGCGACCCGCTCGCTCGTGCGCACCACCCGGGCGGTCAGCTCCTCAGGTGGTACGGCGACCGCGTGCTCGGCCCAGGCGGCCGGCTCGCCCCCCGACTCCTCCGCACGCCAGGCGTGACCGGCCACGGTGAACACCGCGGGCTGCTCCGCCAGCGACATCTCCTCGAAGGCCGACCCGCCGGCGACCTGGCGCCGCACCGTCAGCGGCGACGCGCCCTCGAAGGAGACGACGTTCGCCGCCATCGGCACGTCCCACCGCGCGGCGAGGTGGGCCGCGACCTCCATCCCCCGCGGGGTGCCCCCGGCCAGGACGGCCACGACATCGACGGCGTCGTCGAGCACGGCTTCCACCGCCGTCG
>JBEVFC010000064.1:0-10549 GCA_040512455.1 Nocardioides sp.
GACCTGGAGGCCTACCTCGACGCGGACACGGTCTTCCACCGGACCCTGCTGGAGGCCTCGGGCAACGAGATGCTCCGGGCACTGGGGGGCGTGGTCGCCGAGGTGCTGGCCGGGCGCACCCACCACCACCTGATGCCGTCCTCCCCGAACCCCGACGCGATCGGGCTGCACGAGGCGGTCGCCCGTGCGGTCCGGATGGGCGACCCCACCGCCGCCCGCGACGCCATGCGGCGGATCATCGACGAGGCCGCGGACGCGATGCGGGAGCAGCTCGCGGAGTAGACGGGGGCGTTGTTGTGTTGGTTTCCCCGGCTGGCCGGGGAAACCCGTGCTTGATGGGCACTGCAATGCCCATCAACCATAGGAAGTGCCCATCAGAATCGTCCGAACCGGACCCGGACGGCCTCAGAAGACGAAGTAGCAGCCGATCGCAGCCGGGATCAGGCCGAGCAACAGCCACGGGCTGAGCAGGGACTTCTGGTGGATGGCCAGCGCGGCGACGATGCCGAGCACGCCGAAGGCGCCGGCGATCAGCAGCAGCCCGATCTGGGCGTCGAGCCGGTCGTCCTCGACGACCGCGGCCGCCGCGACCAGGCCGACGACCAGGTGCAGGATCGTGGTCACCGCGAGGACCGACATGACCCACTTCTGGACCTGGCTCAGCGACATCGAGCCGCTCTGAGCGGGGCGCGGGTTGTTCGGGTCCATCAGGTGCCGGCGACGCGGGGCGGGCTGGGGGTCCGACATGACCCCATTCTCCTCCCCCGACGCCGCCGATCCCATTCGGCGAGGGTGTGAGACCCGACTCAGCTCGGCACCGCGCGGAGGTACTGGTTCGGCCACTCGATGCCGTCGCCGACAGCGACCCCGAGCTCGTGCGCGGCGCGGAGCGCCCAGTGCGGCTCGCGGAGCAGCACCCGGGCGAGCAGCACCACGTCGGCCTGGCCGGTGGCGATGATCTCCTCCGCCTGCTTCGGCTCGGTGATCATCCCGACCGCCCCCGTGGGCAGCCCGGCGGAGCGGACCCGCTCCGCGAGGTGCACCTGGTAGCCCGGCCCGACCGGGATCCTGGCCGGCACGTTGCCGCCGCTCGAGACGTCCACCAGGTCGACGCCGGCGTCCTTCAGGAGCCCGGCCAGCCGGGTCGACTGCTCGATGTCCCAGCCACCCTCGGTCCAGTCGGTGCCGCTGATGCGAACGACGATCGGCGTACCGTCCGGGACGCGGCCGCGGACCTCCTCGACGACCTCGAGCAGGAACCGGACCCGGTTGTCGAAGCTGCCGCCGTACTCGTCCTCACGGAGGTTGGACAGCGGCGAGAGGAACTGGTGCAGCAGGTAGCCGTGCGCGGCGTGCACCTCGAGTACGTCGAAGCCGGCGGCCAGCGCCCGCTCGGCACTGTCACCGAAGGCCTTGACCACTCGGCGGATGCCGTCGACGTCGAGCGGGGCAGGCTCGCGCAGGCCGGGGTACGGCGTGGGGCTGGGCGCCACCGGCGTCCACCCGCCGTCCTCGTCGGCGACGGCACCCCGACCGACCCACGGCGGCTCGGTGGACGCCTTGCGACCGGCATGGGCCAGCTGGATGCCGGCCACGGCGCCCTGGCGGTGCAGGAAGTCGACGATCCGGGTCCAGGCGGCCTGCTGCTCGTCGTCCCAGAGACCGGTGTCCGCCGGACTGATCCTGCCCTCCGGCAGCACCGCGGTGGCCTCGGTGAACACCAGGCCCGCCCCGCCGCTGGCGAACGAGCCGAGGTGGACGAGGTGCCAGTCGTTCGGCACGCCGTCGGTGGCGGAGTACTGGCACATCGGCGAGACCCAGACCCGGTTGCGGGCGGTCACGTCACGGAGGGTGATCGGGCTGAACAGCTTGGAGTGGCTCACGTGAGGTCACAACGCAGACCCCACCAGGATTGTTTCCCGGCTGTCGGTGGTCGCCCTTACGCTTCGGGCAGGTCACGAGATCCAGCGCGCAGTCCCGGCTTGCTGGACGGCAACCCGCTCCGTCGTGGGTGCCCCGGGAACAGACCTGCCGCAGCCGTCCGGCCGCGGAACGACGGACCCGCGGCGAGCCCGGGGCCCACGACCTTCAGGGAGCTCACATGCAGAACTACCGACCCGGCTTCGACATCCACCACATTCAGGCGGGCCTCGCGGCCCGCCAGCCGTGGGGCTGGCGCAGCGGCGTCGTCGCGACGTACGCCGACGGGGTCGCCGCCATCGACTACGTGTCGGAGGCGGGGACCGTCGAGGTCTGGCACACCCGCGACCTCGGCCTCGCGCCGGGCTCCGTCGTCCGGGTCCACGAAGGGGTGCACGTCCTCGACACGGGACAGAGCTGGTGGAGCGTCGACGTGCGCGCGGGCGGGCTCGGCGCCGTACCCGAGCCAGCGCACCCGGAGCTCTGGGCGGCCGAGAGTCAGGTCGTGGTCACCGAGGTGGCGACCGGCCGCGGCGTCACTCCGCCGGTCGACTGAGCCGCTCCCCGCCGCCGTGGAGGTTCCTCGCCGTGGGCGACGTCTCCACGGTCGCGGGGTCGGGATACGTGCCGAACAGCCGGTCCGCGGTCGACGTCGAGGTGACCGTGAACCAGTAGTGCTCGTTCTTGTAGTGGTGCAGCCGGTGGTTGCGCCAGACCGCCTTGTAGGCCCGGCTCCTCGGCTTGTAGTCGCTGTGGATCAGGTAGTGCGTCCACTCGTACGCAAGCCCCAGCACGGCGACCGCGATCATGAAGCTCAACGCCTGCCCGATCCTCGGGAACGCCAGCAGGGCAAGGGCGTTGTAGCCGACCATCACCCAGACCAGGGCGCGCCACGGGATGAAGACGAGGGGGATGTCGCGCGGGTCGGTGTGGTGCTCGCGGTGCTTGCGGGCCAGCAGGGTGTCCAGGGTGACGCCGGCGACGTCGCGGGGGCGCCAGTGCAGCACGAAGACGTGCACGACCCACTCGAGCACCGGGAAGAGTGCCACCAGCGCGACCGGGCCCCAGAGGTCTCCGAGCCGCCAGTCCCCCACGCCGAGCCGGGCGGCGAGCGTCAGCACCAGCGCGGCCGCGATCATCCACGGCGACGGGTAGCGCCAGAACGCCCGGAAGGTGCCGCCGAGGGTGACCTGCCTCTTCGTACGCCGCAGCGCGGCCTCGTCGGCGGCGACCCGCTGCTGCGCTGAGTTCTCGAGGTCGGTCATCACTTCTCCAAGGCGTCGATGGCGTCGGTCAGGCTCGTGGTCGCCACCGCGAGCAGGTCGTGCGCGCGTTCGCGGGCAGCGGTGGTGTCGCCGGCCTCGATGGCATCGGTCAGGGCGTCGTAGGCCTCGACCCGGTCCAGCTCCGCGGACATCACCACGGCGAGCGCGTCGAGAACGGGTTCGTAGGCCGCGCGCATGCTGTTGAACATCAACCGGAACGTGATCGAGTGCGCGCCGCCGACGACCAGGTCCCAGTAGGCCAGCGCGTGCTGCTGGCGGCGTACGCCGTCGGTCTCGGCGGCGAGCGCGCGTGCGGTCTCGCGCAGGCCGTCGGCGATCGCTCCCCCGGACCGGGCCGCGGCGAGCTCGGCGATCTTGGGCCCGACGTGCAGCCGGGCCTCGAGGATCGACCGGGCCACCGCCAGGTCGAGCTCACCGCCGGTGACCAGCAGCCGCGGCAGCAGGTCGAGGCCACCCAGCCGGCGGAAGTCGCGGACCGTCGTCGAGCCGCCCTGGCGCACGTCGACCAGCCCGGCGGTGGCGAGGCGCTGCAGGGCCTCGCGGACGGCCGGTCGGGACACGCCGAGAACCTCGGCAAGCCGGCGCTCACTGGGCAGCGACTCCCCGGGTCCGAGGTCTCCGCCCGTCACCTCCTCGACGAGCTGGTCGAAGACCTCGTCGGGGACGGAGCGGCGGTGCACGGGGCTGAGGGCCATGGCGTCGACCGTACGGCGACACCGGTCGGTGGTCAAGTGGTCAGACCAGTCTGGTGGGATCTGAGGAGGCAGGGTCCCAGGGCTGCCGTGGATCTGAGGCGTCCAGCACCCCGGATAAGGCACACGCCCGATCCCCCGGGGGTGGCCTTAGGGGAACTCTGAGGTCATCAGCCGGAAACCACCCCAGGAGCCCACCATGATCAGCACCACCCTCACCGCCGAGATCGCCCACCTGCAGCAGGCCGAGCTGCGCGCCGCCGCCGGCCGCTGGTCCCTCGCCCGCCTGTTCCGCCGCGATCCCGAACCCGCACCGGGTCCCGCCCCGACCTACGGCGGGGTCACCGCGGTCCCCGTCATCCCGCAGCCGCGTCGGGCTCTCGACGAGCACGTCCACGATCACGCCGCCTGACCCACCTCCCCCCGCAAGCGGGGGTTTGCGGCGGCCACCGGCCGGGACAGGCCCCCGCGGTCCCGGGCCGGTGGCATGCTGGGGCATGGCCGCTACGCCCGCCACCGAGATCCTGCGCGACTACGTCGTCGTGCAGCGCGCGGACCTGGAGAGGGACCTGCCGCGGCTGGATGACGTGGAGTCGGTCCACAGGGTGCGCACCCGGGCCCGACGGGTGCGCAGCGTGCTTGCCGCGTACGACGAGCTGACCCCCCGCAGTCGCCTCGGACGCGACCTCAGGTGGCTGGGCCGGACGGTCGGGGCACTGCGCGACCTCGACATCATCCGGAGCCGGGTGACCGGCGTCGATCTGGTGCCTCACCTCCTCGACCACGAGCGCGCGCGGGCGCTCGCCGACGCCCGCGGCGCCCTCGCCGGCGACCGCGGGCACCACCTCGTCAGGGGCCTGACGGAGCTGGGCCGGGCGGATGTCTGGGCGGACCTGCCGCGCCTGACACTCGCGGACGTGGCTCCGCGGGTCCTGGGAGCGGAACGCGAACGCGTCCTGCGTCGTGACCGTCTGGCGGCGCAGGCCGGACCCGACCGCCCGAGCCGTCTGCACGACGTACGCAAGGCGGCGAAGCGGCTGCGGTACGCCGCCGAGCCGGCCGGGCACTCGGAGCTCGCCATCCGAGCGCAGACCGTGCAGGACCTGCTCGGCTCCGGCAACGACGCCATCCTCACCGCCGCCTGGCTCGACCGGGCCGCGCGGGCCCACCCCGCGGTCGCCGACGCGCTCCGCGCCGAGTCCGAGCGGCAGTGGAGCGAGGCGCACCTCGACGACGCGGCGTACACCTCCGCCATCGGCGCGCTGCGCGACACCGAGCTCTGACCCTCCGGACCCCACCCTTGTGCGGCCCGGCACGATGGGGTGGACTGCGAACCCGACCGGCCGGTAACCAGGCCGGGACCACCAGGAGGCCCCATGCAGCTCGAGCTGTCCCCCGAGGACGCCGCCTTCCGTGAGGAGATGCGGACCTTCTTCACCACGAAGGTGCCGCAGGAGATCCGCGACACCGTCGCCACCGGCGGCGAGCTGACCAAGGAACACATCGTCGAGAGCCAGCGGATCCTCAACGCGGCCGGGCTCGCGGTCCCGCAATGGCCGGTCGAGTGGGGCGGCCAGGACTGGTCGCCGCTGCGCCGGCACATCTGGCACGAGGAGATGCAGCGGGCCGGCGTGCCGATCCCGCTGGCCTTCAACGCCTCCATGGTCGGGCCGGTCATCGCGACGTTCGGCAGCCAGGAGCAGAAGGAGAAGTTCCTCCCGCCGACCGCGAACCTCGACATCTGGTGGTCCCAGGGCTTCTCCGAGCCGGACGCCGGCTCCGACCTCGCCTCGCTGCGCACCTCCGCGGTGCGCGACGGCGACGAGTTCGTGGTCAACGGCCAGAAGACGTGGACAACGCTCGGCCAGTACGGCGACTGGATCTTCTGCCTGGTCCGCACCGACCCGGAGGCCAAGAAGCAGCTGGGCATCTCGTTCCTGCTCATCGACATGACCTCGCCGGGGGTCACCGTGCGGCCGATCGAGCTGATCGACGGCGGCCACGAGGTCAACGAGGTGTGGTTCGAGGACGTGCGGGTGCCGGCGGAGAACCTCGTCGGCGAGCTCAACCACGGCTGGGACTACGCGAAGTTCCTGCTCGGCAACGAGCGGGTCGGCGTCGCACCGGTCGGCGCGACCAAGCGGGTGCTGGCCCAGGCGAAGGAGTACGCCGGGCCGTTGCTGTCCGACCCCCTCGTCGCGGCCCGCTTCGCCACCCTCGAGAACGAGCTGCTGGCCCTCGAGCTGACCGCGCTCCGCGTGGTCGCCCACTCCGCGGACGGCAAGCCGCATCCGGCCTCGTCGGTCCTCAAGCTCAAGGGCTCCGAGCTCCAGCAGGCGGTGAGCGAGCTGGTCGTCGACCTCGCCGGACCCGCCTCCCTGGCCTCCGGGGCCGGGGACGACTCGGCGCTGGAGCAGTGGCAGCGCCGGGCGACCCCGACGTACCTCAACCTCCGGAAGGCCTCCATCTACGGCGGCTCGAACGAGGTCCAACGGCAGATCATCGCCAAGACGATCCTGGGGCTCTGACATGGACTTCACCTACGACAGCGAGCAGAAGGCCCTCCGGGAGGCCGTGCGCGGACTGGTCGGCAAGGCGTACGCCGACTTCGAGAAGCGCCGCCAGACCGTCGCCGCCGACCCCGGCTTCGACGAGAAGCTCTGGCAGCGGCTCGCGGAGATGGGCATCCTCGGGCTGCCGTTCTCCGAGGAGGACGGCGGCGTCGGGGCCGGGCCCGTCGAGCTCGGCATCGTCGCGCAGGAGCTCGGCCGGGTGCTCGCCCCCGAGCCGTTCCTGACCTCGGTGGTGCTGGCCGGCGGCCTGGTCGCCGCGGCCGGCTCGACCCAGCAGAGGCAGTCGCTGCTCGGTGCGCTCGCGGAGGGAACGTCCCTGCTGGCCTTCGCGCACGCGGAGCCCGGCTCCCGCTGGTCCGACGCCGCGTCGTCGGTGAAGGCAAGCTCGTCCGGCGACTCCTGGACCCTGTCCGGGGTCAAGGAGCCGGTGCCGCACGGCGCCCGCGCGGACACGCTCGTGGTCAGCGCGGTGCTCGACTCGGGTGAGACCGGGCTGTTCGTGGTCGCGTCGGACGCCTCGGGGCTCTCCCGGGACGGCTACCCCACCCACGACGGTGGCCGGGCCGCCCGTGTCTCGTTCGACGACACCCCGGCCGAGCCGCTCGGCGCGGGCGGAGACGCCTCGGTGGCGATCGAGCGGATCCACACGATCGCCCGCGTCGTCGCCTGCAACCAGGCGCTCGGCGCGATGGAGGTCGCCCTCGACGCCACCACGACGTACCTCACCAGCCGCAAGCAGTTCGGCGTCACGCTCAACACGTTCCAGTCGCTGTCGTTCCGGGCCTCCGACATGTACGTCTCGCTCGAGCTGGCCCGCTCGCTGGTCACCTGGGCGACGATGGTGCTCGCCGACGACCCGGCCTCGGCGGGTCCGGCGGCGTCGCGCGCGGCCCTGCAGGTGAGCCGGTCCGGGCGGCACATCGGCCAGGAGGCGATCCAGCTGCACGGGGGCATCGGGATGACCGCGGAGTACTCCATCGGCAGCTACACCAGCCACCTCACCGCGCTCGACCACCTGCTCGGTGACGGCGACTTCCACCTGACCCGGCTCTCCGCCGCCATCGGCACCTACGACGAGGTCGACGCCCTCCCGTAGTCGCTAGTCCGCCGAGGTGCGTGTTGTTGCGGGACGAGCCGTGCGTTGTTGCGGGCCGAGCCGTGCGTTGTTGCGGTCAGGCGGGCCGGGGGACGGCGGCGAGGGTGGACTGCCCGAGCCAAGCCGGTACGTCGCGACTCACCGCGGCGGGTCCGTCCACGGTGACCAGACCTGACCGGATGGCCTGGGACCAGGGCCGGTCACCACGCCAGATCTCGGTCATGGTGCGGAGGCTGGTGCTGATCGTCGCGTCGACCTCGAAGCCCGGGTCGTAGTCGCAGATGTCCACCTCGTCCCCGGACACGCACAGCCACCACCGACCCACCTTGGCGGCAACGTCCTCGAACCTGAACGCCAGGACGGTACGACGCCGCGGCCAGCTGGCGACCGGCACCGTGCGGCGTACGTCCCACATCAGCAGGTGCGGGTCGAGGTCCTGGTCCCCGAGCTCGCCAACCCAGCGCACGCCCCAGGCACCGAGCGCCTCGACGACCGGGCGGAGCTCCTCACCGCTGGGGGTCAGCGCGTAGGAGCTGCGGCCGCCCTCCTCGGTGCGACGTACGACGCCGGCCCGCTCGAGGCTGCGCAGCCGCTTGGACAGCAGCGCCGGTGACATCTTGGGGTTGCCCCGGCGCAGCTCGTTGAAGTGCCGACTGCCGAGCAGCAGCTCGCGTACGACGAGCAGCGTCCAGCGCTCGTCGAGGACCTCCATCGCCTTCGCGATCGGACAGAACTGGCCGTACGTCGACATCGCCTCTCCCTCCGCCTGTCCGCGCGGCCGCGGGCCCGGGTCGTGTGTCGTTGCTCCCGAGCACAGTGAACCGCGAGTCAGCGGTCCAGTACAGATCCAGCACTGGTGGGCGACCTGTCGGACCGGCACCGTAGGAGGCCAGATCTCTGGAGGGAGAAGAAGCATGAGCAAGACACCGCCTGCACCCGAGGTGAAGGCCAAGCATCGCGCGATGTGGGCGCTGGGCGACTACCCCGCGGTGGCCGCCGATGTGATCCCGTCGCTGGGCGCCACCCTGGTTGAGGCCTGCGGCATCACGTCCGCCGACCGGGTGCTCGACGTGGGCGCCGGCACCGGAAACGCCGCGCTGCCCGCGGCGCGGACCGGGGCCACCGTGGTGGCGTCCGACCTGACACCGGAGCTGCTCGACCGCGGCCGCGAGCTGGCCGCCGCGGAAGGACTCGACGTGGCGTGGGAGGTGGGGGACGCCGAGGCGCTGCCGTACGACGACGGAGCGTTCGACGCGGTGATCTCCTGCGTGGGCGTCATGTTCGCGCCGTTCCACCAGGCCGCGGCAGACGAGCTGGCGCGGGTCACGCGACCTGGCGGCCGGATCGGACTGGCCAACTGGACGCCCGGCGGCTTCATCGGGCAGATGTTCGCGACCATGAAGCCCTACGCTCCCCCGCCGCCGCCCGGAGCGCAGCCCCCGCCGCTGTGGGGCGACGAGGACCACGTCCGCTCGTTGCTCGGCGACCGGGTCACCGATGTGGTGGCCCGCAAGCAACCGTTGACCGTCGACGCCTTCGCGACGGCCGAGGACTTCCGGGACTTCTTCAAGCGGACCTACGGGCCGACCATCGCCGTCTACCGGGCGATCGCCGACGAGCCGGACAAGGTCGCCGCCCTCGACGAGGCGCTGGCCGACCTCGGCCGACGGTTCGACCAGGGCGGCGGCGCGATGGAGTGGGAGTACCTGCTGTTCACCGCGCGCCGCACCTGAGCGTTGGTCAGCGGGCGCCCACCGAGCGCCAGTAGGCGTTGAGGGCGCCGTTGGTCTTGACGAACCACACGATCGGGCCGACCAGGATCAGCATGCCCGGGAAGTACCACAGGCCGGTGAGGCCGGACACGGGCTTGCTGCGACCGCTGCGGCCGTAGAGCTCGCCGACCTCGTTGGACGTGAGGTACGGCATCGCGAAGCCGACGAAGAACGCGAGCAGCAGCGCGAGTCCACCGCCGAGGCCCTGGCCGCTGTGGCGCTTCATCTCGTCGTGGGTGCTGTAGTACCAGT
Source organism: Nocardioides sp. (assembly GCA_040512455.1). Classification (GTDB taxonomy): domain Bacteria; phylum Actinomycetota; class Actinomycetes; order Propionibacteriales; family Nocardioidaceae; genus Nocardioides. The sequence continues at coordinate 9,592 of JBEVFC010000064.1, forward strand.
ACAGCGAGTAGATGCCGAAGGTGACGAACAGGAGCAGCACGCACACGCCGGTGCCGCGGATCTTGCCGACCGGTCCGTGACCCATCGGCGGCGCGTACTGCGCGGGGGCGAGCTGGCCCTGCCCCTGGTGCTGGGGCAGGTACTCGCCATTGCCCTGGCCGTGGATCGGCTCGTTGGTGCGCTCTGCCGGTGTCGCCGGGTCGTAGTGCTCTGTCATGTGTCCCCTTGGTTGGCCCGAATGGCGTGGCTCACCGTATGTGCGGAGCCGGTGCCGCGCGGGCTTTCTCCGAAGTCGACACGCGGGTCCCGCGTCAGTAGGCGCTCACCAGCGTCGGTCGGGCCTCGACAACTCGCAGGGCCACCGTGTTGCCGGGGATCGTGACCGTCCCGTTCACGTCGCGCCAGGCACCGCCGTCGACCCGGAACCGCGCCGAGTACGTCGTGTCGACCTTGGGCTTCATGGTCACGTGAGCGTCCTGGTAGCGGTGGGAGACGTACCGGTTCATCGCAACGCCCTGCCGGAAGGCGCGCCCGGGATCGCTGGTGACCTGGCTGGTGCCGTCTCCGTGGGACCAGCTGAACGACGCGGGGGTGATCTCGAGGTCGACCCGGTGGCCGAGCAGGCGGACCGTGCGGGTGAACGGCTCGGCCTCGGTGCGGAACAGGGTGTCGAAGTTGACCAGGGTCTTGCCACCGGGTGGTTGCACGACCAGCCTCGAAGCGGGCAGCTCCACGCGGCGCAGCGCGCGCAGCACGATGCCCTGGGTGATCGGGTCCGCCGCAGCGACCGGATCGGGCGTGCAGGCCTGGATGTTGCCCAGGCAGCCGCCGGTGATGCCGCTGACCAGCATCGGGGGTGGAGGCGGTGCGGGTGTTGAAGCACCTCGAGTAGGCGACGCAGGTGTCTCTCGGTCGACCTCTGTGCATCCGAGTTGACCAAAGAACGCGTCTTGACCCA
>JBEVFC010000011.1:0-5186 GCA_040512455.1 Nocardioides sp.
GCGGCGGCAGCCGGTTCGTGTACGTCGCCCGGCGGGTGCCGTCGACCGTCGCCAACCGGGTGCTCGGCGACCTGGATGCCCGCGGCTACAAGGGTCTCAGCGTCCGGCGCGATCCGATGCGTGACTACCCGTCCCGCGACGTCGCCGCGAACCTGATCGGCTTCCTCGGGGAGGACCAGCCGCTGGCCGGCCTCGAGCGCACCTTCGACGCGCAGCTGGCCGGCACCGACGGCGAGGCGACGTACGAGGTGGGCGGCGGCAACCGCATCCCGCTCGGCAACCACACCACCGTCAAGCCGCGCAACGGCGCTGACCTGCAGCTGACCATCGACCGGGACGTGCAGTGGTACGTCCAGCGCGTCCTGCGCAGCACCGTCCGCGGCGCCAACGGCGACTCCGGGGTGGCCGTGGTGATGGACTCCCGCACCGGCGAGCTCCTCTCGCTCGCGGACTACCCCTCCTTCGACGCCCAGACGCCGCTGTCCTCGCCGAAGGACGACCTCGGCTCCCGCGCGCTGAGCGACGTCTACGAGCCGGGATCGGTCGAGAAGGTGCTGACCGCCTCCGCGCTGATCGACGCCGGCAAGCTCAGCCCGCTCACCCACATCCAGGTGCCCTCCCAGCTGCCCCGCCCGGGTGCCGCGCCGCTGCGCGACCACTGGGACCACGCCCTGCTGCGCTACACCCTGGCCGGCGTCATCTCGCGCTCCTCCAACATCGGCACCGTGCTCGCCGCCCGGAAGTTCACCCCCGAGGAGCTGCACGGCTACCTGACGAAGTTCGGCCTCGGCCAGCGCACCGACATCGGCGTGCGCGGCGAGACGGCCGGCCTCCTCGCCGACCCGTCGCTCTGGGCGCAGGGCAACCAGGACACCATCGCGTTCGGCCAGGGACTCAGCGTCAACGCCGTCCAGATGGCTGCCGCGATCAACACCGTGGCCAACCGCGGCGTGCGCGTCGACCCGAGCCTCATCCGCGGTCACGCCACCACCGACGACGGCAAGGTCGTCGGCACCGACACCGCCACCGAGCACCGGGTGATCAGTGCCCGCGCCGCCAAGCAGACGATGCTGATGATGGAGCTGGTGACCGACGTCGACGACGGCGTCGCCCCCGGCGCCGCGATCCCGGGCTACCGGGTGGCCGGCAAGACCGGCACCGCCCAGCGGGCCGGCAAGGACGGTCGCTACGACGACACCTTCACGGTCTCCTTCGCGGGGTTCGCTCCCGCCGACAAGCCGCGCTTCACCGTCTACGTGCTGGTGCAGAACCCCCGCAACGGCGGCGGCGGCGGATCGGTGGCCGGCCCGGCGTTCAGCAAGATCATGAGCTACCTGCTGCGCCGCTACGCGGTTCCGCCGACCGGCACCAAGCCGTCGACGTACCCGGTCGAGTACTGACCTGCCGGACCGATAATCTCGCCCGTTGAAGGGCCAGACGCTGGCGCAGGCATGACGGCAGAGGTGGGAGCAGACGTGACGGCAGGGATGAGTGGTCCCGAGCGGGAGCTCCGGACGACGCGACCCGTCGACCCGCCACGCGTCCCGCTGAGCGCCGTCGCGGACCGCCTCGGGCTGCCGGCCCCGCAGGCCGACCCGGTCGTCACCGGCATCTCCCTCGGCTCCTCCCGGGTGCTCCCCGGTGACCTGTACGCCGCGCTCCCGGGCGCCCGCGTGCACGGCGCGTCGTACGCCGGGCAGGCCATCGAGCGCGGGGCCGTCGCCGTACTCACCGACGCCGACGGTGCCGCGATGCTCACCGACGTCCCCGTGCCGGTGCTCGTCGTCGAGTCGCCGCGACGGCTCCTCGGTGGTCTCGCCGCCGATCTCTACGGCCGGCCGGCCGAGGCGCTGCGGATGATCGCGGTCACCGGCACCCAGGGCAAGACCACCACCACCCGTCTCGCCGACCAGGCCTTCGAGGCGGCCGGCGTCGTCGCCGCGGTCATCGGGACCGTCGGCACCCGGGTCGCCGGCGAGGAGATCAAGACCTCCCTCACCACCCCGGAGGCGCCCGACCTGCACGGCCTGTTCGCGATGATGCGCGAGCGCGGTGTCAACGCCTGCGCGATGGAGGTCTCCAGCCACGCGCTGGTGATGGGGCGCGTCGACGGCGTGGTCTTCGACGTCGCGGTGTTCACCAACCTGGGCCGCGACCACCTGGACTTCCACGCCGACGTCGAGGAGTACTACGCGGCGAAGGCCGGCCTGTTCACCCGCCAGCGCGCCCGGCTCGGCCTGGTCAACATCGACGACCCGCACGGCCGGCGGCTGGCGGCGGAGTCCGAGATCGAGATCCGCACCTTCTCCGCGACCGGCGCACCTGCGGACTGGCAGGCCGTCGACGTGCGCCAGCAGCCGGACGGCTCCGAGTTCACCGTGGTCGGCCCCGATCGCGAGTGGGCCACCACCTGGGTGCCGATCGCCGGTGACTTCAACGTGGCGAACGCGCTGGCCGCGATCGCCGCGATGGTCGAGGCCGGCTTCCCGCTCGAGGCGGTCGCCGCCGGGCTGGCGGCCTCGGGCGGCGTACCCGGCCGGCTGGAGAAGGTCGAGGAGGGCCAGGACTTCCACGTCGTGGTCGACTACGCGCACAAGCCCGATGCGGTCGAGGCCGCGCTGAGCACGCTGCGCCCGCTCACCGACGGCCGGCTGATCGTGGTGATCGGCGCCGGTGGTGACCGGGACACCGGCAAGCGGCCGGTGATGGGCGAGATCGCCGCCCGGCTCGCGGACGTCCTCGTGGTCACCGACGACAACCCCCGCACCGAGGACCCGGCCGCGATCCGCGCCGCCGTGCTGGCCGGCACCACCGGCGGCACCGCGGAGGTCCGCGAGGTCGGGGACCGTCGGGTCGCGATCCGCACCGCCCTCGCCCTGGCCGACCCCGGTGACATCGTGCTGGTCGCCGGCAAGGGCCACGAGAGCGGCCAGGAGATCGACGGCGAGGTGTACCCGTTCGACGACCGTGACGTGGTGCGCGAGGAGCTGGGTGGTCTCGGATGATCCCGATGACCACCGCCGAGATCGCCGAGGTCGTCGGGGGAGTGGCCCACGGCGACGCCACCGTCACCGGCCCCGCGTTCTTCGACAGCCGGGCGGTCGAGCCGGGCGGTCTCTTCCTCGCCGTCGCGGGCGAGAGGGTCGACGGCCACACGTACGCCGAGCGCGCGGTCGCCGCGGGCGCCGCGGCGGTGCTCGGCTCCCGGCCCACCGGGGCGCCGACCGTGGTCGTGGACGACCCCGTCGTGGCGCTCGGCCTGCTGGCCCGCCACGTCCGGGACCGGCTGCCCGACCTGACCGTGCTCGCGCTGACCGGCAGCCAGGGCAAGACCGGCACCAAGGACTACCTCGCGCAGGTGCTCGCCACCGCCGGCGAGACGGTGGCCACCGCCGGCAACCTCAACAACGAGATCGGGGTGCCGATCACCGTGCTCCGCGCCTCGGAGTCGACCCGGTTCCTCGTCGTCGAGATGGGGGCCCGCGGGCTCGGGCACATCGCGTACCTCTGCGGGATCGCCCGCCCGACCATCGCCGGGGTCCTGAACGTCGGGACCGCCCACATGAGCGAGTTCGGCAGCCGCGAGGCCATCGCCCGGGCGAAGGCCGAGATCCTCCAGGACCTCGGCCCCGACGGGGTGGCGGTGCTGAACGCTGACGACCACCTGACCGCGGCGATGGCGGGACGATCCGCCGCCCCAGTGCTGACCTTCGGGCAGCACGGAGGGCTGGCCTGGAACGACGTGCGGTTCGACGAGCTGGGCCGGCCGTCCGCCGTGCTCTCCCACGAGGGCCGGTCCGCCGGCGTCGCGCTGCGGCAGATCGGCGCCCACCAGCTCGCCAACGCCGCCGCGGCGGCGGCCTTCGCGCTCGCCGCCGGCCTCGATCTCGACGAGGTGACCGCCGCCCTCGGCGACGCGGTCAACCTGTCCCGGTGGCGGATGGAGGTGCACGACCGGCCCGACGGGAGCGTCGTCATCAACGACGCCTACAACGCCAACCCCGCCTCGATGCGGGCCGCGATCGACACCCTGGCCCGGATCGGCACCCGCCGCGACGGCCGGACGATCGGCGTGCTCGGCGAGATGAAGGAGCTCGGTGCCACGGCTCCCGCCGAGCACGAGGCGATCGGCGCCGAGGTCGCGGGCGCCGGGATCGACGTACTCCTGGTGGTCGGACCGGCCGCGGCCCCGATGGTCGACGGTGCGAGGTCCGTCACGGATTGGGCCGGTACGGCGATGCCCGTCCCTGATCGGGACGCGGCTCTGGCATGGTTGCGCGAGAACATCGCCGCCGGTGACGTCGTCCTCGTGAAGGCGTCCCGCGGTGCGGCCCTGGAGCACGTGGCCCAGGGGCTGGTCGAGGAGGAGACAGCATGAGAGCGATCCTGCTCAGCGGTGGGCTGGCGCTGATCATCTCCCTCGTCGGCACCCGCTACGCCATCAAGCTGCTCTCCGCCAAGGGGTACGGCCAGGAGATCCGCGAGGACGGCCCGACCAGCCACCACACCAAGCGCGGCACGCCCACGATGGGCGGCATCGTGATCATCCTGGCCTCGGTGGCCGGTTACTTCTTCGCCAAGATCATCACCCAGGACCTGCCCAGCGCGTCGGCGATGCTGCTGCTGTTCCTCTTCGTCGGGCTCGGCCTGGTGGGCTTCCTCGACGACTTCATCAAGATCTACAAGCAGCGCAACCTGGGCCTGCGGTCCAAGGCCAAGATGATCGGGCAGACCGTGATCGCCGTCGTCTTCGGCGTGCTGGCGCTGTCCACGTGGCTGGAGGACTTCCGGGGCTACTCGCCCGCCTCCCAGCACATCTCGTTCATCCGTGACTGGGAGTGGCTCACACTGCCGGCCGTCGTGGTGATCGTGCTGATGTGGGTGATCATCACCGGCACCAGCAACGCGGTGAACCTCACCGACGGTCTGGACGGCCTCGCCGCGGGCGCCTCGATGATGGTGTTCGGTGCCTACACGCTGGTGAACATCTGGCAGAACAACCAGTGGTGCGGCCAGGTCGACATCTCCTACGGCCGTTGCTACGAGGTGCGTGACCCGCTCGACCTGGCGATCGTCTCCGCCGCCATCACCGGCGCCTGCTTCGGCTTCCTCTGGTGGAACGCCTCCCCGGCGCAGATCTTCATGGGCGACACCGGCTCGCTCTCCCTGGGCGGCGCGATGGCCGG
>JBEVFC010000074.1:0-17060 GCA_040512455.1 Nocardioides sp.
GGCCGCGGCCGACCAGGTCGACCACGGTCACGCCCTCGGGGGTGACCGGCGACTGCGGCAACAGCCCCAGCGTGAGGGCCACCTGCCTGGTCGGTGTGCGGTGGATCGCCTCCCCGTCGAGCAGCACCGCGCCGGACGACGGCTTGAGGAGCCGGGCCATCCCGCGCAGCAGTGTCGACTTGCCGCAGGCGTTGGCTCCGACGACCACGGTCACCGCGGCGTCGGGGATCGCCACCGAGAGCGCGTCGACGACCGTCCGGTCGCCGTACCCGAGGCTGACGGCGTCCGCGACCAGGCGGGACGAGTCGCCGGGCTCGGCGGCCAGGTCGGGGACGGGGTTCAAGGCGGTCATCCCGCCCTCCTTCCGGTGCGGCCGCTCGCGAGCAGCCAGAGCAGGAACGGTGCCCCGAGGGCGCCGGTGACGACGCCGACGGGGAAGTTGATGTCGGCCAGCAGGTAGTCGGCCACGTAGTCGGCGGCGACGACGATGGTGGCGCCCACCAGGCCGGCGCCGAGCAGGGTGGTCCGGCCGCCGTTGAGCGCGCGGGCGATCGGGCCGGCCAGGAACGCGACGAAGGCGATCGGGCCGGCGGCTGCGACGCCGACCGCGGTCAGCGCCACGGCGAGCACGAGCAGCAGGTCGGTGCGACCGCGCGGCACGCCCAGGCCGGCCGCGGCGTCCTCGCCGAGCTCGGTGACCCGCAGCGACCGGGCCAGCCAGATCGTCACCGGCAGCAGCAGGAGCAGGATGAGGGCCAGGACCTGGATGGTGGGCCAGTCCGCGCGGCTCACGCTGCCGGTCAGCCAGCGCAGCACCAGCTGGGCGTCGTACTCGTCGGCGCGGGTGAAGACGTACTGGATGACCGACTGGAGTGCCGCGGCCAGGCCCACGCCCACCAGGACCAGCTTGAAGCCGGTGTCGTGACCGGCGACCGCGCGGGCCGTGGCCGCCACCACGACGGCGCCGAGCACCGCAGCCACGGACACCGGCCAGCCGTCGAGGTCGAGGATGACGATCGCCACCACGGCGCTCGCGCTGGCGCCGGCACTGACCCCGATGATGTCCGGGCTGGCCAGCGGGTTGCGCAGCGTGGTCTGGAAGATCGCGCCACCGACCCCGAACGCGAGACCGACCAGCACCGCGAGCACCGCGCGCGGCAGCTTGCTCTCCATCAGGATGTACGTCGCCCCGGGCAGGTCGGCGCCGAAGAGGATCCGGAAGAAGTCGGGGATCGTGTAGGTGAAGTCGCCGAGCAGCACCCGCGCCGCGAAGGCCAGCAGCAGCGCCAGCGACAGGCCGGCGATCACCAGCCGGCGCCGTCGGAGGGGTGTACGGCGCGCCCGACGCACCGCGTCCGGGTTGCGGGCGGTGGTCGGCTCGAGTGTGGCGAGCGGGGTCATCACAGGCTGCCCATCCGGCCGCGTCGCACCAGGACCAGGAAGACGGGGACGCCCACGACCGCGGTCATGATGCCGACCTGTACCTCGGCCGGCGGCAGCACGACCCGGCCGACGGAGTCCGCGAGGACCACGAAGAGGGCGCCCACGACCGCGCTGAAGGGCAGGATCCTCGCGTAGTCCGAGCCGAGCACCAGCCGGACGCCGTGCGGCACCAGGAGCCCGACGAAGGCGATCGGCCCGGCCAGGGCGGTGGCGCCGCCGGCCAGCAGGACCACGGCCAGCCCGATGACCATCCCGTCGACCGCGGTCCGCCGACCGAGCCCGCGAGCGAGGTCCTTGCCGAGGGCGAGGGCGTTCAGCAGCCGGGCGCCGGAAAGCGCGAGGACCGCGCCGACGACCAGGAACGGCAGGCCGGTGAGCAGGATGTCGAGGTCGCGGCCGCCGACGGTCCCGACCTGCCAGTAGCGGAAGCTCTCCATCGTCTTCCGGTCGACCAGCAGGACACCGGAGGTCCAGCTGGACAGCGCGGCGGCCAGCGCCGCGCCGGCGATCGCCAGCTTGACCGGAGTGGCGCCGTCACGTCCGAGCGAGGCGATCGCGTGGACCAGGACGGCGGCGACCGCGGCACCGAGGAACGCGAACCACAGGTAGCCCTGCAGGTCGGAGACGCCGAGGAACGAGATCGCCACCACCATCGCGAACGAGGCACCGGCGTTGATCCCGAGGATGCCGGGGTCGGCGAGCGGGTTCCGCGTGAGCCCCTGCATGCAGGCACCGGCGAGGCCGAGGGCGGCGCCCACCGCCAGGGCGAGCAGGGTGCGCTCGAAGCGGGCCTGGTAGATGGAGAACAGCGGGTCGGCGGGGTCCAGCACCACCGAGGGCGCTATCCCACGGGCGCCGACGAACACGGACAGCGTGACGACCACGAGGGCCGCCACCGCCAGGCCGGCGATCACGGTGGTGGTGCGCGCCCGGGCGGGCCGGCCGCGGCCGGCCCGCTCGGGCGCATCGGTGACGGGAGCGGTCACGACCCGTCGATGGCCTTTGCGACCTCGGGCACGAACCGGTCGATGACGAACGGGATCGACAGCGGCGTCGGGTTGGTGACGGCCAGGCTCACGTGCTTGTCCTCCTCGGCGTAGGCGTGGCCCGAGGCGAGCGCCGGCATCTTGCCGATCAGCTTGTCGTCGGCGAAGGTCTCCAGGTCACCCTTGGTCTCCGCCCAGGTCAGCATCACGTCGGAGTCGAGGCTGGCGGCCCGCTCAGCGGAGACCTGGCCGTAGAACTCGCCGGGCTTGATCGCGCCGGCGACCGACGGCGCGTCGATCATGCCGAGGTCGTGCATGAACGACACCCGGGGGTCCTCCGGCGCGTAGATCCCGATCGTGGAGAGGTCGGTGGTGGTGAGGTAGGAGAAGATGAAGGACGTGCCCGCCAGCTGCGGGTACTCCGCCTTCGCGTCGTCGATCTCCTGCTGCGCTGCCTTCGCCACCTCCTCGGCCTGGCTGGTGCGCCCCAGCGCCTTGCCGACCGTCTCGAGCGAGGTCTGCCACGGAGTCACCCACGGCGCGGTGGGGTAGGCGACGACCGGGGCGATCTTGGTGAGCTTCTTGTACTCCTGCTCGGTGATCCCGGAGTTCGTCGCGAGGATCACGTCGGGGTCGAGCTTGGCGATCTCCTCGATCGGCGCACCGTCGGAGTCGTCGTACCGCACCGGCGCCTCGCCGTCGACCTCCTCGAGGGCGGCGTCGAACCAGTCGGAGGAACCCTGGGCGTTGCCGCCCCAGGTGAGCTTGGTGGCGCCGACCGGCACCACGCCGAGCGCCAGGGCGGCGTCCTGGTCGGACCAGCCGAGGGTGGCCACGCGCTGCGGCTCCTCGGGGATCTCGGTGGAGCCGAAGGCGTGCTCGATCGTGACTGGGAAGGCCTGGGCGTCCGCGGACGTGACCGCGTCCGGGGTCTCGGCGGCATCGGTGCTGCCGGTGGAGCAGCCCGTCAGCCCGGCTCCGGCGAGGGCAACGCCGACGAGCAGGGCGGGGAGGTAACGGCGACGCAGCATGAGGCGTCCTCTCGGGATTTAGGTGAGGCTTACTTAGGCCAGCCTAACCTCACCTTGCCCCAGGACGACAGGGGGTGCCCCTGGATCGCCGTCCCCCGCCCGATCCCGGGTCAGTCCCCCGTGGTGTGCGGCACCACCAGCGGCCGGACCCGCGCCCACACCAGGAACCCGACGCCCACCAGCAGCATCGTCAGCCCGGCCCACAGGTTCGCGTTCACGTCACCGGTCTTGTCGGGCGCGGTGTCCGCGAACAGCCCCAGCAGCGTCAGGATCACGCCGTACGTCACGAGCAACGCCCCGATGACGTTGCGGATGTCCAGGGCGCCCGCCTTGTGCGCGCGGCCGTCACCCGTGACCTGGTTGTCGGTCTTCTTCGTCATGTCGTCTCCTCAGAAGGCGATGTTGAGGGCGATGGTCAGCACCAGCGCGACCGAGGCCAGGGGCAGGGTGCGCCGGTACCACGGGTACGACGCCTCCTCCGGGTCCACCAGGTCCTCGCGGGGGGTCTCGGAGTAGACGAGCCCCTTGAGCTGGTCGGCGGGTTTGGGCTTGGTGACCAGCGAGACCACGATGCTCAGCGCCACGTCGACCACGAAGGCCACCGACGCGGCGAGGAACGCCGCACCCTGCCCGCCGATCGGGATCGTGCCGGTGCTCAGCGAGCCGAAGGCGTCCTCGCTGAGGAACGCCACCAGCACCGCGGAGACGGTGCCGGCCACCAGGCCCATCCAGCCGGCCGTCGGCGTCATCCGTTTCCAGAACATGCCGAGGATGAACGTCGCGAACAGCGGTGCGTTGAAGAACCCGAACAGCACCTGCAGGTAGCTCATGATGTTGGAGAAGTTCGCGGCCAGGCCCGCGGTGAAGATCGCCACCACGGTGGCACCGACGGTGGCCACGCGACCGACCAGCAGGTAGTAGCCGTCGGAGCGGTCCTTGACGATGTAGTCGCCCCACAGGTCGTTGGCGAAGACGGTGTTGAACGCCGAGACGTTGGCCGCCATGCCGGCCATGAACGCGGCCAGCAGGCCGGTGATCGCGAGGCCGAGCAGCCCGTTGGGCAGCACGTCGCGCATCAGGTAGAGCAGCGAGTCGTTGTAGGTCACGGCCACACCGCCGGCACCCTCCGGCGAGCCGCCCCCCTTGAGGTCGGCCAGCTCGGTCACCAGCACCGCGGCGATCATGCCCGGGATGATCGTGATGAACGGGACGAACATCTTGGGGAAGGCGCCGATGATCGGCGTCTTCCGTGCCGCGGACATCGAGTCGGCCGCCATCGCCCGCTGGACCTCGACGAAGTTGGTCGTCCAGTAGCCGAAGGACAGCACGAACCCCAGACCGAAGACGATGCCGATCACGGAGAAGAGCGGCGAGTCCAGGCCCGAGAGCGCCTGCCCGGGCCAGGAGTTCAGCTGCTGGTCGGCCGGCGGGGCACCGCCCTTGCCGGCGGCCGCGGTGATCTTCTCCGTCAGGCCGTCCCAGCCACCGATCCGGTGCAGGCCGAGCAGGGTCAGCGGCAGCAGCGCCGCGACGATCACGAAGAACTGCAGGACCTCGTTGTAGATCGCGGCGCTCAGGCCACCGAGGGTGATGTAGGACAGCACCACGGCGGCCGCGACGATCAGCGCCACCCAGAGCTGCCAGCCGAGCAGCGCCTGGATGATCGTGCCCAGCAGGTAGAGGTTGACGCCGGCGATCAGCAGCTGCGCGACGGCGAACGAGATCGCGTTGACCAGGTGGGCGCCGGGGCCGAAACGGCGCAGCATGAACTCGGGGACCGAGCGCACCTTGGAGCCGTAGTAGAACGGCATCATCACCACGCCGAGGAACAGCATGGCGGGGATGGCGCCGACCCAGAAGTAGTGCACCGCCGGCAGGCCGAACTCCGCGCCCGACGCCGACATGCCCATGATCTCGACGGCGCCGAGGTTGGCCGAGATGAACGCAAGCCCCGTCACCCATGCGGGCAACGACCGACCCGAGAGGAAGAAGTCCAGCGAGTCCGAGACCTGACGTTTGGCGAGGATGCCGATGCCGAGGACGAACGCGAAGTAGATCGCGAGGATCACGTAGTCGACGGCTTCCGCGTCGATGATCGTGTCTCCCGCCAGAGGCAGGATTGCTGCAGACATGCCCACTCCGTTCCAAGGTCGGTGCGTTCTCCGTCACCGTTGGGGGTGGCTGTACCCAACCGGCGGCAACCCTCACCCGGGGCGGGTTCGGCTCAGATGTCCGACCGGTGGAAGTTCTGGAAGGACCGCGAGGGCGTCGGGCCGCGCTGCCCTTGGTAGCGGGAGCCGTACTTCGCGGAGCCGTAGGGGTGCTCGGACGGCGACGACAGCCGGAAGAAGCAGAACTGGCCGATCTTCATCCCGGGGTAGAGCTTGATCGGCAACGTCGCGACGTTGGCCAGCTCGAGGGTGACGTGACCGGAGAACCCGGGGTCGACGAAGCCGGCGGTCGCGTGGGTCAGCAGCCCGAGCCGGCCCAGCGAGGACTTGCCCTCGACCCGGGCCGCGACGTCGTCGGGCAGCGAGACCACTTCGTACGTCGAGCCGAGGACGAACTCGCCCGGGTGCAGGATGAACGGCTCGTCGCCCTCCGGCTCGACCATCCGGGTGAGGTCGGACTGGTCCGCCGCGGGGTCGATGTGCGGGTACCGGTGGTTCTCGAAGACCCGGAAGAACCGGTCGAGCCGCACGTCGATCGACGACGGCTGCAGCATCCCCTCGTCGTAGGGGTCCAGGGCGATCCGCCCGGCGTCGATCTCGGCGAGGATGTCGCGGTCGCTCAGCAGCACGCGCTCAACCTACCGCGCGGACACACGAGGGGCGCCGACCTTCCGGCCGACGCCCCTGCGCGCGGTGGGTCAGTGGTGCCCGTGGTGGCGCTTGCGCACCTTGATGCTGGCGATGGACCCGTTGGCGAAGACGTCGTACGACACGTAGACCTTGCCGTCCTTGTACTCCACCCCGGCCGGGTTCGTCAGCTCCGCGAGAGTGGACACGTGGCCGTACTTGAGCACGGAGACCTTGCCGCCGAACAGCTCGGCCACGTAGATCTCGCCGCGGTCACCGATCGCCACGTTGGTGGCCCCCAGGAAGCCGCCGGCGAGCAGCTTCACCTTGCCGCGACTTCCGTGGCTGCCGTGCCGGCCGTAGCCGTGGTGGTGTCCGCCCGACCCCGCCTTGACCTGGTAGACCGCGCCGCGGGCACCCAGGCTCGGGTCCTCGGGGCCACCGGGGAGCAGGCTCACGATGAGCTTGCCGCCCTTCGCGACCTCGACGTCGGTCGGAACCGGCTCGAAGGCGTACGTCGAACCGACCGTGCACTCCGGCAGCCCCATGTTGGTGGCCGCCTCGGCGGTCACCTCGGTCGGCTGCGGGGGAAGGACCGCGACCGTCGAGATCTTGCCACGCTTGGTCACCTGCAGGATGGCGTTGATGCCGGCGTCGGCGACGTACCAGCCGCCGTCCCCGTCATTGGCCAGGGCGTAGGGGTGCGAGTCAACGATGCCGGTGTACGGCGATCCGGTCGGCCCCTCTTCACCCTCCGGCCACTCGATCGCGTCCACTTCGGCGGCGCACTCGTCGGTCAGGTCGAGGAAGCCGTAGGTGTTGCGGGCGTCCGGGTTCTTCCTGCTCTCGTAGGCCCAGAGGTCGGCGACCGTCTTGACGGTCCCGTCGCTCTTGCGCACCTTGATGAACGCCTCGCGCGCGGCGGGGTCGAACAACGTGCTGGCGAAGGCCACCGAGCCGTAGCGACCGGCGGCGGGGCCGGACACGTCCCTGGCCTCCCCGCCGGGTTCGGTCAGCAGGTCCTCGGTGGTGCCGTCCCGGTTGACCTTGGTCAGGGTGGCGGCGAAGGACTGGGTCACGTAGATCGTGCCGTGCTTGGCGACGTCGATCTGCAGGGGACCGGCGAGGCCCTCCACGATCGGATCGGAGACGGTCGGGCTACCGCCGCCGTGGGCGGGTGCCGACGTGGGAGTGGCGAGGGTCAGGGCCAGGGCCCCGACCGCGCCGACGAACAGCGATTTGCGGAACATGGAAGTCCCCCCAAGGGGGTAGGGAAACGGGCGCCTCGACTCTCCCCCGGGTCCGGCGGGCTAGCCCACCCCAGCCCGACCCCGGGATCGATATCCGACCCGTCTGGATCCCCCCGTCGGGGCCATGCGAACCCCAGGGTCGTGGCCCGAACGGGGCAGCAGCACGATTCGCGGGCCGGAGATGGACGGTGGGCGCCGTCCCTCGGACGACGCCCACCTGTGCCGCTCCCCCCGGAGCCGGTTCAGCGCGAGATGGTGACGATCTGACCCTCGGGCCCGAGCGCCTGCGTCGACGCGTAGAGCCTGCCGTGGGCGTACTCGACGCCGGCGGGCATCAGGCCCTCCTGCTGGATCAACGTGGAGACCCGGCGGTCGCGGATCACCGAGATCCGGTCGGCGAAGAGCTCCGCGACGTAGATCCGGCCGCCGCGACCGAGGGCGACGTTGGTCGCGCTCAGGAAGCCACCGGCCACCTTGCGGGCCGTGTGGGTCCTCGGGTTGACGCGGTAGACCGAGCCTCGGGCACCGAGGCTGTCGTCCTCGGGGCCACCGGGCAGCAGGCTGACCACGAGCTTGCCGGTGGACTGGTCGACCTCGACGTCGGTGGGCACCGGCTCGAACGCGTACTTCTTGCCGACCGTGCAGTCGGGCAGGCCGAGCATCTGCGCGGCCTCCGCGGTGATGGCCACCTTCTGTGCCGGGAGCACGTCGACCAGGGTGACCCGGCCGCGCGGGCTGACCCGGAGGATCGCGTTGGCGGCCGCGTCGGCGACGTACCAGCCGCCGGCCCCCAGCGCGTTGGCCACGGCGTACGGGTGCGACTCGACGATGCCCGAGTAGGGCTGGCCGCCGATCTCCTCCGGCACCGAGGCGGCGCACTCGTCGGAGAGGCCCTGGAACCCGTAGCTCTGGTCGCCGTCCGGGTTGTGCCGCGCCTCGTACGCCGCGAGGTCGGCGAGCGTGCGGACCTTGCCCTTCGCGCTGCGGGTCCTCAGCAGCGCGTCCGGGAGGTCCACCACGCCGCGCGCGCTGGCAGCCGGGCGACGCATGGTGCCGAGCCGGGCGAGCGTCTCCGTCGGCGGCTCACCGGCCTGCGTGTAGGTCCAGGCGACCGTGTGGCCGTCGGAGGCGACGCCACCGACCTCACCGTCCCGCTCGGCGTACAGCACCTTCTTCCTGCCCGACGGCGCGATCCGGGTCAGCAGCCCGGCGAAGTTCTCGCCGACGTAGACCTGGCCGTGGTCGCCGACGTCGAACTGGAGCGGGCCGACCAGGCCGGTGGCGATCGGGTCCGAGACCGACGGTGCCGCTGCGGTCACGGGCGACGGTGCCGCCAGGCAGAGTGCGGTCGCCGCGGCCGCCAGGCCGACGATCCTGGAGCGCTTCATGGTTCCCCCCGGAAGTAGTGGTGTTCAAGGCGGATGCAGCCTCACATCGGCAGGCAGTCCAGACCAGCCCAACGCACCCCGGGATCACAAATGGTCACAACGGACCAGCCCGTTGGAGGGAGGTGGCGTGACCCGCCCGGGCCACTCCTAGGCTGCAGCCATGACGTTCCACCGCTACGTGGCCCTCGGCGACTCCTTCACCGAGGGTGTCGGCGACCCGGACCCGGAGCGCCCCAACGGCCTGCGTGGCTGGGCGGACCGGGTGGCCGAGGTGCTGGCGACCCGCGCCGACGACTTCGGCTACGCCAACCTCGCGATCCGCGGCCGCAAGCTCGACCCGATCCTGGCCGAGCAGCTCGAGCCGGCGCTGGCCCTCGAGCCCGACCTGGTCACGATCTACGCCGGCGCCAACGACATCATGCGGCCCCGGGTCGACCTCGATGCTCTGGCCGACCGGTACGACGGCGCGCTGGCCCGGCTGGCGGGCACCGGCGCCCGTCTTCTGGTGTGGACGGCCTTCGACCCGGGCGGCTCGGCGATCTACCGGCCGGTGCGCGGCCGCTTCGCCCTCTACAACGAGCTGGTCCGCGAGATCGCCGACCGGAACGGCGCGACGGTCGTCGACTTCTGGCGGATGCGCGAGTACCGCGACTGGCGCTACTGGGACACCGACCGGATGCACATGGGCCCGGCCGGCCACCAACGGATGGCGATCGCGGTCCTCGACGTCCTGGGCGTCCCGCACGCGACCCCGGTGCCGGAGCTGCCGCCGGCGGCGACCCTCACCCCGCGGGAGCAGCGCCAGGCGAACCTCGCCTGGACCCGCTCGTTCGCGGTCCCGTGGGTGCATCGCCGGATCACCGGACGGTCCAGTGGAGACACGGTCCGCCCTCGGCGGCCGGACCTCGGTCCCGTCGAGTAGCATCTGTGCCGCGCCCTTCGGGAGCGCACTGCGGATGTAGCTCAGTTGGTAGAGCGCGACCTTCCCAAGGTCGATGTCGCGAGTTCGAATCTCGTCATCCGCTCGCGAACCGAGACCCCCGGCCCAGCCGGGGGTCTCGTGCAATTTGTGGGGCCATTTCGGGGCTGCCTGCTCCCGCCGCGAACTACAGCGGTGTTGTTCAGCGGCGTGTCGCGCTTGTGATGCAGTTGGGACTGGTGAGACAGTTGACGGTTCGTGGGGTTGTTGTGGAGAGTGGGGTCGTCACAGCTTCCAGATGACGAGGTCTTCCCCATGTCCCGCCGCCGCACCATCGCCATCGGCTCGCTCGCCCTCCTCCTGCTGGGCGCACCGTTCCTGCCCGACGGGGACACGCCGCCCGCCCTCGAGACCGGGTCCGCCCCCGGGGTCTCGCTCGCCGACGCCACCGCCGGCGCGGGCACTCTCACTCCGGCGATGCGGCAGGAGATCGACGCGGTCCTCGCCGCGGGCCGTACGGCGGCGCGCGCCACCGCGGGCGCCCGGCTCCGGCCGGCGGCCCTGGTGCGCAGCCAGGTCCGGTGCGCCGACTTCGAGGGCCAGCGGTACTGCCTCAACGCCGGCTGGACGGCCTCGACGGAGGACCAGGTCGTCACCGAGCTGGCCCGCAGCGCGACCTCCGAGAGCGCGCGGTCGACGTACCGCGAGGAGACCGGCGACCTCACGCTGACCGCCCAGCTGCGGCAGCGCGCCGCGCTGAGCCCGGCCGCCCGGGAGAGGGCCGACCGCGCGGAGCTGACCGCGGCCGCCCGGTCGGTGGCGAAGGTCTGGCTGCTGCGCCACCAGGTCCAGGGCGTGCCGCTGCCGGACGGCTTCCTCGCCAGGCACCCCGAGATCCGCACCCGCACGGCGTCGGGCACCACCACCGCGGCCTCGACCGCCACGTCCGCCGCCTCCGCCGACGCGCCCCGGAAGTCCTTCGCCGACTACCCGGCGCGTGGCCGGGTCCTGCGCAACAGCGAGGTCGCCGAGCAGACCCGCACCTACTGGTGCGGCCCGACGTCGATGCAGATGATCGGCTGGGGCTGGAGCCACCAGCAGCACAGCCAGCAGTACTGGGCCGGCAAGCTCGGCACCACCTCGGAGGGCACCGCCATCTCCGAGATGGTCAAGGTGACCAACCGGTACACCGGCTGGGACCGCGCGGCCTACGCCGGCAAGTACGTCGTGCTCGACATCAAGGACTGGTCCTACCGCCAGTGGTACGTCCTCCAGATGCGGCACACGGTCGACTACCGGGCACCGGTGATCCTGCACCCGGTCCTGTTGAAGAAGTGGTACCCCTACCTCGACGACGACGCGAGCGGACACTTCCAGGTCGGACGGGGGTACAGCAAGAACGGCGACCGGCCCAACCTGCTGCGCTACTTCGAGCCGTGGAACCAGCAGCGCTTCGACCGCTCGGAGCCCTACATCGACCGTCGCCAGCTGAAGTCCGCCTACCGCGCCTACCGCGCGAACCGCGAGCACTTCCAGCACAACATCGGGGTCTGATGCGGCGCCGGTACCCCACGGCCGTGGCGCTGGCGCTCACGCTCGCCCTGGTGAGCGCCTGCTCGGACGACGACGAGCCGTCCGCCTCCGGGTCCGAGACCTCAGCCCCCACGTCGGACGCATCGTCCACGGACGCGACGTCGGAGGCACCGACGTCGGAGGGTCAACCCGAGCCGACCGACGGCGCCAGCGCGGAGCCGACCACGAAGCTGCTCGACTGGCACTCGATGGGGAAGCCGGCCCGCGATACCGTGGTGCGCTCGCCCGAGTGGACGCTGACGGTGCCCGATTCCGGCGCGGAGGCGCGGTTGGTGGGCCGCGACCGCGAGGAGACCATCCCCGCCGGCAAGGGACGCCGGATCACTGACGCCTTCCTCGACGGCGAGCACGCGGTGATCGTGGCCCAGGACCAGCAGGAGCAGCGCCCGCAGACGATCACGACGATCGAGCTCGCGACGTACACGCGCGACCAGGTGCGCTCCCCGCGGCCCGGCCCCGGCGGCCCCGTCGCGTACGGCGAGGGCACCCTCACCTACGCGGTCTACCGGCCCGGCGGCAGGGACTACTGCCTCGCGACGTACGACGTCGCGGACGGGCGCGGCGAGAAGGGCTACTGCGCCCCACCTCGGGAGGGCTTCTCCAACGCCAGCGTGTCCCCCGCGGGCGTCGGCCTGATGATCTTCGACGACACCCGCCCCATCTCGTGCCGCACCCTGGTGAGCGTCGAGGGATCGACGACGACCACGGTCCAGGGCACCCCCGAGTGCACCGGCTGGGAGACGCTGCGCACTGCCGACGGCGCCGTGTGGTCGGTGCTCCCCAACGAGAAGCGCGTCGAGCGCGGCCTCTTCTACGCCACCCACGACGACGCCGTCACGGCGCTCGGGCCGGGGACCAACGGCACGCTGACCTGGTGTGGGGACTCGGCGTACTTCGTCCGGGACTCCCAGAAGGACAAGGACAAGGCCCGGCTGCTGCGCTGGACCCCGGACGACGAGCTCGAGGTGGTCTACGAGACCCAGGGCCTCGGCGACGCGTTCCTGGCTCCTCCGGCGTGCGCCGACGGCGTGCTGACCGTGACGTCGTACGCCGAGGCAGGCGACGAGCGGGTCTGGGCGCGGGTCCCGGACTGATCCTCCCGCGCACTAGAGACCGGGCGGCGGCAGCGGCACCCTGCGGGTGCGCACGTCGTCGCCGAGACCGGTCACCTCGAGCAGCGCGGCCAGCACCTCCCGGGCGGCCCGGACGTCCCGGGCGCCGACCATGTCGACCACCTCCGCCTCCAGCGCGGCCCGCGCCCGTCGCCCGGCGTCCACGACGCCACGCCCCCGCTCCGTCAGCCGCACGCATCGGACCCGTCCGTCGCCGGAGACCGGTCGGCGCTCGACGAAGCCGAGCTCCTCGAGCTCACGGACCTGCTTGGACGCACCCTGCTGGGTCATCCCGAGCGACTCCGCCAGCTCGGTGATCGTGGGCTCCGTATCGAGAAGCCGCTGGAACAGATAGCCGTGCGAGACCCGCACCCCGGCGTACCCCTCCCCGGCAAGATCGGCCAGCACCCTCCGGACGACCCCGTTGCCAGCGAGGGAGGTCAGCGTGGGCAGGTCGATGTCGCGCGGGTCCATGGGTCCATACAACACTTGACAACCATGGTTGTGCAACTATGGTTGTGAATATGAGCACGCACACCGACCACCTCCACGAGCTGTACACCGCGATCTCGGACGGCGCCTCCGGCGACCGCCTCCGCACCTTCTTCCACCCCGACGCCGAGCAGGTGGAGTACCCCAGCCTGATGCGCCCGAAGGGACATCGCCGGCCGCTGGACGAGATGCTCGCCGGCGCCGACCTCGGCCTGGCCATGATCCGCGACCAGCGGTACGACGTGCACCACGTCGTCGAGCAGGGCGACCAGGTCGCCGTCCAGCTCACCTGGACGGCCACCACGGCCGTCGACGCCGGACCGATCCCCGCCGGCACCGACCTGGTGGCACATGTCGCCCTCTTCTACGACTTCCGCGACGGGCTGGTGCTGCGCCAGAGCTCCTACGACTGTTACGAGCCGGTTCCGGCCTCGGCTACCGTGCCCGGGTGACCGAATTCGCTGGCTTCCCCGTCGCCGCGCTGGACTTCTACGACGACCTCGAGGTGGACAACACCAAGTCCTTCTGGGAGGCCCACAAGGCGGTCTACACCGAGTCCGTCAAGGCGCCGATGCTCGCTCTGTCCGCGGCGCTCGCCGACGAGTTCGGCCCGGCGAAGGTGTTCCGCCCGTTCCGCGACGTGCGCTTCGCCAAGGACAAGACGCCGTACAAGACACACCAGGGCGCGTTCGTCGCCGCCGGCCCCAGCACGGGGTGGTACGTCGAGGTGTCGGCGCGCGGGGTCCGGACCGGCGCCGGCTTCTACGAGGCGTCGTCGGCCGGCCTGGCCGCGATCCGCGAGGCGATCGACGACGAGCGCACCGGCACCGAGCTGGAGCGGATCGTCGGCGCCTTGGAGGCCGAGGGCTGGTCCGTCGGCGGCGACACGCTCAAGACCACGCCCCGCGGTTACGACAAGGACCACCCGAGGATCGGGCTGCTGCGGCACCGGTCCCTGAGCATCGGCCGCTCGCACGGGTTCGAGCCGGTGATCCACACCCCGGAGATCCTCGAGGTGGTGCGCGACGACTGGCGCGCGCTGCGTCCGTTCGTGGAGTGGATCTCGGAGCGGACCGCCGGTCGCTGAGCCCGGGCCGGAGCCGGACCCGTGGCTCAGTGCGGCTGCCAGGCGTCTTCGTCGGCGGTGCGCGAGGTGACCGCGTCGGGCAGCTCCCGGCTGGCCAGGTCGGCGATGGTGACCCGCTCGAAGACGTCGCGCAGCGAGCGGCGCGCGGCGATCCAGACGTGCTGGAGCACGTCGGCGCGCTCGTTGTAGGTGACCGCCTCCGGCCGCAGGCCGTAGACCGAGACCAGGGGCCCGTCCACGGCACGGATCACGTCGGCCACGCTGATCGCCTCGGCCTTGCCGGCCAGGCGCCAGCCACCGGACTGGCCGCGCTGGGAGACCACCACGCCGGCCCGACGCAGGTCGGCGAGGATCGCCTGGAGGAACCCGTGCGGGATGTCCTGGAGCCGCCCGAGCTCCTCGGCGCTGACCGGTGAGCTGTCTGACCGGCCCGCCATCTCGATGAGGGCACGCAGGGCGTAGTCGGACTTGGCGGACACTCGCATGCGGCCAGTCTCTCAGATAAGTCGATCAACTCACTCGATCCACGCCAGAGGGCCCGCGCCGCGTCGTGGCTCGGGCACCGTCCTGGCGCTGCGGAGGTCAGACCGTGGCGAAGGACTCCTCGAGCTCGCGGACCTCGCGGGAGCGGCGCTCCTGCCGCACGGCCCACACGATGCCGGTCACCCAGAGCGCGGCGAGGGCGGCCAGCACCAGTCCGACGGCGGCACCCGTGGCGCCCAGGGCCTCGATGATCGTCTTGGCGTTGGTGAGCACGATCAGGCCACCGGCGGCCACGCCGAGGACCCGCGCGGCGAGGTGCTTGACCAGCCAGGCCGCGATCGGGGCGGCGATCACGCCGCCGACGAGCAGCGCCCCCGCGTAGCCCCACTCGATGCCCTGCGAGCCGAGCGCGATGATGAAGCCGAGCGAGCCGCCGACGGCGACCACGAACTCCGAGGTGTCGATCGAGCCGACCACCTTGCGGGGCTCGAGCCGGCCGGAGGAGAGCAGCGAGGTGGTGCCGACCGGGCCCCAGCCGCCGCCGCCGATCGCGTCGAGGGCACCGCCGACGACACCCATCGGGGCGAGGAAGAACGCGGACGGCCGGGTCTTGAACTGCGGGCGGGCTCCCCCGAGGCGCAGGAACCGCCAGATGACGTAGGCACCGAGGGCGAGCAGCAGGCCGGCCACCCAGGGCTTGGCCACGTCGCCGTCGAGGCCGGCCAGGAAGGTCGCGCCGGCGAAGGCGCCGAGGAAGCCGGGCACCGCCAGGATGCTCACCGTCCGCCAGTCGACGTTGCCGAGCTTGTGGTGCGAGAAGCCGGAGACCAGCGAGGTTCCGATCTCGGAGAAGTGCACGGCGGCCGAGGCGGCGGCCGGTGCGACCCCGGCGGCGAGCAGCAGCGTCGAGGAGGTGACGCCGTACGCCATGCCGAGCGAGCCGTCGATGAGCTGGGCCAGCAGCCCGACGAACCCGAGGACGAGGAGCTTGCGCATGAGATCTGCCATCCCTTCGGTGAGTGTGCTCGGCTCCCACAGCTCCGCACACCCAGGCGACTAAACAACTTAACTCGCTCTATTAGATCATGTTTGGCCCCGAGCGCAGATTTCTTGGGGTGCTCTGCGCCACTTCGCTTGCGCCCGTCACTCCGGCGACCCATAATCGTTCTTGTTACCGATGAGTAGTACCGCTCGGTAACCAACAATCCCTAGCTGTGAAAAGGGTGGAGCTGTGAGCCACTACAAGAGCAACCTCCGCGACATCGAGTTCAACCTCTTCGAGGTACTGAACCGCGACGACGTCCTCGGCACCGGCCCCTTCGAGGAGATCGACGGCGAGACCGCCCGCTCGATCCTCTCCGAGGTCGACCGGCTCGCCCGCGAGGACCTCGCCGCGTCCTACGAGGACAGCGACCGCAACCCGCCCGTGTTCGACCCGAAGACCAGCACTGCGCCGGTCCCCGCGTCGTTCAAGAAGAGCTACCAGGCCTGGATGGACTCCGAGTACTGGCGCCTGGGCACGCTGGCCGAGCTGGGCGGCACCCCCGCTCCCTCGAGCCTCAACTGGGCCATCGGCGAGCTCGTCCTCGGCGCCAACGCCCCGATCTGGATGTACGGCGCCGGGCCGGCCTTCGCGGGCATCGTGCACCGCAACGGCAACGACCGGGACAAGAAGATCGCCCAGCACATCGTCGACCGTCAGTGGAACACCACGATGGTGCTCACCGAGCCCGACGCGGGCTCCGATGTCGGGGCCGGCCGCACCAAGGCCACCCAGAACGACGACGGCACCTGGAACATCGAGGGTGTCAAGCGCTTCATCACCTCGGCCGAGAGCGACCTGACCGAGAACATCATCCACCTCGTGCTGGCCCGCCCGGTCGGCGTCGAGGGCGTGGGCGGCCCGGGCACCAAGGGCCTCTCGCTGTTCATCGTGCCGAAGTTCCACTTCGACCCGGAGTCCGGCGAGCTGACCGGCGAGCGCAACGGCGCCTACGTCACCAACGTCGAGCACAAGATGGGCATCAAGGTCTCCAACACCTGCGAGGTCACCTTCGGCGACTCCGCGGTCGGTGACGGGCAGCCGGCCACCGGCTGGCTCCTCGGCGAGGTGCACAACGGCATCGCGCAGATGTTCCAGGTCATCGAGAACGCCCGGATGATGGTCGGCACCAAGGCCATCGCGACGCTGTCGACCGGCTACCTCAACGCCCTCGACTACGCCAAGGAGCGCGTCCAGAGCGCCGACCTCACCCAGGCCTCGGACAAGACCGCGCCGCGCGTCACGATCACCCACCACCCCGACGTACGCCGCTCGCTGATGACGCAGAAGTCGTTCGCAGAGGCGATGCGGGCGCTGGTGCTCTACACCGCCTCGTGGCAGGACAAGGTCGCGATCGCCGAGCACGCCGGCGAGCGCGACGAGCTGGCCGAGAAGGTCAACGACCTGCTGCTGCCGATCGTGAAGGGCTACGGCTC
>JBEVFC010000015.1:0-7519 GCA_040512455.1 Nocardioides sp.
TGGAGGAGTCAGTGAGTTCGACCACGGGTGGCGAGGCCACCCAGCAGAGCGGCGCGGCAGCGCGCCTCGGGGTGACCACCGGCATGGTGGTCCAGGAGCTCGGATGGGACAACGACACCGACGACGAGGTGCGGGTCGCCATCGAGGACGCCATCGACGCCGACATGGTGGACGGTGACTACGGCAACGTCGTGGACGCCGTCGTGCTGTGGTGGCGCGACGACGACGGCGATCTCGCCGACGCCCTCGTGGACTCGAAGACCGACCTCGTCGGCGGTGGAGCCATCTGGCTGCTCACGCCCAAGGTCGGCCGTCCGGGTGCCGTCGACCCCGCCGACATCGCCGAGGCGGCCCCGATCGCCGGCCTCGCGCAGACCACTACCGCCCCGGTCAGCAAGGACTGGGCGGCCACCCGGCTGGTTGCGCCCAAGTCCACCAGCTGACCCGACGAAAGGGATCCTCGCCGCATGGCCAACGCCGCTGAACGACTTGCCTCCGGAGTGACGTCAGCGGCGGTGCTCGCCAGGTCGGGGATCATCCGCCCCTACTCGCCCCGGACCCTGCTCCGGCTGGGCAGGACGCTGAAGGAGTGGGGCACCGGCCCCGCCGGCGGCTTCACGTCGCTGGCGCTGCGCTGGCCCGACCGCGTCGGCCTGATCGACGACCTCGGGCCGCTGACGTTCGGCGAAGTCCACCGGCGCAGCAACGCGTTGGCCGCCTCGCTCAAGGCCCGCGGGGTCGGGGAGGGCGACAGCGTCGCGGTGATGTGCCGCAACCACCGGGGGTTCGTCGACATCAGCCTGGCCGTGGCCAAGCTCGGCGCCGACGTGCTCTACCTGAACACCGCGTTCGCGGGGCCGCAGCTGGTCGACGTCCTCGAGCGCGAGAAGCCGACGTTCGTCGTCCACGACGAGGAGTTCACCGAGCTGCTCCAGAACGCCGAGGCGCACGACCGCCTGCTGGCCTGGGTGGACAGCAACGAGACCGACCTCCCCGACGGCATCGAGACCATCGAGCAGCTGATCGCCAAGGGACAGGCCGACGACCTCGAGCCCCCGAACCGCCACGGCCGCATCGTCATCCTGACCTCCGGGACCACCGGCACCCCCAAGGGCGCGCCGCGCAACGAGGCCGGCATCGACGCCGCCGTCTCGCTGCTGTCGCGGATGCCGCTCCGGGCCGGCTGGAAGACCCACATCGCCGCGCCGCTGTTCCACACCTGGGGCTACGCCCACCTCGCGCTCGGCATGCTGCTCGGCTCGACCGTGGTGCTGACCCGGCGCTTCGACCCCGAGGGCGTGCTCGCCGTCGCCGAGAGGCACCGCTGTGACTCGCTGGTGGTGATCCCGGTGATGCTGCAGCGCATCCTCCAGCTGCCCGACGAGACCCTCGACAGGCACGACCTGTCGACGATCAAGGCGGTCGCGGCCTCCGGTTCGGCGATGCCCGGCGACCTGGCCACCACCTGGATGGACCGCTTCGGGGACACCCTCTACAACGTCTACGGCTCGACCGAGGTCGCCTACGCGACGGTGGCCACCCCGCAGGACCTCCGGGAGGCGCCCGGCACCGCCGGCAAGCCGCCGCACGCGACCGTCGTACGCATCGTGGGCGAGGACGGCAAGCCGGTGCCGACGGGGGAGTCGGGCCGGATCTTCGTCGGCAACGGGCTGCTCTTCGAGGGCTACACCGGCGGCGGCCACAAGGACATGATCGACGGGCTGATGTCCAGCGGCGACGTCGGCCGGTTCGACGAGGACGGCCGGCTCTTCATCGAGGGCCGCGACGACGAGATGATCGTGTCCGGCGGGGAGAACGTGTTCCCCAAGGAGGTCGAGGACTGCCTGGTGCGTCACGAGGCCGTCGACGACGCGGCCGCGCTGGGGGTGGACGACGACGAGTACGGCAAGCGCCTGCGCGCCTTCGTGGTCACCCGCAAGAACATCTCCGAGGACGACCTCAAGGCCTGGGTGAAGTCCAACCTGGCGCGCTACAAGGTGCCGCGCGAGATCGTGTTCCTCGACGAGCTGCCCCGCAACTCGACCGGCAAGGTGCTCAAGCGCGAGCTCGCCGAGCACGAGTCCGCCGAGGACTGAGCGGGCCGCAGGTCGCCGGTCAGCCCTTCGTCTGCTTGTAGCAGTTCATGTCCCGGTCGCCGGCGTCCCAGGCGGGCTCCAGCGGCCAGGTGACCCAGTACGCGCCGTTGCCGGTGAACTTGTAGCAGCCCTTGCCCTGCTTCTCGAAGCTCGCCCGGCTGGGGTAGGACTTCCCGCCCTTGGCCTGGAAGTAGCCGGCCCAGCGGTAGTCGTGGGCCTTGTTGCAGGTGACGTAGAGGCCCTTCCCGCTGCGGTTGTCGACGCAGCGGGTGAACTCGGTCGGCACGCCGTCGTAGAGCACCGGGGTGCTGCCGCTCGGCATCAGCCGCAGCTTGCCACCGCTCTCGGCGTGGGCGTCACAGCGGTACCAGCGGGCGCCCGAGCTCCACTGCGACGTGGTCGGCTCGAAGTAGATCGGCTCGAAGATCGAGGACACCAGCTGCTTCTTGGTCAGGCCCATCGCCGCGGCCAACCGCTTCTGGCACTCCTTGGACATCACGTCGGGGTCGGGCTCCAGCGCGTCGTCGGGGAAGGTGCCGACGTAGTAGGTGAGCGTGGTGTGGTCCGAGTAGCACTCGACCGGGTTGCTGTCGTTCGTCGGGGCCGCCGCCTTGGCGACCGTCATCTTGTAGCAGGCGTCGACCGACGGGGCTCCGGCCAGCGGGTCGGCCTCAGGGCTCGCGGTGCTCGAAGCGGGGGCACCCATGGAGGCATCGGCCGGTGCGGCGTCCTGGTTGCAGCCCGCCAACAGGACCAGTGGGCCGACGACGAGCATCACCAACGTGGTGCGAAG
Organism: Nocardioides sp.; assembly: GCA_040512455.1. Taxonomy (GTDB): domain Bacteria; phylum Actinomycetota; class Actinomycetes; order Propionibacteriales; family Nocardioidaceae; genus Nocardioides. The sequence continues at coordinate 2,890 of JBEVFC010000015.1, forward strand.
ATGACGGTGATGGACAGTCATGAGAACCCCCTGGTCGCGAACAGGACACACCCTAGGGCAGACGCGGACGTGCCCGACCTCGAACTCGGTGCCCTGGCGCCGGACTTCACGTTGCGCGACCAGTTCGGCCAGGACGTGACGCTGTCGTCGTACCGCGGGCAGAAGGCGGTGGCGATCTTCTTCTTCCCGTACGCGTTCTCGGGCGTGTGCACGGGGGAGATGTCCGGCATCCGTGACCGGCTCGCCGAGTTCCTGACGTTCGACACCGAGGTGCTCGCGATCTCGTGCGATCCCGTCTACTCGCTGCGAGCCTTCGCCGACGCCGACGGGCTCAACTTCCCGCTGCTCTCGGACTTCTGGCCGCACGGCGCGGTCACCAGTCGGTACGGCGTCTTCGACGAGAAGCGCGGCGCCCCGCGGCGGTCGTCGTACATCCTCGACAAGGCCGGGACGGTCCGCTGGTCGGTGCACAACGCGAACCCGGACGGCCGTGATCTGGACGAGCATCTCAAGGCGCTCCGGTCCCTGGCCTAGACCCTGTTTGCAACTTTGTGCGAATTTCCCCCGAGGGGCAGACAGCATTTGGTGCATTGGTACACACTTGTACTTGTTGCGACCGCTGGTGACCCGAGACGCCGGCGGTCGCAACTCCTATGTGGGCGACCCTCCGGTTCCTCCCGACCGTCCCGGCTCGGCTAGTCTGTCCGCGCTCCGGGGCGCATAGCTCAGCGGTAGAGCGCTTCCCTTACAAGGAAGATGTCGGGGGTTCGATCCCCTCTGCGCCCACCCCCGGCCGGGCTCGCGTCCCGGCTAGTGTCGCCGCATGACCGCCGTTCACCTCTCGGCCTCCCGCGCCTACCCGGTCCCGCTGGAGCAGGCCTTCGACGCCGTACTGCCGATGCCGCTCCCGGACCTGTTCCGTCACCGCTACGGCCCGCTGCCGCCGATCAAGGCGGTCACCGGCTTCACCGACCCGTGGTCCGAGGTCGGGCAGGCCCGGACCATCCACCTGGCCGACGGCGGCACGATGGTGGAGGAGCTGACCGCGGTCGACCGGCCGGTGCGCTTCGCCTACCGGATCAGCGACATCGCCGGCGCGATGAAGCCGCTGGTCGGCGGCATCGACGGTGCCTGGTCCTTCGAGGCGGTCGGCACCGGCACCCGGGTCACCTGGTCCTGGGACGTATACCCGGCCTCCACCGTCTCGGGCTACCTGATGCCGGTCTTCGGCAGGCTCTGGGGCGGCTACGCCCGGCAGGCGCTCGAGAACCTCGAGGACCTGCTGCTCCGCTGAGCCGGTGCTCCGCTGAGCCGCTGGTCGCTCCGGGCCGACCGCTCGTCGAACTCCCCGATCGGTCGGGTCCCCTCCGTGCCCGGCGTGGCTAGGGTGGCCTCAAACCGCGACCGTGAGGGAGACCACCCATGCACGTCCCGTTCAGTGCCTCGGACTTCATCAACCGCGCTGAGGCCGTGTACGCCGACCGCGTCGGCATCGTCGACGAGCCCGACCAGCCGGCCCCCAGCCTCGGTGGGCTGACCTACGCGCAGGTGGCCGACCTCGCCCGGCGCCAGGCGGCGAAGCTGGACGAGCTGGGCATCGGGTTCGGTGACCGGGTCGCCGTCGTCAGCCACAACAGCGCCCGGCTCTTCACCTCCTTCTTCGGCGTCGCGGGCTTCGGCCGGGTGCTGGTGCCGGTGAACTTCCGGCTCCGCCCCGACGAGGTGAAGTACATCGTCGAGCACTCCGGGGCCCGGGTGCTGCTGGTCGATCCCGAGATCGACGAGGCGCTCAAGGACGTGACCGCCGAGCACCGGTTCGTGCTCGGCCAGGACGAGCACCTCTACGCACCCGAGGGCGCCGAGCCGAAGCCCTGGGAACCGGACGAGACCGCCACCGCGTGCATCAACTACACCTCGGGAACCACCGCCCGTCCCAAGGGCGTGCAGATCACCCACCGCAACATCTGGACCAACGCGGTCACCTTCGCGATGCACGCCGGGGTGACCGACCGCGACGTCTACCTGCACACGCTGCCGATGTTCCACGCCAACGGCTGGGGGATGCCGTTCGCGATGACCGGGCTGGGGGTGAAGCAGGTGGTGATCCGCAAGATCGACGGTGCCGAGATCCTGCGCCGGGTCCAGGAGCACGGGGTCACCGTCATGTGCGCCGCCCCCGCTGTCGCCGCCGCCGTGCTCGAGGCCGCCCAGACGTGGGAGGGCGAGATCCCGGGCCGGGACAAGGTCCGGATCATCATGGCCGGCGCGCCGCCGCCGACGAAGACGGTGGTCCGCGTCGAGGAGGAGCTCGGCTGGGAGTTCATCCAGATCTACGGCCTCACCGAGACCTCCCCGCTGCTCACCGTCAACCGCAGCCGTGCCGAGTGGGACGACCTGACGGCCGAGGAGCGCGCCCAGAAGCTGGTCCGCGCCGGCGCCCCCGCACTCGGGGTGACCCTGAAGGTGGACGAGCAGGGTGAGGTGCTGGCCCGCTCCAACGTGGTTCTCGAGGGCTACTGGGAGCAGCCGGAGGAGACCGCGGCCGCGCTGCGCGACGGCTGGTTCCACACCGGCGACGGCGGCGTGATCGGCGACGACGGGTACCTCTCGATCAGCGACCGCAAGAAGGACGTGATCATCACCGGCGGCGAGAACGTCTCCTCGATCGAGGTCGAGGACGTGCTGTTCTCCCACCCGGCGGTCGCCGAGGTCGCCGTGATCGGCGTACCCAGCGAGAAGTGGGGCGAGACGATCAAGGCGCTGGTGGTGCTCGCCGAGGGCGAACAGGCCACGGAGGCCGACCTGATCGCCTGGTGCAAGGAGAAGGCGGCCGGCTACAAGGCGCCCACGTCCATCGAGTTCCGCGACGAGCTGGCCCGGACCGCGACCGGCAAGCTGCAGAAGTTCAAGCTGCGCCAGCCCTACTGGGACGGCTACGACCGTCAGGTCAACTAGCCGCGACGACACCGTGAGGGGCGCTCGCTAACCTCTGGTCCATGCCCACCCTCACCGACGTCGTCGACCTGCTGCACGCGTGGTACCCCCCGGCCACCGCCGAGGACTGGGACGCCGTCGGCCTGGTGTACGGCGATCCCGGCGCGCCGGTGAGCAAGGTGCTGTTCGCGGTGGACCCGACCCAGGAGGTGGCCGACGAGGCCGCCGCGTGGGGCGCGGACCTGCTCGTCGTGCACCATCCGCTGTTCCTCAAGCCCGTGCACGGGTTCGCGGCCACCACACCCAAGGGCCGCACCCTGGCCACCCTGGCCAAGGCCGGCTGCGCCCTGCTGACCGCCCACACCAACGCCGACCAGGCCGACGGTGGCGTCTCGGAGGCGCTGGCCACCGCGCTCGGGCTGACCGGCCTGTCCCCGATCGTGCCGCTGCCGGACGAGCCCATGGACAAGCTGGTCGTCTACGTCCCCGAGGACGCCGCGGCCCCGTTGCGGGCCGCGATCGTCGAGGCCGGCGCCGGGGCCTTCGGCAACTACGACCACTGCACGTTCACGAGCCCCGGGCGGGGCCGGTTCCGGCCGCTCGAGGGCGCCGACCCGGCGATCGGCACCATCGGCGAGCTCGAGGTCGTCGACGAGCACCGCGTCGAGTGCGTGCTGCCCCGCCGGTCCCGCTCGGCGGTCATCGCGGCACTCCGGTCCGCGCATCCCTACGAGACGCCCGCGTTCGACATCGTCGAGATGGCCGACCCCGGGACCTCCGCCCGCGGCACCGGCCGGATCGGCAGCGTCGAGCCGACCACGCTCGAGGAGTTCGCGACCGCCGTCGCCTCCGCCCTGCCGGCCACCGCGCACGGCGTCCGGGTCGCCGGGGCGCCGTCGCGCGTCGTACGCAGGGTCGCCGTGTGCGGGGGAGCCGGGGACTTCCTGCTCGACCGGGTGGCCGGCGAGGACGTCGACGTGTACCTGACCAGCGACCTGCGGCACCACCCCGCGGCCGAGTTCGCCGAGAAGGGCGGGCCGGCCCTGGTCGACGTCGCCCACTGGGCGGCCGAGTGGACCTGGCTGCCACTGGTCCAGGCACGCCTCACCGAAGCCATGGGCGCTACGGTGGAGTCCCGTGTGAGCACCATTGCCACGGACCCCTGGACCTTCCGGGTCTGAGACGTACCGCATCTGAGGAGCCCCCGCTGAAAGCCGACCCGTTCGCCCAACTGAAGCTGCTCGACGTCCAGGAGCTCGACTCACGTCTCGACCAGCTCCGGCACCAGCTGACCTCGCTGCCCGAGCACGAGCAGGTCTCCCGGCTGCAGGCCGCCCGCACCGCTCTGGTCAACCGGTCGCGCGACGCGCAGATCCTGGTCGACGACCTCCTCCGGGAGCAGAAGAAGGCGGACGCGGACGTCGAGCAGGTCAAGACCCGCCGCGAACGCGACCGCAGCCGCATGGACCAGGGCCTGGTCACCAATCCCAAGGACCTCGAGCGGATGGGTCACGAGCTCGAGTCGCTGGAGCGCCGGATCAACTCGCTCGAGGACGTCGAGATCGAGGTGATGGAGCGCCTCGAGGAGGCCCAGACCACCCTCGACTCCACCGCCACCGAGCTGGCCACCACCGAGCAGCAGCTCGCCGACGCGACCACCGCTCGTGACACCCGGGCCACCGACATCAACGAGGAG
>JBEVFC010000132.1:0-3483 GCA_040512455.1 Nocardioides sp.
CGTTCCAGATGGACTGGTGCACGTGCATGCCCGAGCCGTTGTCACCGAAGATCGGCTTCGGCATGAACGTCGCGGTCTTGTCGTTGCGCCAGGCGACGTTCTTGACGATGTACTTGAACTTCATCACGTCGTCCGCGGCCTTGAGCAGCTCGTCGAACTTGTAGTTGATCTCGGCCTGGCCGGCGGTGCCGACCTCGTGGTGGGCACGCTCGACCTGGAGACCGGACTTCTCGAGCTCGATCACCATCTCGTCGCGCAGCTCGCCGAAGTGGTCGTACGGCGCCACCGGGAAGTAGCCGCCCTTGTACTTCACCTTGTAGCCGCGGTTGTTCTCCTCGGAGCCGCTGTTCCAGGCGCCCGCCTCGGAGTCGATGTGGTAGTACCCGGCGTTCTGGGTGGTGTCGAAGCGGACCGAGTCGAAGACGTAGAACACCGCCTCGGGTGCGAAGTACGCGGTGTCACCGATGCCGGTGCTGGCGAGGTAGGCCATCGCCTTGCGGGCGATGTTGCGCGGGTCGCGCGAGTACGCCTCGCCGGTGAGCGGGTCGTGGATGAAGAAGTTGACGACCAGCGTCTTGGCGACGCGGAACGGGTCGATGTAGGCGGTGGTCGGGTCCGGGAACAGCGACATGTCGGACTCGTGGATCGCCTGGAAGCCACGGATGGAGGAGCCGTCGAAGTTGAGGCCGTCGTCGAAGACCGACTGGTCGAACGAGGAGACGGGGACCGTGAAGTGCTGCATCACGCCGGGTAGATCGCAGAAGCGGACGTCGACCATGGCGACGTCCTCGTCCTTGATGTACCTCAGCAGCTCGTCGCTGTTTGCGAACATTCGTCCTCCTTGGTCGCGACGGAAGTGCGCCGGACCTGAGTCTGTGCGAGTTGAGGGTCGGTGCGACGTTGCACCGATCTGACTGCAACCTAGTCAGAGGCAGTTTCTTGACCGTATCCGGTTTGTTTCGTCGATGTAACAGATGCCCGGTCCGTGATCCGCGAGCGGCGCGGGCTAGGGTCTGGCCGTGCCTCCCACTGCCTCCTGGGCGCACCGGATCGGTGCCCTGGTCATCGACTGGTTCGCGTCGACCCTGGTCGTGATCCTCGTGATCGGCCCCGGCGGCTGGAGTGAGAGCCGCTGGTCCGGCTTCTACACGATGGCGGTGTACGCCGCCGAGGCCGCGCTGCTGACCACGCTCGCCGGAGGATCCTTCGGCCAGCTCGCCACCCGGCTCCGGGTGATCCGGGTCGACGGCACCGGACGTCCGCCCGAGCTGCTGCGCTCGCTGGCCAGGTCGGTGCTGATCTGTCTCGTCATCCCGCCGCTGGTCTTCCGCCCGGACGGCCGCGGCCTGCACGACATGCTGCTCGGCACCGCCACGGTTCCGCTCAAGTCGCTTCGTGGGGTTGCCGACGCGGGCTAGATTCGTGGGTGTCCCACCGCTGAGGAGAGCACCATGAACCGTCGTCCCCACACCCGCGCCCGACGGGCCCTGGCGGCCGGAGTCGTCGTACCCCTGCTGGTCGTCGGTGCCGCCGCCTGCGGCTCCGACGACGACTCGTCCGGCGACAAGGCGACATCCACCGACTCATCGGCGTCCAGCGAGCCGGCGGAGGAGACCCCGGCTCAGCTGCCGGCCGGCGACCCGGTCGACGCCGACGAGTTCGCGCAGCGCCTCGCCACCGGGCTCGAGGGGATGACCACGGCGAAGATGCAGCTCACCGTCGAGGGCGAACGGGGCGGCCTGGAGGCAACGGGCGACCTCGACTACACCGGTAAAGCCCCGGCGGTTGCCCTCAAGGCCACCGGCGGCCCCTTCCCCGGTGAGACCGAGATGATCCTGGTCGACCGGGTGGCCTACGTGCAGCTGGCCACCGGGGCGGGCAAGTACCTCGAGGTCGACCTCGCCGACCCCGACAGCCCGCTCGCGGACGTGCTGGGTGGGCTGGAGGAGATGGACCCCCGCGCGGCGATCGAGTCCTTCGCGGACAACGTCGAGCAGGTCGTGCAGGTCGGCGACGAGGAGATCGACGGGACCCCCACCACGCACTACGCGCTCACTGCCGACACCGCAGGGATCCTGTCCCAGCTGGGTGGAGGTGAAGAGGCGGACCTGCCGAAGAATGTCGTCTGGAACCTCTGGCTGGACGAGCAGGACCGGCCGCGGCAGCTCGAGGCCGATCTGGGGGAGAAGGCGTCCCTGCACCTGGCGGTCACCGACATCGGTGCGCCTGTCGCCATCGAGGCGCCCCCCGCGGACCAGGTCCAGAAGATGCCGGGCAGCTGACGGTCAGCGCGTCAGCGGTCGGCGCCAGATCGTGAAGCTCGGCCGCCGGCGCATCCCCACCTTCGCGTAGAGCCGCAGGGCGCCGCTCGCGTTGGCGGTGTCCACGTCCAGCGTCGAGTAGGCCAGCCCCCGGGCCTGCAGGTCGGCCAGGCTGCGCCGCAGCAACAGCTCGCCCAGCCCGCGGCCGCGCCACGCCGGCACCACGCCGACGTCGCCGACGTAGCCGTGCTGGTTCCCGTCCGCTTCGTCGTCGACCCGGGACAGCACGAAGCCGACCGGGCGGCCCTGCGCGTCGGCGGCGACCAGCCACAGCGACGGGTCGTAGCGGGCCGCCGGCTCGTCCCGTCGTTCGCGCCACCAAGCGAGCGGGTCCGGGTCGCCGTGGCCGAAGTGGTCGGCGAACGCCTCGTGGAAGGCCCGGAACAGGGCGTCGTCGTCGGCTCCCGGGCGATAGGTCCGGACCTCGATCCCCGGGATCGGGGCAACCGCGGGCGCCGCGGGTGCGTCGCCGTACGTCAGGACCATCTTCTGGAAGTACCGGATGCGGGTGTAGCCGAGCGCGCTGAGGAGCTGGTCGGCGTCGGGGTCCGTCGCCCAGGTGGTGGTGCTGAGGAACGGGTCCGGCGAACCGTCGCGGGGCGCCCAGTCCAACGCGCGCCGGACGAGGTGACCCTGGAGCGCGGTGCCGACCCCACGACCCCGGTGGTCGGGGTGGGTCCTCGCGAAGCTGCGCACCTCGGCGGGCGGGTTCGGCCACACGTGCCCGAACCCGACGACCTCGCCGTCGAGCTCGGCGAGCACGGTGTCCTCCGCCATGTCGGTGTGCGGGGTCCGCAGCCGCTCCCGGACCTGGTCGGCGTCGGTCGGGCGGTCGACCCAGTGCCGGGTGCTGGCGTCGAGCATCGCGGTGATCGCGTCGACGTCGTCGAGGGTGGCGGGGCGCAGCGCTACGGGAGGTGTCATCACCCGAGACGCTAGGGCGTCGGGGGCGTCGCCTCCAACAGGTTTGTCGGGGCTCAGCGACCGCGCAGGTTGCCGCGGTGGCCCTTCATGCTGGTCGGCACCGGCCCCTTGGGCAGCGGGATGTTGGAGCGGTTCGCGTCCAGCGCCTTGATCCGGTAGAGCAGGTCGGTCATCTCGGCGGGCTTGAGGCCCTTCTTGCCGAGCTTCTGGACGTGCTTGACCAGCTTGGGCAGCGGCA
>JBEVFC010000140.1:0-6290 GCA_040512455.1 Nocardioides sp.
CTACGAGGTCGCGATGGGCCTGGCGCTGGTCGCGGTCTTCCTCTACGCCGGCTCGATGTCCACCTCGGAGATCGTCCGTGCGCAGGACGACGTCTGGTTCGGCTTCGTGCTGGTGCCGTCGTTCGTGATCTACATGATCGCGATGGTCGGCGAGACCAACCGCGCCCCGTTCGACCTCCCCGAGGCCGAGGGCGAGCTGGTGGGCGGCTTCCACACGGAGTACTCCTCGCTGAAGTTCGCGCTGTTCTTCCTCGCCGAGTACATCAACATGGCGACCGTCTCCGCGCTGGCGACGACGCTGTTCCTCGGCGGCTGGCACGCGCCGTGGCCCATCTCCCAGATCTGGGAGGGCTCGAACGAGGGCTACTGGCCGCTGCTCTGGTTCTTCGGCAAGGTGCTCGGTTTCATCTTCGTCTTCATCTGGCTGCGTGGCTCGCTGCCGCGACTGCGCTACGACCAGTTCATGGCGTTCGGCTGGAAGCGGCTGATCCCGATCTCGCTGCTGTGGATCGTGGCCGTGGCCACCATCCGCGCGGTCACCCTGAACGGCGGCATCGACCGCGCCCAGCTGATGGTCGTGATCGGCGTGATGGCCGTCGTCTTCCTGATCCTGTTCATGATCCCGGAGAGGCGCGGCGACCAGGACGAGGCCGACCTGGCCGCGCCCGCCGCTCCGGTCGGGGGCTTCCCCGTACCTCCCCTGCCAGCCGGAGGCCCCGTCCGGGGCGCCGCGGCGCCGTTGACCTTCCGTGAGGAGAACTGATGGCCAGCCTCAAGGAACAGCTCTGGGACCCCGTTGCGGGTTTCGGGGTCACCTTCCGCACCATGTTCCGGAAGGTGGTCACCGAGCAGTACCCCTTCGAGAAGCTGCCCACCGCGCCCCGCTTCCACGGCCGGCACCAGCTCAACCGCTGGCCCGACGGGCTGGAGAAGTGCATCGGCTGCGAGCTGTGCGCCTGGGCCTGCCCGGCCGACGCGATCTACGTCGAGGGCGCCTCGAACACCGAGGACGAGCGGTACAGCCCCGGTGAGCGCTACGGCCGCGTCTACCAGATCAACTACCTGCGCTGCATCCTCTGCGGGCTGTGCATCGAGGCCTGCCCGACCCGGGCGCTCACGATGACCAACGAGTACGAGCTGGCCGACGACAACCGCGCGGACCTGATCTACGAGAAGTCCGACCTGCTCGCCCCGCTGCTGCCCGGCATGGAGCAGCCGCCGCACGACATGCTCATCGGCGACGACGAGGGCGACTACTACCGCGGCACGTTCAAGGACAAGCCGAAGGCCGCCGGAACGGGGGCCGACCAGTGACCGCATTCTGGTGCCTGGCCCCGGTCATGGTGGCCGCCGCCCTCGGCATCCTGTTCGTCCGCAAGGCCGTGCACGCAGCGATGCTGCTGGCCGTGGTGATGATCAGCCTGGCCGTCCTGTACGCCGCGCTGGACGCACCGTTCCTGTTCGCGGTGCAGATCATCGTCTACACCGGCGCCATCCTGATGCTGTTCCTGTTCGTGCTGATGCTGGTCGGCGTGGACGCCTCCGACTCCGTCGTGGAGACGATCCCGGGCCAGCGGGTGATGGCCGCCATCCTGGGGCTGCTCCTCGGCGCGGTCCTCGTGGTCGGCATCTCCCAGGTCACCTTCGGGGCCGTGATCGGCCTCGACGACGCGAACGAGGGCGGCAACGTCCCGCAGCTCGCGAACCTGCTGTTCAGCAAGTACGTCTTCGCCTTCGAGACCACCTCGGCCCTGCTGATCACCGCGGCCATCGGTGCGATGGTGCTCGCGCACCGCGAGCGCCTCACGCCGAAGGAGACCCAGGCCGACGCGGCCAACCGCCGGATGCAGGAGTACGCCGACACCGGACGCCACCCCGGCCCGCTGCCGGCCCCGGGTGTGTTCGCCCGGCACAACGCGGTCGACACCCCGGCGCTGCTGCCCGACGGCACCACCAGCGAGGCCTCGATCTCGCGGGTGCTCGCGGCCCGGGGCACCGTGCGCTCGGCGCCGGCGCTCGCCGACGACATCGACGTGGTGCAGCGCCAGCTCGGCCACCACGACGACCGTGGCTACGAGCCCGACGCCGACGTGCCGACCACCGACGAGCAGGAGGGCAGCAAGTGAGAACCGAGCCCTACATCGTCCTCTCGGCGATCCTCTTCACCATCGGCTGCGTCGGTGTCCTCGTGCGCCGCAACGCGATCGTGGTGTTCATGTGCGTCGAGCTGATGCTCAACGCCTCGAACCTCGCGCTGGTGACGTTCGCGAAGGCCAACGGCAACCTCGAGGGCCAGATCGCAGCATTCTTCGTGATGGTGGTGGCCGCCGCGGAGGTCGTGGTCGGCCTGGCCATCATCATGACCATCTTCCGGACCCGGCGCTCGGCCTCGGTCGACGACGCGAGCCTGCTGAAGTACTGAGGTGACGAGTCTGATGTCTGTTCTCCCGATGCTGGCCCCTGTGGTCGGTCCCCTGCTCGCGGAGGGTGGCACCCACGTTCCCGTGGTCGACCCCACGACGGCCGAAGGTGTGCTCAGCCTCTCCTGGCTGGTGATCGCGCTGCCGCTGGCCGGCGCCGTGATCCTGCTGCTCGGCGGGCGCCGTACCGACGCGTTCGGGCACCTGCTCGGCACCGCGACGGTGATCGGCTCGTTCGTGGTCAGTCTGCTGATGTTCATCGCCCTGCTCGGGCGGGGGGCGGAGGACCGGTCGGTCAGCGTGCACCTCTACGACTGGATCCAGGTCGGCGGCTTCGACGTCAGCATGGACCTGCTCTACGACCAGCTGTCGGCGCTGTTCCTGCTGCTGATCACCGGTGTCGGGGCGCTGATCCACATCTACTCGATCGGCTACATGGAGCACGACGAGCGGCGCCGCCGGTTCTTCGCGTTCCTGAACCTGTTCGTCGCGGCGATGCTGATGCTGGTCCTCGCCGAGAACTTCCTGGCCCTGTTCCTCGGCTGGGAGGGCGTCGGCCTCGCGTCGTACCTGCTCATCGGCTTCTGGCAGTACAAGCCCTCGGCCGCCGCGGCCGCCAAGAAGGCGTTCGTCATCAACCGCGTCGGTGACATCGGCATGTCCCTGGCGATGATGCTGATGTTCGTCACCTTCGGCACCCTCTCGTTCAGCGGCATCAGCGAGGCAGCCTCGGGCGCCTCGGAGTCCACGCTGAACACGATCGGCCTGCTGCTGCTCCTCGGCGCCTGCGGCAAGAGCGCCCAGGTTCCGCTGCAGGCCTGGCTGCTCGACGCGATGGAGGGCCCGACCCCGGTGTCGGCGCTCATCCACGCGGCCACCATGGTGACCGCCGGCGTCTACCTGATCACCCGGGCGAACTTCATCTTCGAGAACGCCCCGGTCGCGCAGACCGGGGTCGTCATCGTCGCCGTGGTCACCCTCCTGTGGGGTGCGGTCATCAGCTGCGCCAAGGACGACATCAAGAAGGTGCTGGCCGGCTCCACGATGAGCCAGATCGGCTACATGATGCTCGGCGCCGGCCTCGGTGTCGCGGGCTACGCGTTCGCGATCTTCCACCTCATGATGCACGGCTTCTTCAAGGCCAACATGTTCCTCGGCGCCGGATCCGTCATGCACGCGATGGACGACGACGTGAACATGCGCCACTACGGCGCGCTGAGCAAGATGGTCCCGGTCACGTTCCTGACCTTCACCATGGGCTACCTGGCGATCATCGGGTTCCCCGGGTTCTCGGGCTTCTGGTCCAAGGACAAGATCATCGAGACGGCGTTCACGCAGAACATCTGGGTCGGCCTGGCCGCGACACTCGGCGCCGGCATCACCGCGTTCTACATGACCCGGCTGATGCTGATGACGTTCTTCACGCAGAAGCGCTGGGCCGAGGGCGTGCACCCGCACGAGTCGCCCAAGGTGATGACCGGCCCGCTCGTGGTGCTGGCCGCGCTGTCCGTCCTCGGCGGCGTGATGCTGATCGGCGACTGGATCGTCAACTGGCTGGCCCCCGTGGTCGGCGAGGAGACGCACCACGAACCGCCGGTCGCGGCGCTGCTCCTCACCTTGGTCATCGTCGCGGTCGTCGCTGTCGGCGTCGCGATCGCCTGGTTCACCATCGGCCGGTCCGAGGTGCCCCGCACGGCCCCGGCCAAGGTCTCGCTCGCGACCCGGGCGGCCCGCGCGGACCTGTACGGCGACGCGATCAACGACACGCTCGTGGTCCGGCCCGGCACGCACGTGGTCTCCGGCCTGATGGCCTTCGACCGGGGAGTCGTCGACGGCGCCGTCATGGGTCAGGCCGCCGTGGTCGGTGGCCTCGGCACCAAGTTCCGGCGCTGGCAGAACGGCTACGTGCGCTCCTATGCCCTCTCCCTGCTCGGCGGCGCACTCCTCGTCGTGCTCGCTCTCCTGGTGGTGAACCTCGCATGAACGACTTCCCCTGGCTCACCCTGCTGATCCTCGTCCCGCTGGTCGGTGGCGTGCTGACGGCGCTGCTGCCGTCCGTGCCTGGCGCCGCGCTGCCCAAGCAGGTGGCGCTGCTGACGTCCGTCCTCACGCTGGCGGTGGCCATCGCCATCGCCGTCCAGTACGACGCCGGCGCGGGGATGCAGTTCACGGAGACCCACGTCTGGATCGAGGCGTTCGGTGCCTACTACGCCGTCGGCGTGGACGGCATCGCGCTGACCCTGGTGCTGCTCACCACCGTCCTCGTGCCTGTGGTGGTGCTCGCCTCCTGGCATGACGCCGACACCCGCAACACCAGCGCCTTCTTCGGTTGGATGCTGGCCCTGCAAGGGCTCGCGCTCGCGGTGTTCCTCGCCCAGGACGTGCTGCTCTTCTACGTGGCGTTCGAGGCCACGCTGATCCCGGCGTACTTCCTGATCGGCGGCTTCGGCAACGAGAACCGCGCCCGTGCCGCGGTGAAGTTCCTGCTCTACATGCTGTTCGGCGGTCTCGTGATGCTCGCGTCCGTGGTCGGGCTCTACGCCCTGTCTGCCGACGCCGGGCACCCGACGATGCTCGTCCCGGAGCTGGCGCAGCTCGACATGGGCGTGGTCGAGGGCCGTTGGCTGTTCCTCGGCTTCTTCATCGCGTTCGCCATCAAGGCGCCGCTCTTTCCGGTGCACACCTGGCTGCCCGACACCACCGCGGCTGCCACGCCCGGCACCAGCGTGCTGCTGATCTGCGTGCTCGACAAGATCGGCACCTACGGCATGCTGCGCTTCTGCCTCGGGCTGTTCCCGGAGGCCTCGGAGTGGGCCACGCCCGTGGTCGTCGTGCTCGCGGTGATCAGCATCATCTACGGGGCGCTGATCGCGATCGGCCAGGACGACATGCTGCGGCTGATCGGCCTGACCTCGCTCTCGCACTTCGGCTTCATCGTGCTCGGCATCTTCGTGCTGAACAGCCAGGGGCTCTCCGGCGCGACGCTCTACATGTTCAACCACGGCATCGCGACCGCGGCCCTGTTCATCGTCGCCGGCTACCTCATCCGTCGCCGCGGCTCGGCGCTGATCAGCGACCAGGGCGGCGTGGAGAAGGTGGCGCCCGTGCTGGCCGGCCTGTTCCTCATCGCGGGCCTGGGCACCCTCGGGCTGCCCGGCCTCTCGCCGTTCATCTCCGAGTTCCTGGTGATGGTCGGCGGCTTCAGCTACCACTGGGTGGTCGGTGCCTTCGCGGTCACCGGCATCGTGCTGGCCGCGATCTACGTGCTGCTGATGTACCAGCGGACGATGACCGGCCCGGTGCATCCCGGGACCGCGATGATGGTCGACCTCAACCGTCGTGAGATCGGTGCGGTCGCCCCGCTGGTGCTGGTGATGGTCCTGCTCGGCTTCTTCCCGCAGCCGCTGCTCGACGTCATCAACCCGGCGATCGAGACCACCATGACCACCGTCGGGGTGACCGACGAGCCGCCCACCGTGCCCGCCGGCACCACGGACACCCAGCTGGCCGAGGAGGACCACCAGTGATCGAGTTCTCCAAGCCCGGGATCGGGTACGCCGAGGTCTGGCCGCTGCTGCTGATCTTCGGCGTCGCCTGCGCCGGCGTACTCGTGGAGGCGTTCACGCCCCGCGCCAGGCGCTATGTCGTCCAGGTCGTGCTCTCGCTGGCCGGGCTCGGTGTCGCCTTCGTGGGCACCGTGATGATCGGCCTGAACCTGACCGAGCGCGCCGGTGGTGCGGCCCAGGGCTCCTCGATCGCCGAGGGCGCCATCGCCGTCGACGGCCCGGCCGTCTTCATGTGGGGTCTGATCCTGCTGCTCGCGGTGGGTGGTGTGCTGCTCTTCGCCGAGCGCCGGCTCGAGGCCGGGGT
>JBEVFC010000144.1:0-8107 GCA_040512455.1 Nocardioides sp.
CCAACCGTCCCGCGGAGGCGCTGATCGGTCTCGGCTACCACGGGACGATCACCCCGCCCGTGATCCGGCGCAACGTGCTCGAGGACCCGAGCTGGTACACGGCGTACACGCCGTACCAGCCGGAGATCTCCCAGGGCCGGCTCGAGGCCCTGATCAACTTCCAGACCATGGTGGGTGACCTCACCGGCCTGCCGACCGCGAACTCCTCGCTCCTCGACGAGGGCACCGCCGCGGCCGAGGCGATGACGCTGGTCCGCCGCGCCAACAAGTCGGCCAGCGGCCCGTTCGTCGTCGACGCGGACGCGCTGCCGCAGACCATCGAGGTCGTGCGCACCCGCGCCGAGGCGATGGGCATCGAGGTCACCGTCGCCGACCTCGCCGACGGGCTGCCCGAGGGCGAGCTGTGCGGCGTGCTCCTGCAGTACCCCGGCGCCTCCGGCCGGGTCCTCGACCCGCGTCCGGTGATCGAGGCCGCCCACGAGCGCAACGCTCTTGTCGTGGTCGCCGCCGACCTGCTCGCGCTGGCGCTCCTGGAGTCTCCCGGCGAGCTCGGCGCCGACGTCGTGGTCGGCTCCTCCCAGCGCTTCGGCGTCCCGCTGTTCTACGGCGGGCCCCACGCCGGCTTCATGGCCGTGTCCTCGGGGCTCGAGCGTCACCTTCCGGGCCGGCTGGTCGGCGTCTCGGTCGACGCCGAGGGCCGCCCGGCGTACCGGCTCGCCCTCCAGACCCGTGAGCAGCACATCCGCCGCGACAAGGCGACCTCCAACATCTGCACCGCGCAGGTGCTGCTCGCCGTGGTCGCGTCGATGTACGCCGTCTACCACGGACCCGCGGGCATCAAGGCGATCGCGACCCGCGCGCACCGGTACGCCGCGGTGCTGGCCCGGGCGCTGACGGACGCCGGCATCACGGTCGAGCACCCGGAGTTCTTCGACACCCTGACCGTGGAGGTGCCCGGTCGCGGCGCCGAGGTGGTCGCCGCGGCCCGCAGCCTCGGCCTGCACATCCGCCTGGTCGACGCCGACCGGGTGGCGCTCTCCACGTCCGAGACCACGACCCGCTCGACGCTGACCGCGCTGCTGCTGGCGTTCGGCGTGGCCACCGGCGACACCGACCTGGACTCGATCGACCAGCAGGTCGCCGACAGCCTGCCCGGCGGGCTGCGCCGGGAGACCGAGTACCTCACCCACGAGGTGTTCTCCTCGCACCACAGCGAGACCCAGATGCTGCGGTACCTGCGCCGGCTCTCGGCCCGCGACTACGCCCTGGACCGGGGCATGATCCCGCTCGGCTCCTGCACGATGAAGCTCAACGCCACCACCGAGATGGAGCCGGTCAGCCTGCCCGGCTTCGCTGACCTGCACCCGTTCGCGCCCGCCGAGGACGCCGCCGGCTACCACCGGCTCATCGGCGACCTCGAGGGCTGGCTGGCCGAGGTGACCGGCTACGACACCGTCTCCATCCAGCCGAACGCCGGCTCGCAGGGCGAGCTCGCGGGGCTGCTGGCGATCCGCGGCTACCATCGCGCCAACGGCGACACCGGCCGCGAGGTCTGCCTGATCCCGTCGTCGGCGCACGGCACCAACGCCGCCTCCGCGGTGATGGCCGGCATGAAGGTCGTGGTGGTCAAGGCCGCCGCCGACGGCACCGTCGACCTCGACGACCTGCGTGCCCAGTGCGAGAAGCACGCCGACGACCTGGCGGCGATCATGGTGACCTACCCGTCGACGCACGGCGCCTACGAGGACACCATCAGCGAGCTCTGCTCGATCGTGCACAGCCACGGCGGTCAGGTGTACGTCGACGGCGCGAACCTCAACGCCCTGCTGGGCTTCGCCAAGCCCGGCGAGTTCGGCGGCGACGTCTCGCACCTCAACCTGCACAAGACGTTCTGCATCCCGCACGGCGGTGGCGGCCCGGGTGTCGGTCCGGTGGCGGTGCGCGCGCACCTCGCGCCGTACCTCCCCTCGCACGGCATGCACCCGGTGACGGAGAAGCGCGAGGGCATCGGCCCGATCAGCGCCGCGCCGTACGGCTCGGCCGGCATCCTGCCGATCTCCTGGGCCTATCTCCGCCTCATGGGCGGTGCCGGCCTGACCCGGGCCACCGCGGTCGCCGTGCTGGCCGCGAACTACGTCGCGGCCCGGCTCGGCGAGCACTACCCGGTGCTCTACAAGGGCCACGGCGGGCTGGTCGCCCACGAGTGCATCCTCGACCTGCGGGGCCTGACGAAGGACACCGGCGTCAGCGTCGACGACGTCGCCAAGCGGCTCATCGACTACGGCTTCCACGCACCGACGATGTCGTTCCCGGTGGCCGGCACCCTGATGGTCGAGCCGACCGAGTCCGAGGACCTCGCCGAGATCGACCGCTTCTGCGACGCGATGATCGCGATCCGGGCCGAGATCGAGCAGGTGGCGGCGGGGGAGTTCACTCCCGAGAGCTCGCCGCTGCGCGGCGCCCCGCACACCTCGCGGTCCCTGGTCGGTGACTGGGAGCGCGCGTACTCCCGTGAGGTCGCGGTGTTCCCGAGCGGGGTCGACCCCGACAAGTACTGGCCGCCGGTCGCCCGGATCGACCAGGCGTTCGGCGACCGCAACCTGGTCTGCGCCTGCCCCCCGCCGGAGGCCTTCGCATGAGCACCCCACGAAACCACTCGCTGCGCTCGCGCTTCCGCGGGGACCCCGCATGAGCACTCGTGTCAGTCGGAGCCCCGTGACCGACGTGACCGCCCGCCGCCTGCTGGCCCGGGTGGCGCGCTGGCAGGTCGACGGTCGGCTGCCCTCGATGGTGGCCGGCGTGGTCCGCGACGGCGGGCTGGCCTGGTCCGCGGGGTACGGCGACGTGCCCGGCGAGGTCACCGACACCCAGTACAAGATCGGCTCGATCACCAAGACGTTCACCGCGGTCCTGGTCCTGCAGCTGGTCGAGGAGGGCGCGCTGTCCCTGGACGCGCCGGTCTCCTCGGTGCTCGGTGACCTCGGGTACGGCGACCGCACCGTCCGCGCCCTGCTGGCGCACGAGGCGGGGCTCCAGGCGGAGCCGAGCGGCTCCTGGTGGGAGCGGTCCGAGGGCGGCTCGTTCGACGACCTGGTCGCCGCCAACGACGGGTCGGGGGCCGCGTTCGACGCGCACCGCCAGTTCCACTACACGAACCTCGGCTACGGCATCCTCGGCGAGGTGGTCGCCCGGCTCCGCGGCGGCACCTGGTGGGACAGCGTCCGCGCCCGGGTCCTCGAGCCGCTGGGCATGGAGCGCACCTCCTACCAGTCCTCGGGCGTGCACGCGCAGGGACTGAGCGTGCATCCCTTCACCGGCGAGGTGATCGCGGAGCCGCACCCCGACACGGGCGCGATGGCCCCGGCCGGCCAGATGTGGAGCACGCTCGGCGACCTCGCGACGTACTGCATGTTCCTCCTCGAGGGTCACCCCGACGTGCTGCCGAAGGCGGCGCTCGAGCGGGCCTACGTGCCGCAGTCGGGCTCGCTGGTCGGTGGCCTGGACGCCCAGCACGCGCTGGGCTTCCAGCTCTTCCGCGGTGGGTCCGGCATGCTGGTCGGCCACACCGGATCGATGCCCGGCTTCATCGCCACCTGCTTCGTCGACCTCAAGCGCCGTTCCGGCGTGGTCGCGTTCGCCAACGCGACCGCCGGCATGCCCGCCGGGACCGTGGCGGTCGACCTGCTCGCCGAGCTCGAGGCCAGCGAGCCCACGGTGGTGCCCGCCTGGCGGCCGGCCACCCAGGTGCCCGAGGTGGTCCGCGAGATCGTCGGTCTCTGGCACTGGGGCACCTCGGTGCTCACGCTCACCTGGGAGGGCGACACCCTGGTCACCCGCCGCGCGGGGGTCGAGGCCTACCGGCACCAGCTCGTCGACGGCCGGATCGTCGGCACCAGCGGCTACATGCACGGCGAGGAGCTCAAGGTCGTCCGCAACGACGACGGCAGCATCAACCACCTGAACCTCGCCACCTTCATCCTCACGCGGACGCCCTACGACCCCGAGGCGCCGATCCCGGGCGGGCTGCCGGCATGACCGACGAGACCTGGCCCAGCGAGCGGATCGTGGAGTCCTGGCATGGGGACTTCGGGTTCCAGTTCCGGCCCGGCGAGGAGGGTCATGTCCACGACCCGGTCGCCGCGGAGCACTTCCGCGCCACCCTCGGCCGGTTCGCGACCGGGGTCGTCGTGGTGACGGGGATGGACGACGGCGAGCCGGTCGGCCTGACCTGCCAGTCGTTCACCAGCGTCTCGCTCGACCCGGCGCTGGTGCTGTTCTGCCCGGCGAAGACGTCGCGGGCCTGGCCGCGCATCGAGCGGTCCGGCGCGTTCTGCGTGAACATCCTGGCCCGGGGCCAGGAGCACATCTCCGACGTGATGGCCAGCCGTGGCGTCGACAAGTTCGCCGGCCTGGCCTGGCAGGAGTCGAAGGCGACCGGGTCCCCGGTGCTCGACGGCACCCTGGGCCACGTCGACTGCGTGATCCACGCGGTCCACGACGGCGGTGACCACCACATCGTCATCGGTCAGGTGGTCGGACTCGCCGTCACCGACGTGACCGAGCCTCTCCTGTTCTTCGAAGGTCGCTACACCGGTCGCTAAGGTCTTCGCGTGGACGTCCCCCTCAGCTGGCGCACCGACATCGCGGTCCTGGTCGGCTCCGGCTCCTCGGTCGACGAGCACGTCGACCACCTCGTCGTCCGCACGCCCGACAACCCGACGTACGCGTGGGGCAACTTCGTGATGGTCACGGACCCGGCGGGCGTCGACGAGGCGGCCCGCTGGGAGGCGGTCTTCCGCAGCAGCTTCCCGGAGGCCGGGCACCGGGCGATCGGGCTGCCGGCCGCGCCGACCGACCCCGCCGCCTGGGAGGCCTGCGGGCTCGAGATCGAGCACGAGGACGTGCTGGTCCGCGACGCGACCCTGGACCGCCATCCGCTGCCGGACGGGTACGTCGTGCGGCCGCTGATGACGGACGCCGACTGGGAGCAGTCCCACGCGCTCCGCCTGGCCGACCTGAGTGAGGAGGAGCGCGCCGCCTCCGGCCGGGGCGACCACGAGCGAGGCGCCACCGAGGCACGGCGCCGGCTGGCCGACGGCGGCAACGCGGTGTTTTTGGGGGCCTTCGCCGGTGACGAGCTGGCCGCCGACCAGGGCATCCTCGACTGCGGCGCCGGGGTGGCGCGCTACCAGGACGTGATGACCAAGGCCGCGCACCGCCGCCGCGGCCTCACCTCGCACCTGCTCGGCGAGGCGTCCGCGTGGGCCGCGGACCGTGGCGTCCACACCTGGGTGATCCTCGCCGACGCCGGTGAGGCACCGAGCCTGCTCTACCAGAAGCTGGGCTTCCGGCCCTCGGAGCCCAGCAGCCAGGCCTACCGGCCGGCACCCCGCACCTGACCCGTCTCGGAGGATCGCTCGTGTACCGACTGCCCCTGGCCCTTGCCGCGCTCGCGCTCGCCGGGCTCCCCGCCTGCTCGGCCGGGGACTCCGAGGACACCGACGGGGCACAGCGGGCCGCCGACGAGCTGGCGACGGCCCTGACCAAGGGCGAGCTGGGCGACCTGACCGTCCAGGGCGGAACCCAGGAGGACCTGGACTCCGTGGTCGCCGGGATGGGCGGTCTCGACGCGAAGGTCACCGCCGGCGACGTCTCGGTGGACGGGGACGACGCGACGACGGCCCTGACGTGGACCTGGGCGACGCCGGGGGAGGAGTGGACCTACGACACCGACGTCGACCTCACCGACGGCGACGGTGGCTGGTCCGCCACCTGGGCTCCATCGGTCGTGGAGCCGTCGCTGACCGAGGGAGAGACGCTCGACGCGACGACGCTCCAGGCCCGCCGCGGCGACATCCTCGGCGCCGCCGACGAGCCACTGGTCACCCGGCGGCCGGTGGTCCGCTTCGGCATCGACAAGACCAAGGTCGCGGCAGCGAGGGCGGTGGCGTCGGCGAAGTCGCTCGCGACGCTGCTCGACATCGACCCGGCGCCGTACGCCAAGCTCGTCAAGGCGGCCGGACCCAAGGCCTTCGTGGAGGCACTGGTGCTCCGGGAGGCGGACGCGGGCTCGGTCAACGACGCGGCGCTGAAGCAGATCAAGGGCGCCGTCGCCCTCGGCGGCGAGATGCCGCTGGCACCGACCCGGGAGTTCGCGGCGCCGATCCTCGGCCGGGTCGGTCCGGCCACCGCCGAGATCGTGAAGAAGTCGGAGGGCGCGATCCAGCCGGGCGACGAGGTCGGCCTGTCCGGCCTCCAGGCACGGTACGACGAGCAGCTCGCCGGCACGCCCGGGATCGTCGTCAGCGCTGTGGGAGGCGAGGAGGGCTCCGAGGACCGGGAGCTGTTCAGCGCCGACGAGGCCAACGGCACACCGCTCCGGACCACGCTCGACCCGCGGCTGCAGACGCAGGCGGAGGACGCACTGTCCTCCGTCGGCCCGGCCAGTGCCGTCGTCGCGATCCGGCCGTCCACCGGCAACATCCTCGCCGCGGCGAGCGGCCCGGGATCCGACGGCTACAACACCGCGACGTTCGCGCAGTACGCGCCCGGATCGACGATGAAGGTGGTCACCGCGCTGGCGCTGATGCGGGCGGGGGTGAAGCCGACCGACCGGGTGCCCTGCACGCCCACGCTCACCGTGGACGGCAAGGGGTTCAAGAACTACGACGACTACCCGAGTGCGAAGCTCGGCGACATCCCGCTGCGGACCGCGGTGGCCAACTCCTGCAACACCGCGCTGATCTCGCAGCACGAGAAGCTCGGCGACACCGACCTCACCGAGGCGGCCGCGGCGCTCGGCCTCGGCGAGGACCACGACCTCGGCTTCCCGGCGTTCTTCGGGTCGGTGCCGAAGCCCGCCTCCGAGACCGAGAAGGCCGCGTCGCTGATCGGCCAGGGCAAGGTGCTGGCCTCCCCGATGGCGATGGCGACGGTGGCCGCGTCGGTGGTGCGCGGCGAGACGGTGGTGCCACGCCTGCTGTCCGACAGCGATCCGGGCAAGGCGTCGCCGGCCGAACCTCTCACCGGCCAGGAGGCGACGGCGCTCCGCGGCCTGATGCGTGCCGTGGTCACCGAGGGCAGCGGCGCTTTCCTCGCCGGCCTGCCCGGCCCGCCGATCGGCGCGAAGACCGGCACCGCGGAGTTCGGCACCGGCAACCCGCTGCCCACGCACACCTGGATGATCGCGACCCAGGGCGACCTGGCCGTCGCGGTGTTCGTGGAGGTGGGGGAGTCCGGCTCCCAGACGGCCGGCCCGATCCTCGAGCGTTTCCTGCGCAACGCCCGCTGACGTCATCCGCAGTGGTCGCCCGCGGAACCACCTCGTCGGAGGTCGCGCGTCATGATGCTCAGCCCTGGAGCGCCCTGATCGCCTCGTGGATCGAGAGCGTGCGCTCGGCGGACTCGACGTGCAGGTTCTCGATCATCCGGCCGTTGTAGGTGACCACGCCGGAGTCGCGGGCCTCCCAGGCCTCCAGGATGCCGCGGGCGTCGGCGACGGCCTGCTCGGAGGGGGCGAACGCCTCGTTGGCGCCCTCGACCTGGCCCGGGTGGATCAGCGTCTTGCCGTCGAAGCCCATCTCGCGGCCCTGCCGGCACTCGGCGAGGAAGCCGTCGGTGTCCTTGACGTCGTTGTAGACGCCGTCGAGGATCGCGACGCCCGCCGCCCGGGCGGCCAGCACCGCCAGGGACAGCGACGCGAGCAGCGGGGCGCGGCCGGGCACGTGCTCGGCGTACAGCTCCTTGACCAGGTCGTTGGTGCCCATCACCAGGACCGCGAGCCGGTCGGAGGCGGCCGCGATCTCGCGGGCGTTGAACATCGCCTCGGGCGTCTCGACCATCGCCCAGAGCTTCGTGTGCTCGGGGGCGCCGGCCTTCTCCATCGCCGCGACCAGTGTGCGGACCTCGTCGGCCGAGCCGACCTTGGGTACGACGACCGCGTGCGGCCCCGCGGCGCTCGCGGCGGCCAGGTCGTCGTCGTGCCACTGGGTGTCCATGCCGTTCACACGGATGGGGACCTCGCGGGCGCCGTACTCGCCCGACGCGGCGGCCGCGCAGGCGGCGTCGCGGGCGGCCGGCTTGGCGTCCGGGGCGACGGCGTCCTCGA
>JBEVFC010000148.1:0-4532 GCA_040512455.1 Nocardioides sp.
TGCGGCTGTGGCGGCCACAGGCGCCGGCGCCGCCGGGCCGGAGCGCTTCAGAATTCCGGTCCAGGACACGTTCTACGCCCCGTTCATGAGCGAGGCCTGCGGCGTTCCGGTGACGATCACGCTCCAGGGCACCGCGAACGTGCTGCTGCAACGGAACGACGCCGGCCTGGTCGTTCGGGAGCACGACGTCCTCTCGTCGTTCACGGCGGTGTTCGAGTCTCCGACCGACCTCGGCGGCACCGGCCGTTCGTTCACGAATCGGTCGCCGGGAGTCGCGACGTTCGACTACGGAGCGGGCGCGACGCTCGGCTCGACGGCAGTCGTCACGCTGACCGGCCTCGCGGGACCTGCGGCCGGCGCCGGATCGGCGGTCACCGCCGGCCTCCAGCGTCTCATCGGCACGGTCTTCGCGTTCTCGCCGGAGGGCATCCCGATCGTCGATTTCGACGGGCCGGTGGTCACCGAGCATGGCACCTGGCCCGAGTTCGACCTCGTCCTGGCGCAGCGTTGCGAGGCGCTCGGAGGGTCGATCCAACTGTAGGAGTCGATACGAGGGCGCCGCGCACGCGGCGTCCTCGGACTTACGCCGAGAGTGCCTCGCCACTGAGTTGCGCCTGGCGGTCCCCCAGTCGCTTCGCGAGCGCGATGTTGTTAGTCCGGCGGCAGTGGTCGAGCGCCTGCTCGAGCACGGTTACCGCCTCGTCGGGGCGGCCGGCCGTCGCTAGAACCTCTGCCAGGTCCCACAGAGCGATGGCCCTGACGTCGAGCGAGTCGTTTCGCTCGGTCAGAGCTGCGGCGTCGCGCGCCAGCCGCTCGGCCTCGGCCAGTTCTCCTCGATGCGCGTAGACGCGTGCCAGCACCTGGCCCCACGTGTGCCACGACTCGGGCTCCATCGCCGCGTCGTGCTCTGCTGCGAGAGCCCGCGCCCGCTCCGCGAACTGCTCCGCCTCGTCGAAGCGACCGAGCTGACAGAGTGAACGGCCGAGGAACCCGAGGTAGCTCTCGAGGTACGCATGCTGCGCTCTTGTATCGAGCCACTCACAGAGGACGCGTAGGCGATTGCTTGCGTCCTCGTAGTCGCCGGCGAGGCTCGAGATCTCGGCGAGCATCCACTCGCCCCAACGGGCATCCCCCTGGTCGCGGAGCCTTGCATTCGCCTCTTCGGCGATCTCCCGCGCTTCCTCGCCTCGATCGAGCATGGCGAGGAGCCAGGCGCGGCTGAGCTGAAGCCACACCGACGGCGTCTCCGCGAGCAGACCGTCGACAACCTCGAGCGCCTCGTCCGCCGGCCGAGAGCCTACGACGAGGGAGGTCCCAAGATCCGCCGTTGGCGCCGAGCGACCGGCAAGCCGGCTGTGGTGCCTCGCCTGCAGCGCAGCCGTCGCCCAATCGTCGTAGTGGCCACGCCAGTTCGCCACGCCGTACCCGAGCGCCCACCAGACCTGGGCCAGACCCGCGTGATCCTCCACCTCTTCGAGCCGGCGGCGTGCGTCGAGGAGGAGGGCCTCCAGCTCCTCCGGCGCGCCCGGAGTGACGATGAGCCGGTAGTAGTCGACCATCGCACGGGCCAGAGCCTCGCCGGTCTCGTCGCCGGCCTGGGCGGCCCGCCCGGCCGTCTCCTCGACGATCCGGGCGGCTCGCGCCGGCTGTTCCAGGTAGGCCTGGGCGAGGTCGAGCTCGGCGTGGACATCGAGGCGGAACGGTCGTCTCAGCGAGAGCGCTCGCTCGAGCAGTCCGGCCGCGGCGCGCACGTCCTCTCTGTCGAGCGCGCGCTGTCCCGCCTCCAGGAGGCGGTCCCCCGCGCGAAGCGCGAGCTGGGAGTCCGGCCGGCCGAGCTCGTCGAGATACCCGGCGGCCTGCTCGAGGTGGTAGCCGACGATCTCGTCCAGCTCGACCAGGTCGCCGCCGTGGAGCTCGAGCCAGTCCGCGAAGCGTTCGTGCAGCTCGGCGCGGACGGCTTTCGGAAGCGCGTCGTAGGCGGCGTCGCGGATCAGCAGGTGGCGGAAACGGAAACCGTCGTCGCCTGCGATCACCGCTCGGTCGGAGCGGATCAGCTCCCGGCGCATGAGGGCAGCGAGCCGGGGCGTGACGTGCGACTCCTCGGGGGCAAGCGCCTGGACGCCACCGCGGTGGAACACCTCCCCCTCGACTGCGCCGCACTCCAACACCCGCCGCTCTGCGGGGTCGAGCTGGTCGAGCCGGGCCGAGAGCAGCGCCCGAAGCGTCGGCGGCACCTCGACGTCGTCCGCCTCCCCGGCCATTGCCAGCATCTCGGTCACGAACAGCGGGTTGCCTCCCGCCGCCGCCGCGATCCGCGCCCGCAGCCCCGTTGCCACCTGGTCGCCGATCAGCTCCTCGACCGCCTCTTCCGGCAGCGGCTCCAGCCTGACCGAGACCGGCCAGGACGGGCGCCGCTCCAGCAGCTCTGGACGCGCGACGCACAGGATCAGCAGCGGGGCTCCGGAGGAGAGCAGCGCCACCCCCTCGATCAGGTCGAGCAGCGTCTCCTCGCCCCACTGGACGTCGTCGAGCAGCACCACCAGCGGCGCCTGCTCCTCTAGCAGCTTGCGGAACGCCCACGCGATCTCCTCTGCCGACGTCGCCTGCTCCGTCTCGCGCAATAGCGACCGGATCGAGGCCGCGGCCGCCGAGTCGGAGGGAAGTGCGTTCAGCTGCTTCAGCACCTCCACCACCGGCCAGTACGTGATCCCGTCCCCGTACGGCAGGCAACGGCCCTGCACAGCCGGAACGTCCAGGGCATCCAGCGACTCGGCGACGAGGCGCGACTTCCCCACCCCCGCCTCGCCGAGCACGGTGACGAGCTCGCAACGCGACTCGGCCAGCGCCCGCTCCCACGCCTCTGCCAGCATCGCGAGCTCACTCGACCGGCCTACGAAGCCCGAGGTGTGGCTCCGGCCCGGCGCGGCGAGTAGCGACACGAGCCGGTACGCCGCTACCGCCGACGCCTTTCCCTTCAGCTCGAGCCGCTCCACCGGCCCCACCTCGACCCCGACGGAGACGAGGCGGAGCGTCTCCTCGCCGATCAGGATCTCGCCGGGCACCGCCGCCTGCTCGAGTCGGGCAGCCACGTTCACCGCATCCCCTGTCGCCAGCCGCTCCTGGGTCCCGGTGACAACTTCGCCCGTGTTGACGCCGATCCGCGCCTGCACGCCGAGCTCGGGCAGCGCGTCGCGCATCTCCACCGCCGCCCGACACGCCCTGAGCGCGTCGTCCTCGTGCGCAACCGGCACGCCGAACACGGCCATCACCGCGTCGCCGATGAACTTCTCGACCGTCCCGCCGTGGGACTCGACGATCCCGCGCATGCGCTCGAAGTAGCCGGCGAGCAGCGCTCGCAACGCCTCCGGATCCGTCGACTCACCGAGCGCGGTCGACCCGGTGACGTCACAGAACACCACGGTCACCGTCTTCCGCTGCTCGCGCCCCGCGTCGACAGCAGGCTCGCCGCACTCAGGGCAGAACTTGAACGGCGCCTCCGCCTCGAATCCGCAGGACGCGCAGACGCTCACCATCATCGGAGCCTAGAACGCAAGCATCGGAGCACCAAGGCCCTGAGTCAGTCGGGGAGCAGCGGCGGCGACAGGCCCTCGTCGCGGCCGAGCAGCACGGCTCGCTTGATGGCATTCGGGCCGAATCGGTCTCGGACCATGTCGAGCGCCGCGTCGAGGGCGCTTGAGTGAGCCTCGAACGGCAGGCGCAGCTGGACGGCGTTGGCGTTCTCTAGCTCTGCGACCGTGATCCCGACCAGCGTCAAGCCGCGCCGTTCGATCAGCGGTAGCGCCGTCGCGAGGAGCCAGCGCGCCGTCACGAGGACGACCCATGTCTCGTCGGTCGGCCGGGACAGCGTGTGCGAGCGCGTCGCCCGAGAGAAGTCGTCGAAGCGCAGCCGCAGGACGACGGTGCGGCCGACGCGGTCAGCGCGCCGCAGCCGGCGGGTGACTCGGTCGACGAGCCCGTAGAGCACGGCCTCGATCTCCGGTGTCGACCTCGGCACACGTGAGCGGCCGATCGCGCGCTGCGACCCGATCGAGCCCCGGCGGCGACCCACCCTGACGCGCCGCGGATCGCGGTTGTGCGCCAGCGCGTGGAGCTGATGGCCCGCTGCGCGGCCGAGCAGCCCAACTAGCTCCTTTTCTTCGAGCCAGGCGACCTGGCCCACCGTCAGCGGGAGCCCGACCTCCTCGAGTACCCTCCGCCGCAGGCGGGCGGCGATCTCTACAGGCGTGCCGGCGATCCGTTCCATTCCTCGCACGTCGAGGAACGCTTCGTCGATCGACAGCCCCTCGACGAGAGGGCACATGTCGTCGAAGACCCGGTACACGGCTTTGCTGGCCTGTGCGTACGCCGAGAACCGCGCCGGGACGACGATCGCCTGCGGGCAGAGCCGGCGAGCCTGCCTGCCGCCCATTGCCGTCTCGATGCCGAAAGCCTTGGCCTCGTAGCTCGCCGCCAGCACGACTCCGCCGCCGACGATCACCGGCTTTCCGCGCAGCTGAGCATCGTCACGCTGC
>JBEVFC010000019.1:0-11980 GCA_040512455.1 Nocardioides sp.
TCGCCGAGGGCAGCACGGTCGGCTCGGTCTCGCGGCCGTCGTAGTTGGGCTTGAAGTCGACGGTGTCCTCGTCGATGGAGGCGGTCATCGCCACCGCGGGCGGCGCCATCCGGCACTCGGTGTAGCGCATCGCGGCAGGGGAGTCGTCCGGCGAGCCGAAGTTGCCGTGCCCGTCGATCATGGGCAGCCGCATCGACCACGACTGGGCCATCCGGACCAGGGCGTCGTAGATCGCCCCGTCGCCGTGCGGGTGCAGCCGGCCCATGACCTCGCCGACGACGCGCGCGCTCTTGACGTGACCGCGGTCGGGGCGCAGGCCCATCTCGCCCATCGTGTAGAGGATCCGCCGGTGCACGGGCTTGAGACCGTCGCGGGCGTCGGGCAGCGCGCGGGAGTAGATGACCGAGTAGGCGTACTCCAGGAAGGACGCGCGCATCTCGTCGCCGACGTCGATGTCGAGGATGTGCTCCTCGAAGTCGTCGGGCAGGGGTGGTTGCGTCGTACGGCGTGCCATGAGGCGCATTCTCCCCGAGGTCGCCCACGGTTCACGCGGGGGCTCGCCGCGCTGTGATGGATCGGAAACCCGCACAGGCTAGATTTCGGGTGTGAGCGCAGCCGGCGGAACCGACATCCAGAAGCACGGGTCCTCGGACCCGACCCCGCCCGAGCCGCCGCGACACTGGTCCGCAGACGTCCTGCTCCTCGACGGACGTACGGCGCACATCCGGCCGATCAGGCCCGACGACGCCGAACGGCTGGTGGCGTTCTACTCCCGCGTCTCCGACGAGTCGAAGTACTTCCGCTTCTTCTCGCCGATGCCGACCCTGTCCGACCGGGACGTCAAGCGGTTCACCCAGGTCGACCACCGCAACCGGGTGGCGTTCGTGCTGCTGCTGGCCGACGAGATCATCGCGGTCGGCCGCTTCGACCGGGTCGAGGCCGGCGAGGCCGAGGTCGCGTTCCTGGTCGAGGACCGGCACCAGGGCCGCGGGATCGCCCAGATCCTGCTCGAGCACCTGGCCCAGGCCGGCCGCGAGCTGGGCATCGACAAGTTCGTCGCGGAGATCCTGCCCAACAACCAGCGGATGATCACGACCTTCCGGGCCGCGGGCTACCAGCTGGCCGGCGGCTTCGAGGACGGTGTGATGAGCTTCGAGTTCGCCATCGACCCGACCACCACCGCCCTGGGCGTGATGGAGAACCGCGAGCACCGCGCCGAGTCGACCTCGATCGCGAAGTTCTTCAACGCCAGGTCGGTCGCGGTGATCGGCGCCAGCCGCCGCCAGGACACCATCGGCCAGGCGCTGGTCCGCAACCTCGTCACCGGCGACTTCACCGGCGTGGTGCACGCCGTGAACCCGTCGGCGGACCCGGTCTCCGGTCTCCAGGCCTACAAGTCGGTCGCCGACATCCCGGGCGAGGTCGACGTCGCCGTGGTCGCCGTACCCGCCAACGCCGTGCAGGAGGTGGTGCTCGACTGCGCCGCCAAGGGTGTGCACGGGCTCATCGTGATCTCCTCGGGCTTCGCCGAGACGGGCGAGGAGGGCCGCCGCCGCCAGCGCCGTCTCGTCGGGCTGGCCCGGTCCTACGGGCTGCGCCTGATCGGCCCCAACTGCCTCGGCGTCATCAACACCGACCCCGAGGTCTCGCTCAACGCCTCGCTGTCCTCCCACATGCCGGCCCGCGGCCGCGCCGGCTTCTTCTGCCAGTCCGGTGCCCTGGGCTCGGCGATCCTGGAGAAGGTCTCCAACCGCGGCCTCGGCCTCTCGACCTTCGTCAGCGCCGGGAACCGCGCGGACGTGTCCGGCAACGACCTGCTGCAGTACTGGGAGGAGGACGACTCCACCGAGGTCGTGCTGCTCTACCTCGAGTCGATCGGCAACCCGCGCAAGTTCTCCCGCATCGCCCGTCGGGTCTCGCGGCGCAAGCCGATCGTCGCGGTCCGGTCCGGCCGCACCACCCAGGGCGTGCCCATGGGTCACGCGGTCCGGACGCTGTCCGCACCGCAGCACGCCGTCGACGCGATGTTCCGGCAGGCCGGCGTCATCCAGGTCGACACCCTGGAGGACATGTTCGACGTCGCCCAGCTGCTCGCCCACCAGCCCCTGCCCACCGGTCGGCGGGTCGCCGTCGTCGGCAACTCCGACGCCCTCGGGCTGCTGGCGGCCGACGCGGCCGCCTCGGTCGGGCTGGTGGTCGGTCGCTCTGTCGCCCTCGGCGCCGACGCGACCGCCGAGGACTTCGAGGACGCCCTCGACATCGCCATCGACGACCCCGACATCGACTCGGTCGTCGCGGTCTACATCCCGCCCCTCAACGTCAGCGGCGAGGAGGTCGCCAACGTGCTGGCCGCGGTCGGGGAGCAGTCCGACAAGCCGCTGGTCTCGACGTTCCTCGGGGCCGAGGGCGTGCCCGAGCTGTTGCGGGTTCCCGACGTGGCCGGCTCGACCGCCGGCCGCGGCTCGGTGCCGTCGTACCCCGCGGTCGAGGCCGCGGTCCGGGCGCTCGCCCGGGTCGTGGAGTACGCCGTGTGGCTGCGCACGCCGCACGAGGAGGCCGGAGACCCGGGGGAGGTGGACCACGCCGGGGCGAAGCGGCTGCTCAACACGATCCTGATGGAGGCGCCGGAGGGCCGCGACCTGGAGTTCGCCGAGCTCCAGCAGCTGCTCGGCGCGTACGGCATCGAGACGTGGGAGCCGCACCCGGTCTCCACCGCCGCCGAGGCGGTCTCCGCGGCCGAGGAGCTCGGCTGGGACGTGGTGTTGAAGGCGACCGCCGGGCACCTGCGCAACCGGCCGGACCTGGCCCACGTCTGGCGCAACATCGCCAACGCCGAGGAGATGCAGACCGCCTGGGAGAGCCTCGGTGAGCTGATCGACGACCCGCACAACGCCGGCTTCGTGGTCCAGAAGGTGGCGCCGCCGGGGGTGCCGATCGCCATCGGTGCCGTCGAGGACCCGCTGTTCGGGCCGGTCACGTCGTTCGGGATCTCGGGGCCGCTGACCGACCTGCTCGGCGACAAGGTGTACCGGATCCCGCCCCTCACCGAGCACGACGCCCGGGCGATGACCAGGGAGATCAAGAGCTCGCCCCTGCTGTTCGGCTACCGCGGCTCCGAGGTGGTCGACGTCGACCGCGTCGAGGAGCTGATCGTGCTGGTGTCGCGGCTGAAGAACGACTTCCCGCAGCTGCGCTCCCTCGACTTGCCGCTGGTGCTGGCCGGCCGCGAGTCCGTGACGGTGCTGACCGCCGAGGCCCGCGTCGAGCCGGTCGCCGACCCCCGCTCCGACTGGTTCGTCCGCCGCCTCAGCCAGGACCCCGACGACACCATGCAGGACTGACCCGCCCGATATTCGCTCGCGGGAGGTCGGTGGCGGGGACGAGAATGGTGCCTCGTGAGCATCGACGACGTGATCCCGGGCGAGGCCCGTTTCCGCGACCTCGACCCGAGGGTGCGGCGGCTGTTCGTGGGGTTCGCGTTCTCGGCGCTGGGCAGCGGCCTGACGATGCCCTTCCTGTACGTCTACCTCGCGGAGGTGCGCGGCTTCTCGACCGCGTCGGTGGGCCTCGTGTTCGCGTGGCTCGGCCTGCTCGGCTTCCTCGCCGCCCCGCTCGGCGGCACCCTCATCGACACGTTCGGCCCGAAGCCGGTGATGGTCAGCGGGCTGCTGGTCGAGTCGCTGGCCACCATGTCGATCGGCCGGATCGAGACCGTCGCGCACGCCTACGTCGTCGCGTCCGTCATGGTGCTCGGCACCGTCGGGCTGTACCCCGCGGCGACCGCGATGCTCACCCGGTTGGTGCCGGTGTCGTCCCGCGAGAAGGTGTACGGCTTCAACTTCATGCTGCTGAACGCCGGCCTCGGCGTCGGAGGCCTGGTCAGCGCGCTGATCATCGACGTCGACTCGGTGGCGAGCTTCCAGCGGCTCTACCTCATCGACGGGGCGACGTACCTCATCCACCTCGCCGCCGTCCTCAGCCTGCCCCGGGGCACCGGCAGCGCGCCGGCGCGCGACGCGGGCGAGGACACCGAGTCGATCGTGCAGGTCGGCTGGAGCGTGGTGCTCCGCGACCGCACGCTGCTGCGGGTGATCGGCTTCTCGGTGATCGCGGTGACCTTCGGCTACGCCCAGATGGAGGCGGGTCTGGCGGCGTACGCCGTGGAGGTCGCGGACGTGCCGGCCAAGGCCCTCGGTCTCGCGTACGCCGCCAACACCGGCGCGATCGTCTTCGGCCAGCTCGTGACGCTCCGGCTGATCAAGGGCCGCCGCCGCTCGGCGATGCTGGCCCTGTGCGCGGCGACCTGGTCGGTCTCCTGGGCGATCATCGCCTACTCCGACCGGGTGGACGGGTGGTTCGCCATCGGCGCGATCGTGGTCGGACTGGGACTGTTCGGCCTCGGCGAGACGATCTGGGCGCCGGTGGGCCCGGCGCTCGTCAACGACCTCGCCCCGGAGGAGATGCGCGGGCGCTACAACGCGCTCCAGAGCATGACGTTCACGATCGGCACCATCGTCGGGCCGGCCACTGCCGGCATGCTGATCGGCAACGACCTGCCCCACGTCTGGGTCGGTTGCGTGGTCGGCGGCACCGCCCTGGCCGCGGTGGCGTTCCTGAGCCTGCGGCGACAGCTCACCGACGCCCAGGACGGGCTGTCCGCGCGCGGTGACCGGGCGGCTGTGCACTCCTGAGCACGGCCGCCCGCCCGCGTGACAGACTCATCCCATGCGCAACCGCAGCTTGACCGACCCCTCCGGCACCGCCGGCGCGCTCCGCTCCGCCATCGACCGCACGGGCTACTACCCGGAGGTCGTGTCCGACGGGGTCGACGCCGCGGTGGCAGGCGAGGAGGTGGCCGCGTTCTACGTCCACCACGAGCCCACCATCGAGCGCGACGAGGTGCGCCGACACATCACGGTCGTGGTGCTCACGCCGAGCCGGTTGATCCTGGCCCACACCGACGAGCACGCCGGCGACGACCTGCTCCCGCAGCCCTACACGTCCACCTCCACCGAGGCGATCGCCCTGTCCTCGGTGAAGTCCGTCGTGGTCACCCGGATGGTCGCCAACCCGACGTCGGGCGTGCAGCCCGCCGCCGAGGCCGTGCTCACCATCGGCTGGGGCGGCGTCGGTCGCCTCGACCTCGAGCCCGCGGGCTGCGACGACCCGCAGTGCGAGGCCGACCACGGCTACACCGGGGTGCTCGCCGCCGACGACTTCTCACTGCGGGTCTCCGCGGCCGCCGAGGGTCCGGACGCCGTCAACTCGCTGCTCGAGTTCGCCCAGCACCTGTCGGCGCTGACCCAGCACCCGTGACCGCGGCCGTGTCCGGCGACCCCGGATCCGACACCCCCGGCGCCGGCAGCTTCGTCGAGCCCGCGTACGGCACCCGCTCCCTGGGGGACGTCGTCCCCGCCGTCGCCGCCGCCCTCGGCGTCGGCGGCTATCGCCCGGGGCTCCTCGAGCTGCCCGACGCCCCGGCGTACGTCGTGCTGCTCATCGACGGCCTCGGCCACCGGCTGCTGGAGCGCTACGCCCACGCCGCGCCGTACCTCTCGTCGCTGGTCGGCGCCCCCGGCACGGCGGGCGTCCCGTCGACCACCGCCACCTCGCTGACCTCGCTCGGCACGGCGCTGCTGCCCGGCCAGCACGGCCTGGTCGGCTTCAGCGCCCGGATCCCCGGCACCGACCGGCTGATCAACCACCTGCTCTGGGAGAAGTCCGTCGACCCGGTCGAGTGGCAGCCGCACCCGACCGCGTTCGCCGGACTGGCCGAGCGCGGCGCCCACGTCACCGCGATCAACAAGCGCGAGTTCTCCGGCTCCGGGCTGACGGTGGCCGCCCACCGCGGCGCGGAGTACGTCGGCGCCGACAAGGTCGGCGAACGCATCGCCGCCGCGGTCACGGCGTCCTCGCAGAGCCCGTCGCTCACCTACGTCTACGACGGCGACCTCGACTGGACCGGTCACAAGTTCGGCGTCCGCTCGTCGGCGTGGCTCCAGCAGCTGGCGATGATCGACGCCGAGGCCGAGCAGCTGCGGGAGTCGCTGCCGTCGTCCGTGCGGCTGCTGGTGGTCGCCGACCACGGCATGGTCGACAGCCCCGACGACGCGCGCATCGACGTCGACGAGACCGACGGGCTCCGCGACGGCCTGGCGCTGATCGGCGGTGAGGCGCGTTTCCGGCACCTCTACTGCCGCCGCGGTGCGATCGAGTCGGTGGCCGCGACCTGGCGCGAGGTGCTGGGGGAGCGGGCCACGGTGCTCACCCGCGACGAGGTGATCGGGGAGGGCTGGTTCGGTCCGGTCGACACCGGGGTGCTCCCGCGCCTGGGCGACGTCATGGTGGCCTGCCGCGACGACTTCGCGGTGATGTCGAGCCGTGACTTCGGCTACGAGACGACGCTGGTCGGGCTGCACGGATCGCTGACCCCCGACGAGATGCTGATCCCCCTGCTCGTCGACTGACCGGGCTACTCCGGGTGGTTGTCGGTGTCGTCGCCGACCTTGAAGGACGAGCTCACCCCCGAGTACATCAGGTGCGCGACCAGCCCCTCGGCCGCGTGCTGCAGGTTGTGGCAGTGGTCCATCCAGATGCCCGGGTTGTCGGCGACCAGGGCGATGTCGAACGTCTCCCCGGTGCCCACCTCGAGCGAGTCGATCCACCACGGGCTCCCGGTCGCCGGCTCACCGTCCCGGGACAGGACCAGCGCGTGGTGCCCGTGCAGGTGCATCGGATGCGACTCCCCGCTCTCGTTCTCGATGTGGAAGACGGCGACGTCGCCCTCGTCGACCATGTACATCGGGATGTCGGGGAACAGGTGGCCGTTGACCGTCCACCAGACCCCCGGCCTGCCGTCCAGGAACCCGGGGCGCCGCCCGATCCGGTAGTCGAACTCCCGGTCCGGTCGAGTGAGGTCCACGCCGGGATCCGCCGGGGTGCCGTAGGAGAGGAAGTCGACGAACTCGCGGGGCGCCCGGGCGTCGCCCCCCGGGTCCTCGCCCAGCACCAGCGCCGTGGTGGCTCCGAAGTCGACCCGGGCGCCCCCGTCGGGAACCACCACGCCGAGGTCCACCCGGGCCCCGGCGGTCAGCTTGACCGCGACCCCGCTCACCTCGCCGGGCTCGTGCACGTCGACGCCGTCGACCGCCAGCACCCGGTACGGCGCCCCGGTCACCCAGATCGGCATCAGCGCGTTGTCGGTGTTCACCACCCGGACCCTGACCTCGTCACCGGGCTGGACGTCGACCTCCTGCCGGCCCTCCCGCCCGTTCAGCGTGGGGGTGCTGCCGTAGCGGTGCAGCACGGCCACCGGGTCGATGGGCGCGGCTCGGCTCTTCCGGGGCTCGACCACCACGGCACCGAGCACGCCCCGGCGCACCTGCTCGTGGGAGACCTGGTGGGCGTGGTACCAGTAGGTGCCCGCCCGGACGGGGACGAACCGGTAGGTGAACGAGTCGCCGGGCATCACCGCGTCCTGGGTGACGCCCGCGACGCCGTCCATCGCGTTCGGCACGTCGATGCCGTGCCAGTGCAAGGTGGTGCCCTCGTCGACGTCCTCGTTCACGAGGGTCACCTCGACCAGGTCTCCCTGGGTCACCCGGAGCTCCGGGCCCGGCGAGGTCCCGTTGACGGTGTACCGGTCGCCGTCCGTGCGCACCGTCAGGGTCGCCTCCTCGTCGGGAGGCCCCCGGCGCTCCTCGACGAGATCGGCCACCGGCACGCCGCCCCCGTGGTGGTCGTGGCCGGCCCGCGGCCCGCCACCGTAGTCGGCGTACCCCATCTCGGCGACGTCGTAGGTGTCAGGGAGCAGGCTGGTCCACCACATCCAGGCGACCGGCGCGAGCAGGAGTACTGCGGCGGCGACCGCGACGAGCGACCGAGCCCGCCCCGAGCGCGGCACGAACCTCAACTCAGACAGCCACCCGCTCGTGGACCCCGGCCGCCCGGTCCGCCTTGATGGATCGGGACGCCCGGACACCGGCGATCACGGCGACGCCGAACAACAGCATCGCGTTCACGCCGTGCAGACCGCCCAGCACGGCGAACTCGTGGCCGAACAGGCCGAGGAACACCTGCAGGACCACCAGGCCGAGAACTCCGAACGCGAACGCGACGCCCTTCGGCACCTTCGCGAAGAAGGAGACGATGACGAACAGGAGAGCCAGGCCCGGGATGATCATCATCCCGTTCATGCCGTGGATCATGAGGCCGGCGAACTCGTCGAACGGTGCCTCGCCGCCGTCGAAGGCGTCCTCGAACGTCTGCTTGTCCACGACGCCGCCGTCGTCGACCCAGATGCCCAGGCCGGCGATCCCCCAGACCATCACCGCTGCCTGGACGACCACCTCGAGGGCGATGAGATATGCCATGACCCGGTAGACCTGCTTCATGCGCTTTCCCCTTCTTCAGAGGGACGCGTCGAGAGCGCGCCCCGCCCAACCCCGTTCTCCAGCATCGGCCCCGGACCGCGCCCGGTGAATGGCACGAGTGGACCAGACCGACCCCGGGCCGACCCCGGGTGTCCCTTGGGTGTGCCGCCGGCGACCCGAGGGACGAACACGGACTGTTGACGGCGGCCCAGCGCGGGAGCAGGATCGACAGGCCCGCGCGGATGCGAGGCACGGGGGCTCCTCCGCAACGGTCCAAGCCGGCGCTCGCCGGCTCGGCCATCTCGGGGGACCGTCTCGGAGGAAGCCCACAAATGAACAGAAAAGCGAGCGCGGCCCTGGTGGCCGCGGCTGCCTTGGCCGTCACGTCGGTGGCCAGCAGCGCCCCAGCACCCGCACCGTCCAGCGACGAGGTCGCCCTGGCACCCATCCGGAAGTCGCCCAGTGACCGCGTCGAGAAGCGGGTCGACAACCTGCTGCGACGGATGACGACCGAGGAGAAGCTGCAGCAGGTCCAGCTGCTCTCCGACGGCCAGGTCACCGACGAGGACGCCCGCAAGGGCGTCGGTGGCGTCTTCAGCCTCGTCGACCCGACCCGCATCGACGAGCTCCAGCACATCGCCGTCGAGGAGTCCCGCCTCGGGATCCCGATCATGTTCGCCTACGACACGATCCACGGCTACCGGACGATCTTCCCGGTGCCGCTGGCCGCGGCCGGCTCCTTCGACCCGGAGGTCGCCTCCACCGACGCCAGGATCGGCTCGCGTGAGTCGGCGACGGTCGGGCTCAAGCAGATCTACAGCCCGATGGTCGACGTCTCCCACGAGCCGCGCTGGGGACGGATCGTCGAGGGCAACGGCGAGGACCCTTACCTCGGCTCCGTGATGGCGGCGGCCCGGGTCAAGGGCGCCCAGGGAGACGACTACTCCGACCGTGACCGCACGGTCACCAGCGTCAAGCACTTCGTCGCCTACGGCCAGCCCGAGGGCGGCCGCGACTACAACACCACCGACATGTCCGAGGCCCGGCTGCGCAACCTCTACCTGCCGCCGTTCAAGGCCGCGGTGGACGCGGGCTCCGACACGGTGATGTGCTCGTTCAACTCGGTCAACGGGGTGCCGGGCTGTGCCAACAAGTTCACCGAGACCGACATCCTCAAGAAGGAGTGGGGCTTCGACGGCTTCATCGAGAGCGACTACACCGCCGTCGCCGAGACCCGTGCCTGTCCGCCGGTGAACCCGGCGGAGGGGTCCTGCGGCCATGGCACCGCCGCGGACGGTCCCGAGGCCGCTGCGAACGCGTTGATGGCCGGCACCGACTCGGAGATGGTCAGCACCTACATCCGTGACTTCGGTCCCCAGCTCCTGGCCCAGGGCCGGATCAGCCGCGCCCGCCTCGACGACGCCGTACGCCGGATCCTGCGGGTGAAGTTCCGCGCCGGTCTGTTCGAGCACCCCTACGTCGACCAGGCCAAGGCCGTCGACCCCGCCAGCTTCATGACGCCGGCGGACCGCAAGGCGGCCCGTGAGGCGGCCGGCAAGACCATGGTGCTGCTGAAGAACAGCAACGCCACCCTGCCGATGGACCCGGCGAAGAAGACCGCGGTCATCGGTCCGCTCGGCGACGACCACCACAGCGTCCTCGGCCCGTGGTGGGGCCGCGGTGAGGACAAGGACTCCGTCAGCGTGCTGGACGGCGTCAGGGCCCAGTCACCCGGAGCGACGTACGCCGTGGGGTGCACGATCGCCCAGACCGAGCCGCCGAACAACGACCCGGCCACCGAGTGCGGCAACACCGGCGGCTTCGCCGAGGCGGTCGCCACCGCGAAGGCCGCCGACCAGGTGGTCCTGGTGGTGGGCGAGACCCGGGAGATGAGCGGTGAGGCCGCCTCCCGGTCGGAGATCGACCTCCCCGGCCTGCAGGAGGACCTGATCCGTGCGATCAAGGCCACCGGCAAGCCGCTGGCGGTCGTGCTGATGAACGGTCGGCCGCTCACCCTCACCGACGTCGTCGAGGACTCCCCGGCGATGCTCGAGGCGTGGTTCCCCGGCATCGAGGCCGGCAACGCCGTGGCCGACGTCGTCTTCGGCAAGGTCAACCCCGGCGCCAAGCTGCCGGTCTCGTTCCCGCGGCGGCTCGGCCAGGTGCCGATCTACTACAACCACGAGAACACCGGCCGTCCGTGCGACGTGACCCAGAAGTACAACTCGCGCTACCGGGACCTGACCAGCTGCGACCCGTTGTTCGGGTTCGGGTTCGGGCTCAGCTACACGACCTTCGACATCAGCGGGCTCACCCTGGACCGGACGACGATGAGTCGCAAGGGCAAGGTCCGGGCGACCGTCACGGTGAAGAACACCGGGACGCGCGCGGGTGACGAGGTCGTGCAGCTCTACCTGCGCGACCCGGTGGCCAGCCTCGCCCAGCCGGTACGCCGGCTGCGCGGGTTCGAGCGGGTCACGCTCGCGCCGGGCCAGACCCAGCGGGTCAGCTTCACGGTCGACCGCAGCGATGTCGGGTTCTGGGACAACCACGGGAAGTTCCTCGTGGAGCCGGGCGAGATCCAGCTCTTCGTGGGCAACTCCTCGCAGGCGACCCTGACGAAGTCGTTCAGGGTCACCCGCTGAACGCGCTGGATTCACTAGGTACCTAGTGAAACTGGCGCTTACCTCGCGAAACATCGCGAGGTAAGCGCCAGTTTCGCGAGGTCAGCCGGCGGACCTGTCAGCCGAACGGCAACGGGTCCGGGGCGAGCGAGACCGCCTTGGCGCGCGCCGCCGTGAGCTTGCGGCGGTGGTGCTGGCGGCAGAGAACCTCGTAGGCGACGTCGGCCGGCTCGGCGTCCTGCGCCTCCACGTCGCCGACCACGATCACCTCGCCCTCGGTGACCATCGCACCGTTCTCGGTGCGCGCGTTGTGGGTGGCCCGCTTCCCGCACCAGCACAGTGCCTCGACCTGGAGGACGTTCATCCGGTCGGCGAGCTCGACCAGCCGGGCGCTGCCGGGAAACAGCAGCGACCGGAAGTCGGTGAGGATGCCGAAGGCGAACACGTCGATCTGCAGCTCGTCGACGACGCGTGCCAGCTGGTCGACCTGGTCGGCGGTGAAGAACTGCGCCTCGTCACAGACCAGGTAGTCGATCCGGCCGCCGTGGGTGAGGGTGTCGACCACGTAGCGCCAGAAGTTGAAGTCGGGCTCCACCTCGATGGCGTCGTGCTGCAGGCCCAGGCGGCTGGAGAGGATCGACTCGCCCGCCCGGTCATGAGTGGTGAAGATGCGGCCGACCCGGCCGCGCGCGGCGTGGTTGTGGTTGGTCTGGAGCGCGAGGGTGCTCTTGCCGGAGTCCATCGTGCCGGTGAAGAAGTGCAGTTCAGCCACGGGCCGAATCCTGTCATGGCGACGCCTTGGCAAGATGGACGCCATGGCATCTCCGCTGATCTCTGCCACCGAGCTGCACGACCGCCTCGGGTCGATGACCGTCCTCGACGTCCGCTACCGGATGGGCGGCCCGGGAGGACTGCCCGAGTACGTCAAGGGGCACGTCCCCGGGGCGACGTACGTCGACCTCGACACCGACCTCGCCGCTCCTC
>JBEVFC010000240.1:0-12460 GCA_040512455.1 Nocardioides sp.
TCCACCGCCGTCGAGCTGACCGCCGTCGAACAGCGGCTCGCGGACGCGACGACCGCGCGCGACACCCGGGCCGTCGAGATCAACGAGGAGCTGGCCCGGGCGGCCGGCGACCGGACCACCGCCGCCGAGGGGCTGCCGGACGACCTGATGGCGCTCTACGACAAGCTGCGCGTGTCCAAGCAGGGCGTGGCCGCGGCCGCGCTCCGGGCCCGGCGGTGCAGCGGCTGCCAGATGACGATCAACCCGTCCGACCTGGCCGTGATCGCCAAGGCGCCCTCCGACGAGGTGGTCCGCTGCGAGGAGTGCGCGCGGATCCTGGTCCGGACGTCCGAGTCGGGTCTGTGAGCCGCCGCGTCCTCATCGAGGCCGACGGCGGGTCGCGCGGCAACCCCGGGCCCGCGGCGTACGGCGCGGTGCTCAAGGACGCGGTGACCGGTGAGGTCATCGCCGAGGACGGCACCACCATCGGGGTCGCGACGAACAACGTCGCCGAGTACTCCGGGCTGATCGCCGGGCTTCGGATGGCCGCGGAGCTGGCTCCCGACGCCGAGGTCGAGGTGCGGATGGACTCCAAGCTCGTCGTCGAGCAGATGTCGGGCCGCTGGAAGATCAAGCACCCCGACATGCGTCCGCTGGCGGCGGAGGCACGGGACCTGGCGCCGGCCGGCACCACCTACACCTGGGTGCCCCGCGAGCAGAACGGGCACGCCGACCGGCTCGCCAACGAGGCGCTGGACGGTGCCCGCAGCGGCGTCACGGTCGCGGACGGGACCCCGGCTGCGGAAGCGGACGCCGCCGATGCCGCCGACTCGCTGATCGAGGAGGTCGAGAGCCCGGCGGCGCGCGAGACCGGCAGCCTCCGCGGCTGGTCGGGGCCGAGCGACCCGCCGACGACCCTGATCCTGGTCCGGCACGGCGTCACCGCGCACACCGTCGAGAAGCGGTTCTCCGGCGGGCTGGCCAGCGCCAACCCCGGGCTCAGCGACGAGGGTCGCGACCAGGTCCGGGCCACGGCCGAGTGGCTGTCGCCGCTGGCCGACGGCATCGACGCCGTCATCGCCTCACCGGTACGCCGCACCCTGGAGTCGGCGGAGATCGTCGCCGGGATCCTGGGTCACCCGGTCGAGGTGGAGCCCGCCTTCGCCGAGATGGAGTTCGGCGCCTGGGACGGGATGACCTTCGCTGAGGTCGGCGAGAAGCACCCGGACGACCTCGAGGCCTGGCTGGGGTCGCTCGACATCGCCCCCGGCGGCGGGGAGTCGTTCCTCCAGGTGGAGGAGCGGGTGCTGGCCGGGCTCCAGCGGGTGCTGGCCGAGCGGGCCGGCACCACGGTGGTGGTCGTCAGCCACGTCACGCCGATCAAGACGCTGGTCGCCCATGTGCTCCAGGCGCCGCTGACCTCGCTCTACCGGATGGAGCTCACCCCGGCCTCGGTGACGGTGCTGTCCTTCTACGGTCCGGCGCCCGACGGCTCCGGCGAGATGGCCTCGATGCGGCTGTTCAACGCTCGGCCGGGTGGCGACGTGCTGCCACCCGCGCGCTTCTAGACCTCGTCGACGACCACGTCGAGGCGGGGCCGGCCGGACCCGGGCCGAACCCCGGCCGGATCGTTGCGTGTGAAGCCCGGGGCTGCGGGTACGGGCGCCGATGAAGATCATGCGAGGAGTCGCCGCGTTCGGCATTGCCAAGAAGGTCTACGACGAGGCCCGCAAGCCGCACAACCAGGCCAAGATCAGGTCCGCCGTCGACCGTGCTCGGTCGAGGAGGAAACCGCGCGGCTGACCGAAAGTCAGACCTCGTCGACGACCACGTCGAGGCGGGTGCCGGTCGGGCCCGGCGCGGCCTCCTCGACCTTCCAGCCGAGGTCCCGCAGCAGGTCGGCGAACGCCGCCGGGGTGCGCGGGTTGCCGCCGTCCTCGAGCACCGCGCGCACGATCCGCCCCTTGGTGGCCTTGTTGAAGTGACTGACCACCTTGCGGGTCCCGTTGTGCTCGTGCAGCACCCGGACGCTCGCCACCCGCTTCGCGAGGTCGGGCGCCGGCCGCCAGAACGCGGCGTACGTGCCGGACCGGAGGTCGACCAGCAACCCGGAGCCGACCTGCTCGCGGACCACCGGGTCCAGCGCCTCGCGCCAGAAGCCCGCGACCGACCCGAGGCCGGGCAGGGTGGCGTCGCCGGAGAGGCGGTACGCCGGCACCCGGTCGCCCGGGGACAGCAGGCCGAAGAGCGAGGAGGTCACCCCGACCCGGGTCGCCGACCGCCGCTTGGCGGCGGGGGAGAGGCTGCCGAACCCGAGGGCGTCGTACAGCACGCCGGTGTAGACGCGGTCCGCCCGAGCCGTCGGTGCCTCGCGGAGGGCGGCGTTGCGGTGCACCAGGTCGAGCTGCGTGGGACCGA
This sequence comes from Nocardioides sp., assembly GCA_040512455.1. Lineage (GTDB taxonomy): Bacteria > Actinomycetota > Actinomycetes > Propionibacteriales > Nocardioidaceae > Nocardioides. The sequence continues at coordinate 2,398 of JBEVFC010000240.1, forward strand.
GGCCGAGGACCTCCGCGGCACGGTCGGCGTCCGGTCCGGAACAGAGGTCGACGAGCGCGGTGAGCATGCTCTCCCGGGCGTCGGTGAGCGCAGGCGAGGCGAGGCGGGTGAGGTCCAGCGAGGCTCCCCGGCGGGGAGCGGTCTTGCCCTCGCTGGGCGGCAGCAGGATCAGCACGGAGTCAGGCTAACGACCCGAGCGCGGGTGCCCGGACGCGCACTAGGGTGGCCGACATGGTGAGCCCCACATGGTGAGCAGAGTCGTCCGGGTCCGCTCCTCCGATGATGGCGTCGCAGCGCACACGCTGCGCGAGGGCATCGCGGCGGTCCAGGCGGACATGAAGGTGTCGCCGGACTTCCCCGAGGACGTCGAGAAGGCGGCCGCGGCCGCGGCGGCGGACCCCCGGCTGCCGGAGCTCGACCGCACCGACATCCCGTTCGTGACCGTCGACCCCGAGGGCGCTCGCGACCTCGACCAGGCGCTGCACCTCGAGCGGTCCGGCGACGGCTTCCTCGTGCACTACGCCATCGCCGACCTCGCCGCGTTCATCACCCCGGGCGACCCGGTCGACGTCGAGGCCAACCGACGCGGGGAGACGCTCTACGGCGCGGACTCCAAGGTGCCGTTGCACCCCACCGCGATCTCCGAGGACGCCGGGTCACTGCTGCCCGACCAGGTCCGCCCCGCGCTGCTGTGGTCCCTGACCCTCGACGCCACCGGTGAGGGCACCGGGGTCACCGTCGAGCGCGCGCTGGTGCGGTCGCGCGCCCAGCTGACCTACGACCAGGTCCAGGCGTCGATCGACGACGGCAGCGCCGACCAGGTGTTCGGGCTGCTCCGCGAGGTCGGCACGCTCCGTCTCGAGCGCGAGGCCCGGAACGGCGGTGTCTCGCTGCCGCTGCCGGAGCAGGAGATCGACATCGTCGAGGACCGCTGGCACCTGGAGTTCCGTTCGCAGCACCCGGTCGAGCAGTGGAACGCCCAGATCTCTCTGCTCACGGGCATGGCCGCGGCCCACCTGATGATCGAGGGCCGGACCGGCCTGCTGCGCACCCTGCCGCCGGCCGACCCCCGCGACGTACGCCGTCTCCGGCTGGCCGCGAAGGCGTTGCACATCGACTGGCCCGAGACCATGGACTACCCCGAGCTCATCCGCTCGCTCGACCCGGCGCTGCCCAACCACGCCGCGATGGTGGTGGCCTGCACCCGCCTGCTCCGCGGCAGCGGGTACGTCGGGTTCCACGGCGAGGTGCCCGCACAGCCCGGGCACGCCGCGCTGGCCGCGGAGTACGCCCACTGCACGGCGCCGCTGCGCCGGCTCGTCGACCGCTACGCCGGGGAGATCTGCCTGGCGCTCTGCGCGGGGACCGACGTGCCGGAGTGGGTGCTCGAGAAGCTCGACGAGGTACCGGAGACGATGCGCGAGTCCGGACGCCGCGCGCACCAGTACGAGAACGCGGTCCTCGCCCTGGTCGAGGCGGCGTCCCTGCAGTCGCGGATCGGTGAGACGTTCACCGGCGTGGTCGTGGAGGTCGACGAGAAGAACGACACCCGCGGCGAGATCACTGTGCAGGAGCCGGCGGTGGAGGCCGCCGTCACGGGGGCTCACGCCCTCCCTCTGGGTGAGGAGGTCGAGGTCACCCTCGTCACCGCCGATCCCGGAACCCGGAAGGTGGAGTTCCGCCTGGACTGACCGGCCCCGAACGGGGCGTATCTGCCCGGGCGTTCCGCCCTCCTCCATCAGGGGACCCGATCCGGTCCTCCACGACTCGGAGTGAGGCAGCAGATGACAGACGCAAGGGAAGCCCACCACGGGCGCGAGACCTTCTTCATCGAGGGCGAGGGGGTGGTCGGTGCCGAGGCTTCCGACCTCGGTCCCGCTCCAGAGGCCACGGCCGCGACCACCGCGTCGGCCGGGCTCGCCCCCACCACCGCCAGCGCCGCCGACGCGGTCCCGGACTTCAGGTTCTCGCGCATGGGACCCAAGGGACGGCGGCTCGGACGCGAGATCCGCCGCAAGGTCGGGGAGGCGATGACAGGAGCACCGGTCCGCCAGGGCGAGATCCCCGCCGGCTACACCTACCTCGGCCAGTTCGTGGACCACGACCTCACCTTCGACAACACGGTGGTCGCCTTCGGTGCCGCGGTCTCGCCCGCCGACCTGGTGCAGGGCCGCTCCCCGGCGCTCGACCTCGACTCGGTGTACGGCGCCGGGCCGCTCGACCCGGTGTCCAAGCAGTTCTACGAGACCGACGGCGTGCGCCTGAAGATAGGGCGCACCGCGAAGATCGACAGCGATCCCGCGATGGACGGGTTCGACCTCCCGCGGCGCGCCAACGCCAAGGCGCGGATCCCCGACTTCCGCAACGACGAGAACCTCGCCGTGGCCCAGCACCATGCGGCCTTCATCCGCTTCCACAACCGGATCGTCGGCAAGCTGCCGGCCTCCACCCCGCCGGCCGCGCGGTTCGAGCGGGCCCGTCGTCGCGCCGTACTCCACTACCAGTGGATGCTGCGGACCGACTACCTCACCCGGATCTGCGACAAGGAGGTCGTCGACGACGTCTTCACCAACGGCCGCAAGGCCTTCGAGGTCGGCGCCAGCCCGCTGTCGCTCCCGACGATGCCGGTGGAGTTCTCCGTCGGCGCCTTCCGGTTCGGCCACTCGATGGTCCGCGAGGCCTACGACTGGAACGCCCGGTTCCCGAACGGGCAGGGGTCCCTGGACCTGCTCTTCTTCTTCTCCGCCACGTCGGGCCCGCTGGGCTTCAGCAAGCGGCTGCCCAGCAACTGGATCGCCGACTGGCGCCGCCTCTACCGGTTCGCCCAGATCGACCGTGCCGACCTCAAGCCGCCGCCGGGCGAGTTCAACGTGGCCCGCCGCATCGACACCGGGCTGGTCGACCCGCTGGCCATCCTGCCGAAGGGGTCGTTCGGCGGCGGGGACGCCGACGAGTTCACGGTCCGGGCGAACCTCGCCTTCCGCAACCTCACCCGGGCCGGGATGATCCGGGTGGCCAGCGGCCAGCAGATGGCGGCCTTCCTGCGCAGCAAGGGCGTTCCGGTCACCACGCTGACGAAGGCACAGATCCGCAACGGCAAGGACGGGGCGTCCCTCGCCGCGCTGACCCCGGCCCAGCTGGCCACCTTCCAGGAGCACACGCCCCTGTGGTTCTACGCGCTGCGCGAGGCCGAGCTCAACGAGGGCCGGCTCACCGGCGTCGGCGCGCGCATCGTCGCCGAGACGTTCCACCGGGCGATGGAGGGCAGCCGCTACTCGATCGTCCGGGACCCCGACTGGCGCCCGAGCCTGGGGCCGGTCGACAACCGGTTCCGGATGGCCGACCTGCTCGTGTTCGCCTTCGAGAACAAGAAGAAGCTGTTGGCGCCGCTGGGGGACTGACGTGGCCGTCTGGGGTCGGCGGGATAGGTTCGGGGGCATGTCTGCGGAGAACGAACCCGACGACCTGCCGACCCCCGCGGTGCTGTTCCCGGACGAGTCCCGGCACCCGTCCGAGGTCTACCGACGGGCCTGGGAGCTGCTCGAGCGGCGCGCCGCCCGGGAAGCGCTCGAGGTGCTGGAGCCCGCCGTGGCGGCGGAGCCGCAGGCGCGGTCCCTGCGCTCCCTGCGTGCGTGGGCCTACTTCATCCGGGTGCAGCTCAAGAAGGCCGAGCAGGACCTGGTCCTCGTCGTCGAGCAGGACCCCACCGATGTCTGGGCCCGGCACACGCTCGGGCGCACCCTGGAGCGGCAGTCCCGCTACGCGGAGGCGCTCCCGCACCTGCGGCTGGCCGCGGCGATGTCCGCGGACCCCGAGCACGAGGCCTCGGTGCTGCGGGTCGAGCGCCGGCTCGCCGAGACCGGCCGCGGCTCGTACGACGACCTGACCTGAGGCCGCTCCCTCCCGGACCGGGAGGAGCGGATGAGCTGGCTCATAGGCCCTACGCGGGCGGGGATGGGTGTACGTTCGGAAGTAACGACAACGTGGAAACGCAGCGTCGTGCAAGTGGCCCCGGTCGCGTACGCCGACCCGTCCGGAAACGGGCCCCGGACACACCTGAGCCGATCCGTCGTGGATCTCCTCAGTCCGAAGCCGCCCCTCCTGCTCAGCAGCCGGGGCGGTTCGGCGTTACGGTCACCCGATGGCCGACGACGTCCTCACGCCCGCCCAGCTCGAGCACGTGCGCAGGTGGTGCGCGAGGCTAGTGACTCAGTGTTGGGTCCTGCTGCGGACTCCCTGCGGACCGGAACGGCGTGACTACCGCTCCGGTGCAGGTCAGAGGCTTGGTGCGGATGAGCTGGCTCATAGGCCGGGTTCTGTTCCCCGACCGGCCTCGCGACCGGTCGGCTGGCGACCATCCATCTGGGACGACCGTTGCCGGCCGCCTCGTGCGATCCACCCGCACACTCGGGCGGGCAGCCCTCGATCGTGTGCGCACCGCACCCCGGAGGGTGCGGCTTCTCGATCTTGCTCCAGGTGGGGTTTACCGAGCCGTTCCGGTCACCCGGAACGCTGGTGGTCTCTTACACCACCGTTTCACCCTTACCCCTCGTGAGAGGGGCGGTCTGTTCTCTGTGGCACTTTCCCGCGGGTTGCCCCGGGTGGGTGTTGCCCACCACCTTGCCCTGCGGAGCCCGGACCTTCCTCGACTCCCCGAAGGGGGCCGCGGCCGCCCGGCCAGCTCATCCGCAGGAACAGGATAGGCCCATCAGGGGTTGGTGAGGACCTCCGCGCCGGTCGGCGTCACCAGCAGGGTGTGCTCGAACTGCGCGCTGCGCCGGCGGTCCTTGGTGACCACCGTCCAGTTGTCCTCCCACATGTCCCACTCGTGGGTGCCGAGGTTGAGCATCGGCTCGATGGTGAAGGTCATCCCGACCTCGATGACGTCGTCGTACTGCGACTCGTCGTAGTGGGGGATCACCAGCCCGCTGTGGAAGCTGGTGCCGATGCCGTGGCCGGTGAAGTCGCGCACCACGCCGTATCCGAACCGCCGGGCGTAGGACTCGATGACCCGGCCGATCACGTTGATCCGGCGACCGGGACGGACCGCCTTGATGCCGCGCTCCAGCGCCTGCTTGGTGCGCTCGACGAGGAGGCGGGTCTCCTCGTCGACGTCGCCGGCCAGGAACGTCGCGTTGGTGTCGCCGTGGACGCCGTCGAGGAACGCGGTGATGTCGATGTTCACGATGTCGCCGTCCTCGACGACGGTGCTGTCCGGGATGCCGTGGCAGATGACCTCGTTGACGCTCGAGCACAGCGACTTGGGGAAGCCGCGGTAGCCGAGGGTCGAGGGGTACGCGCCGTGGTCGCAGAGGAACTCGTGACCGATGCGGTCGAGCTCGTCGGTGGTGACCCCCGGGGCGACGTGCGAGCCGACCAGCTCACGGGCCTGGGCGGCCAGCCTCGACGCGACCCGCATCTTCTCGATGGTCTCGGCGTCCTTGACCTCCGAACCGGTGAAGCGCTCGGGGCCGGGCTTGCCGACGTACTCCGGCCGCGGGATGTGGGCGGGAACGGGACGCGGTGGCGAGATGACGCCGGGGACTACTGCGGACATGGGGGCGAGTGTAGTTTCAGCGACATGAGCGACGAGTACTGGTTCTGCCTGAAGCACCACACCGTCGAGGGAAGGGACGGTTGCAAGAACGCCGACCGCCTGGGTCCCTACCCGTCCGCCGCCGAGGCCTCGCGGGCAATCGACAAGGTCTAGGAGCGCAACGAGGAGTGGGAAAACGACCCGAAGTGGAACGACGACAAGCTCGAGGACTGAGTGGGTCTTCCAGGTCGCTCGGGCAAGGTCAAGCGGCACAACCCGAGGGCGGTCTCACCGTGGCCCTTCGTCGGCATGGCCGGGATGGCGTGCGCGTTCTTCCTGTACGCCGCCTCCGGGCTGGTCGCGCCCTGGTGGGGCGTGGTGCTGCTCCTGCTGGTCTGGCTGGTCCTCTTCGTGCTCGCCTGCGCGTGGTGGACGCCGCACCCGAGACGGCTGCCCGTGCTGGCGGTGACCGCGATGGTGTTCTGGTTCCTCGCGGTCACCGCCGGCGGGGCGTGGCTGGGCTGGACGGCCTGAGCCGTTCAGTGGGGCCTCACCGGTGCTGGAAGTCGATGACCAGACGGCGCGGGCCTGACAGCTCGAAGACGCGGTACTTCGCGCGGTGGGTCAGCGCGAACGCGAACGTCACCTGACCCTCGAAGTCACCGGTGAGCGCGAGCGCCTTGAGGGTGCGCAGGCGCGGCCGAGCGAGGGTCGGGCCGGTGTAGAGGTTGTCGCCGGCGTCGTTGTGGGCGGCGGCCGGTGTCAGCGTCAGCTGGATCCCCGAGCGTCCGAGGATCGGCACCTCGTCGCCGCTGCCGTCGTACGTGAAGTGCCGGCGGTAGGTGGTGGTGCCGGAGGGGATCCGGCCGCGGAGATCGATGACCACGCGGTCGAAGGTGGGGTGGGCCGCGTAGCGCAGGCCGACGACCTTGGGGTTCACCGCGGCCGGGTGGCTCCACGAGGAGCTGGTGTCCTGCCAGGCGGGCAGGCCGGTGGCGGGAGTGCCGGCGGTGCCGACCAGCACCAGGCCGACCAGGGCGGCGACCAGGCCGGCCAGGCGGAGGGGGATCAGGTGGGACATGGCGGTCTCCTTCGGGTGATGGACACGGAGAGGACGCGCGAGCGCGCCGTCCGGTTGTCCGGTGAGGAGTCCGCTGGAGGCCGGGACGTACGTCGGGCGGCCCGGCGGCCGGTCGTCAGCCGCGCGGGTGCACCCGGAGGATCGAGTCGCCGCTCCCGTTGGCGGTGGTGATGATCAGGTCGCCGTTGGGGGCCCTGCTGATCGACCGCAGGCGGCCGTACTTCCGCAGCGCGGCGGGGGTGCGGGCCCGCTGGAACACGCCGTCGGCGTTGAACTTCATGAACACCACCCGGCTGCCCTTGAGCGCCGCGACCGCGAGCGCGCCGTTGAGGCTGCCCCACTGCGTGCCGCGGACCCAGGTGGCGCCGGAGGTGGCGATGGTCGGCGAACCGCTGCTCCACCGGGCGTCGATCTGGTCACCGGCGAGGCTCTGGTCGGTCATCGGAACGCCACTCTCGTCGTACGGAGGATTGGGCTCCCAGCCGTAGTCGCCGCCGCTGACCACCAGGTTGACCTCGTCGTCGCGGTTGGACCCGTGCTCGACCGACCAGACGCTGCCGTCGCGGCGCGTGGCCAGGCCCTGGATGTTGCGGTGCCCGTAGTTGAGGACGTAGCGCTGCTTGCGGTTGGTCGCGTCGATGTACGGGTTCGCCGGCCACGGGGCTCCGGTGGTGCGGTTGAGCCGCAGGACCTTGCCGTTGAGGGACTGCAGGTTCCGCGGGTTGCTGCTCACCGCGGCGTCGCCGGTGCCGACCAGGAGCGAGCCGTTGCGGCCGATCAGCAGCCGGCAGCCGCCGTGGCGGCCGCTGGTGGCCTGGATCCCCTCGAGGAGCACGTCCGCGCGGCGGGCCCGGGTCTGCGCGTCGTTGAGCCGCCAGGCGACGACCTTCACGTCGTGGCCCCCGCCGGAGGTGTGGCCGCCCTGGCAGGTGTAGAAGCGGCCGTTCCGTGCGAATCCCGGGTCGATCTCCATGGACATCAGGCCGGTCTCACCGGACACCCAGACCGAGGACTTCGGGAACCGGATCCGGCGGACGTGGCCGTTCTTGACCCGCAGTAGCCGTGCGGTGTCGCGCTCGGTGACCAGGAACGCCCCGTTGCCGATGGGCTGGACGTCCCAGGGCTGCGCGAGTCCACGCGCCTCCCGGGTGACCCTCAGCGACGGCACGGCCGCCGCCCGTTGCGCACGCGGCCCGACGCCGGGGGCGTCGGCCTCGGCCTCGGCGGCGGTCGCCGTCGTCGGGGCGAGGACGCCGGTGGTCAGGGCGAGCAGGGAGACAGCCACGAGGGTCCGCATGAGCCCCACCGTACGTCGTCCCGGGCGCCGCCAGCGGGATCAGAACGTGTGGTCGGGACCCGGGAAGGTGCCGCCCTTCACGTCGGCGGAGTAGTCGCGGGCCGCCTGGAGCAGGGTGCCGTGCAGGTCGGCGTACTGCTTGACGAACTTCGCCATCCGGCCGGTGCGCAGCCCGAACGCGTCCTGCCACACCAGCACCTGGCCGTCGCACTCGACGCCGGCGCCGATGCCGATGGTGGGGATGGTGAGCTCCTTGGTGATCTGGGCGGCCACGTCCCCGGGGACCATCTCCATGACGACCGCGAACGCGCCCGCGGCCTCCACGGCCTTGGCGTCGTCGAGGAGCCGCCGGGCGGTCTCACCGCGGCCCTGCACCCGGTAGCCGCCGAGGCTGTGCTCGCTCTGCGGGGTGAAGCCGATGTGCGCCATCACCGGGACGCCGCCGCGGGTGAGCAGCTCGATCTGCGGCACCATCTCGGTGCCGCCCTCGAGCTTGATGGCGTGCGCGCCACCCTCCTTCATGAAGCGGACCGCGGTGGCGTAGGCCTGCTCGGGCGAGCCCTGGTAGGAGCCGAACGGCAGGTCGCCGACGACCAGCGCCCGTCGTACGGACCGGCTCACCGCACGGGTGAGCGGGATCAGCTCGTCGACCGTGACCGGGAGCGAGGTCTCGTTGCCGAAGACGTTGTTGGAGGCGCTGTCGCCGACGAGGAGCACCTCGATGCCCGCCTCGTCGAACGTCTGCGCGGCGTACTGCTCGTAGGCGGTCAGCATCGCGAACCGCTCCCCGCGCTCCTTCATCTCGCGCAGGTGGTGGGTGCGGACCCGCTTGACGGGCTTCGGCCCGTCCTGTGCCGCGGGGCCGGTGCCGTACGGCGCGGTCTCCTCGCTCATGGTGAGCTCCTTCGGACGTGTTCTCGTGGCTCCCTGGTGGAGTCCCCGGACCGTTCCTCAGGCTAGTCCCGTCCTCTCGTCCGGATCCTGTGTCCTCCGTCACGTCCCCCGACGCGGTGCGTGTTCGTGCGTGGCGTGGGTGCAGTCCTTGCGGTCGGCGGCCCGGTCGGGGGCAGGATGGCTCCATGAGCGAGCCCCGGGACTGGGACCTCCGCGCGGACGAGCTGTCGGCGGAGGCGATCGGACGCGGCGACCCGACGGCCTGGTTCGACGAGCTGTACGCCGCGGGGTCGGCCGGCGAGGTCAGCATGCCGTGGGACCGGACCCTGCCCCAGGTGGACCTGCGGGAGTGGGCGGAGCGCGAGGGCGTCGACGGCGCCGGTCGGCGCGCGGTCGTGGTCGGCTGCGGGTTGGGTGCGGACGCGGAGTACCTCGCCTCGCTCGGTTTCACCACCACTGCCTTCGACATCTCGCCGACCGCGGTCGAGGTGGCCCGCGGCCGCAACCCGGGCTCGAGCGTCGACTACCGCGTCGCCGACCTCCTCGCCCTCCCGGACGAGTGGCACCACGCCTTCGACCTGGTGGTCGAGATCTTCACCCTGCAGGCGCTGCCGGACCCGCCGCGGGAGGCAGCCGCGGACGCGGTCACCGGGCTGGTCGACGAGGGCGGCACGCTGCTCGTGGTCGCGTTCCGGTACGCCGGCTCCGGGAACGCCGAGTCCGGCCCACCGTTTCCCCTGGGTCGCGCCTTCATGGAGTCACTCGCCCGCGACGGCCTCGACGCCGTACGCCTGGAGGAGCTGGCCGGTCCGCGCTGGCGGGCGACGTACCGCCGCTGACCGCAAGACCTGACACCTCGGCGCGCAGGAACTCGCACCTGGGCGCGCAGGAACTCACACCTCGTCGCCCTAGAGTGGACGTGTGGACTTCTACTCGGCCTATGCGCACGGGTTCGCCCGGGTCGCGGCCTGCACGGTGCCGGTCGCGGTCGCGGACCCGGCGGCGAACGCCGCGGTGGTGCTCGCGGAGGCCCGGGCCTGCCACGAGGAGGGTGTCGCGGTCGCGGTGTTCCCCGAGCTCGCGCTGAGCGGCTACGCCATCGACGACCTGTTCCTCCAGGACACCCTGCTCGAGGGCGTGCTCGCGGCCGTCGCCGATATCGTCGCCGCGCGCACGGACCTGCGGCCGGTGCTGGTCGTCGGTGCCCCGCTGGTGCACGGCACCCGCATCCTCAACTGCGCGGTCGTCATCCACC
>JBEVFC010000266.1:0-6382 GCA_040512455.1 Nocardioides sp.
ACGGGCCGCCGGGACCGGGAACGCCCATGGACCAGTAGTTCTCCTTGGGCCCCAGCTTCACGATGCGTTCGGCGGGCAGCCCGGTGACCTTCATCCAGAGCCGCAGCGCCTCGTCGTCGCCGGCCAGAACCGACGGCCACAGCCGGCTCTCCTCGAGGCCCCAGCCGCCGTCCGACTGGGACTTGGTGACCAGGTCCCAGGCCAGCTCGATGGCGCCTTCCTTGAAGTAGTCGCCGAACGAGAAGTTGCCGCACATCTCGAAGAACGTGCCGTGCCGGGTGGTCTTGCCGACGTCCTCGATGTCAGGGGTGCGCACGCACTTCTGCACGCTCGTGGCGCGGTCGTACGGCGGCGTCTCCTGGCCCAGGAAGTAGGGCTTGAAGGGCACCATGCCGGCGTTCACGAACAGCAGGTTCGGGTCGTCGAGCAGCAGTGACGCCGAGGGCACGATCTGGTGCGCGCCGACCGTGGTGTTCTGGGCGAAGTGGCCCAGGAACCTCCGGCGGATCTCCGCGGTGTCCATCAGCTGCTGCCTTCCTGCTCGGGGGACTCGGCCAGTGCCCGGTGCTTGCCACCGGACTCCAGCTCGGGAGTCCCATTCGGGACCAGACCGAGTCGCGTGCGCAACTCGGTTTCCTTCTCGGTGCGGCCCTGCGCGACCTCGTCGCGGAACATCCGGGCACCCAGGGCCAGGCCCTGCGCACGGTCGCGCAGCCCGTCGGCGCTGAGTGCGTCACGCACCCGGCGGGCCCGGTTCATGGCATAGACGGCCGCGCCCGCGCCGGCCGCGAACCAGAAGGTCCGCGCCATCAGGCGACCTCCTGCTCCCGCTGGCGCGCCTGGTGGCGGCGCCGCATCTCCTTGAGCTCGGCCCGCCGCTGCCGACGCGAGCGCTTGACCTCCCGCTTCATCTCGAAGCGGATCCGGTTGCGGGACTCGGGCGCCAGCGCCCGGCGCACGCCGTACCCCAGCGAGGCGGCCTTCACCACGGACTCCCGCAGCACGATGTCGACGAACAGACGGCCCTCGATCCGCGTCGGGGGCGACGGGAGCGGCTCGGCCTCGGGCGTGCCGATGTCGGTGATCACGAACTCCTCGGCGGGGCGGGGCGGCGCCTCCAGGCGGTGGCTCAGCGCATCCAGGCGCTGCCGCAGGTCGGCGGCCTCCGCCCGCGCCTCGGCCAGCGCCTGCGCGGTGCGGGCCCGGTCCCGACGGACCACCCGCAGCAGGGCGACCGTCGTCACCAGGAGCACGAGCAGCACGGCGACGCCCAGGGCGACGAGCGCGAGCAGGTCCTCGAAGTTCACAGTGACCGACCCTATCGCGCGCCCCTGATGAGCTTGCGGACCCGTTCCCACCGCTCCCGGATCGCGGATTCGGCGCCCAGGGTGGTGGGTCGGTAGTAGCGGGCGTCCTTGACCACGTCCGGGGCGTACTGCTGCTCCGCGATGCCGAACGGCGCGTCGTGGGAGTAGACGTAGGAGGTGCCGTGCCCGACCTTCTTCGCCCCGGCGTAGTGCGCGTCGCGCAGGTGTGCCGGAACCGGGCCGATCTTGCCCGCGCGTACGTCGGCACTCGCCGCCTCGATGGCGGTGGTGACCGCGTTCGACTTCGGCGCGACCGCGAGCGCGATCGTCGCCTGCGCGAGGTTGAGCCGTGCCTCCGGCATCCCGATGAGCTGGACGGCCTGGGCGGCGGCGATCGCCGTGGTCAGCGCCGTCGGGTCGGCGAGGCCGATGTCCTCGCTGGCCAGGATGACCAGCCGGCGGGCGATGAAGCGGGGGTCCTCCCCCGCCTCCATCATCCGGGCCAGGTAGTGCAGCGCCGCGTCGGCGTCGGAGCCGCGGACGGACTTGATGAACGCCGAGGTCACGTCGTAGTGCTGGTCGCCCTGGCGGTCGTAGCGGACCGCGGCGGTGTCCACTGCGGTCTCCGCCGTGGACAGGTCGATGTCGGTGCTGCCCCTGCTGCTGGCGGCACCGGCCGCCGCCTCGAGGTACGTCAGCGACCGACGGGCGTCGCCGCCGGCGAGGCGGACCAGGTGGTCGGTGGCCTCCTCGCTGATCGTGTAGGCGCCGCCGAGGCCGCGCTCGTCCACGAGCGCCTGCGCCATCACCTCGCGTACGTCGTCATCGGTCAGCGTCTCGAGGCGCAGCAGCAACGACCGCGACAGCAGCGGCGAGATCACCGAGAAGAACGGGTTCTCCGTGGTGGCGCCGACCAGGGTCACCCAGCGGTTCTCCACGCCGGGCAGGAGCGCATCCTGCTGGGCCTTGTTGAAGCGGTGCACCTCGTCCACGAACAGCACCGTCTCGGCGCCCTCGTGCACCAGAGCGGCGCGGGCACCCTCGACGGCCGCCCGCACCTCCTTGACGCCGGCCACGACCGCCGAGACCTCGACGAAGCGGCGGTTGGTCTGACGGGACAGGATCGAGGCGATCGTCGTCTTGCCGGTGCCGGGTGGCCCCCACAGCAGCAGTGACAGGGCCTGGTCGCCCTCGATCAGCTGACGCAGCGGCGAGCCCGGCTCGCGCAGCTGACGCTGGCCGACCAGCTCGTCCAGGGTGCGCGGGCGCATCCGCACCGCGAGCGGTGACGAAGCATGGCTGTGGGCGTGCAACGACCCCCCGGAGCCTCCTCCGGGGGGTCGCGTCGAGGACGGTGCCTCGAAGAGCCCGTCGTCGCTCACCGTGGTCCGGTCAGGACGTCACACCCGAGCGGCCACCCTGCAGGTCGAACCAGGAGTCCTTGTAGCCCGGGGTCTCGATGGCGCTGTCGTCGGGCGTGGCGCCCGGATCCGGGTTGCCCTGGTCGTCCAGGCCGAGCAGCCGCGCGGTGACCGGCTTGGTGGGGTGCTGGCCGATCTCGCCGGCGAAGTGGCAGGCGACCTTGTGGCGGGGCCCGATCTGCAGCAGCGGCGGCTCCTGCTTCGCACAGATCTCCTGCGCCAGCGGGCAGCGGGTCCGGAACCGGCAGCCGGACGGCGGGTTGATCGGGCTGGGCACGTCACCCTCGAGCCGGATCCGCTCGCGCCGACCGCCGATGGCGGCCTGCTTCACATCGGGAACCGCCGACAGCAGCGCCTGCGTGTAGGGGTGCTGCGGCTTGTTGTAGAGCGTCTCGCGGTCCGCGATCTCGACGACCTTGCCGAGGTACATCACCGCCACCTCGGGGCAGAAGTGACGCACCACCGCCAGGTCGTGGGCGATGAACAGGAACGAGATGTCGAACTCACGCTGCAGGTCCTGGAGCAGGTTGACCACCTGCGCCTGGATCGACACGTCGAGCGCGGAGACCGGCTCGTCGGCGACCAGCAGCTTGGGGTTCAGGGTCAGGGCACGGGCGATGCCGATGCGCTGACGCTGGCCGCCGGAGAACTCGTTGGGGTACCGGTTGTAGTGCTCAGGGTTCAGCCCGACGATCTCGAGGAGCTCCTGGACGCGGGGCAGGATCTTCTTCTTCGGGACGACGTTGTGGATCGCCAGCGGCGCACCCACGATCGAGCCGACCGTGTGCCGCGGGTTGAGCGACGTGTACGGGTCCTGGAAGATCATCTGGATGTCTTTGCGCAGCGGCTTGAGCTGCCGCACCGAGAGCTTGGCGATGTCACGGCCCTCGAAGCGGATCGCACCACCGGTCGGCTCGTAGAGCCGGGTGATCAGGCGACCGGTGGTGGACTTGCCACATCCGGACTCGCCCACCAGGCCCAGCGCGCCACCCGTGGGCACCTGGAAGGACACCCCGTCGACCGCCTGCACGTAGCCGACGGTCCGTCGGATCACGCCGGAGGACTTGACCGGGAAGTACATCCGGAGGTTCTCGACCTCCAGGAGCGCGTCCCGGCCGTCACCGCCGGCCTTGCGGGAGGCGGCGTCCTTGGAGTCGAGCGCAATGTCGGAGTCCGCCGTACCCGTGCGCGGGGTGCTGCCGGAGGTCGTGGTGTTCTCGGACATCAGTTCTTCGTCTCCTCGGTGCCGGAGTACAGGCCAGTGCCCGCTTCGGCGTCCGCGCCCTGCACGTCCTGGTTGATGATCTCATCGACCAGGTCGGGGGCGATCTCGGGAAGGATCTCGGTCTGGTAGATGGTCTCCGGGTCGGCCAGGTGGCACCGCTTGGTGTGCCCCGGACCGCGGGAACCCTCGATCAGCTCCGGCATCTCCGTCCTGCAGAGGTCGCCGGGCACCTTGTCACGGTGCGTGCACCGCGGGTGGAAGGCACAGCCCTTCGGCGGGTTCAGCAGACTCGGCGGCGCGCCCGGGATCGGGATCAGACGCGCGTCGGTGTCACCGACGACGTCGGGCACGCTGGAGAGCAGGCCCCACGTGTAGGGCATCTCCGGGTGCGTCAGGATCTCCTTGGTGGGGCCGTACTCGACCCCGCGACCGGCGTACATGACCAGCACGTCGTCGGCCATCTCCGCGATGACGCCCAGGTCGTGGGTGATGATGATGATCGCGGAGTTGAACTCGCGCTGCAGGTCCTGGAGCAGGTCGAGGATCTGCGCCTGAACGGTCACGTCGAGCGCCGTGGTGGGCTCGTCCGCGATCAGCAGGCCCGGGTTGTTGATGAGGCCCATTGCGATCATGGCCCGCTGACGCATGCCGCCCGAGAACTGGTGCGGGTAGTCGCTGACGCGACGGTCCGGCTGCGGGATGCCCACACGCTCGAGCATCTCGACGGCCCGCGTCTTGGCGGCGCGCTTGGAGACGCTGTTGTGGACGAGGTAGGCCTCCATGATCTGGTTGCCGACCGTGTAGTACGGGTGCATCGCCGACAGCGGGTCCTGGAAGATCATGGCGACGTCCTGGCCGCGGCGCTTGCGCATCTGCTCGTCGGTGATCTTGAGCAGGTCGGTGCCACCCAGGTCGATCTCGCCGGTCACCTTGGCACTGGTGCCGCGGTGCAGACCGAGGATCGCCGAGCTCGAGACCGACTTGCCGGAACCGGACTCGCCCACGATGCCGAGCGTCTTGCCGGAGTCGACCTCGAAGCTGAGGCCGTCCACCGCCTTGACGAGGCCGTCCGCCGTCGGGAAGTGGACCTTGAGGTCCGTGACGGTCAGCAAAGACTGTGAAGTCATCAGTAGTTTTCTCCTCAGCCGACTCGGACGCGCGGGTCGATCACGGCGTACAGCAGGTCGACGATCAGGTTGGCGAAGATGACGACCGCGGCGAGCACCAGCACGATGCCGACCACCAGCGGGAGGTCGTAGTCACGCACGGCCACCACCGCGAGCAGGCCGAGGCCGGGGTAGTTGAAGACGCGCTCGGTGATGATCGCGCCACCGAGCAGGCCGGCGAGGTCCAGACCGGCCATCGTGACCAGGGGGGTCAGCGCGGCGCGCATGCTGTGCTTGACCAGGACCTTCCGTGGCGCCAGGCCCTTGGCCTTGGCGGTCCGGAGGTAGTCCTCACCCATCGACTCGAGGACGAAGGCGCGGGTCATCCGGACGTAGCCGGCCATGTAGACCAGGGCCAGGGTGAAGCCGGGGAGGATGAGGCCGCTGAGCCACATGAACACCCCGCCATCCGCGATGCTGGTGTATTCGGGGATCTTGAAGATCTCCCACTTGATGGCCAGGAACCGGTAGAGGAACAGACCGATGAAGAACGTGGGGAACGCGTAGAAGACCAGCGAGAACGCGACGATGCCGCGGTCGATGATCGTGCCGCGGCGCAGGGCCGCTATGACACCGAAGAGAATGCCGCCGACCATCCACATGATGAATGCGGCAAGGGCAAGGGAGACCGAGATCGGCCAGGCGTCCTTGATCTTGGAGGTCACGGTGGCGTTGGTGGACTGCGAGTACCCGAGGCACGGTGCGGAACAGTGCACGACCTGCTCCGGCGCTGCCTTGCGCAGCTCCTCGTCGTCCGGGAAGTCGCGACCGGCGAAGAAGCCCTTGGCGAAGTTCACCCACTGGACGGTGACGGGGTCGGCGTAGCCGAGCGCCTTGCGGGTCTGCTCCTTCTGGGCGACGGAGCAGTTCTTGCCACAGGCGAAGTCCTCCGGGTTGACCGGGGAGGAGAAGAAGAGCACGAAGGTCACCACGCTCATCACGACCAACATGATGATTCCGGTGAACAGTCTCCGCACGATGTATGCGGTCACGGGTAACTACCACCTCTGGGGGCGGAATGCGCCCCGTCGATGACGGACAAAGGGAACTGCGGGCGGCCTGGCCGCACGTCAGGCCGCATGTCGGGGTGGGAGCAAGGATCTGCTCCCACCCCGATGCTAGCGGTTGTCGGGGGGGGCACCCCGGCGGGCCCCCCCCCCCACGCCCTGGGGGGGGGTGGGGGTTCTTTGGTACCCCCCATGGGCCGCCGGGCGGGGGAACCGCCGGGCCCGGGGTGGTGTTGTTCCCCCGGGCCCTGGGGGC
>JBEVFC010000277.1:0-32763 GCA_040512455.1 Nocardioides sp.
CGTGCCGCTGAGCGGGGGGCCGGGATCCGTCATGGCCACCGTCGGGGGGGTCCAGTGGTCGGCCGCCGACACGGCGGCCGGCGCCGTGCTGGCGGCCGTGAAGGAGGCAGCGGAGAACTGCATGCCGTTGATCGCGCTGGCTCCGAGGAGCAGCGCGATCGCGGCGAGCAGCAGACGGTGGGGAGCCATGGGTCAGGAACCGGCCCCTCGCGCCTCGGCGGAGTCGGGAGCGGTGGAGGTCGAGGCCAGGCGCTGGTCGGGAACCTCGACGGTGGACGACGAGGACACGACGGCGGGCTTGCGGCGGAGCGCCTGGAGCAGCTCGGCCAGGCTGGCGAGGGCGACGATCGCGGCGGGGATGCCGATGACGGCCATCCGCGTCGAGCGGTCACCGAGCGCGATGAACACGTAGCCCACGTAGGGCAGGGAGGCGGTGACCCGGTTCTGGGTGGCCGCGTTCAGCTCGAAGGTCCAGGGGTCGACGTCGGCGTTGGCATCACCCTGGGTGCGGAACGTGGAACCGTCGATCTCGACGATCCGGTGCGTGACCAGGGTGTTGATGCCGGAGTCGGCGGGCGGGACGTAGGTGATCACGTCGCCCACCTCGAGGTCGGAGACCGGGACGCTCTCCTCGAAGACGACGGAGCCGAGGTCGTAGGTGCCCTCCATCGATCCGCCCATGATGACGTAGCGCTGGAGCCCCATGGCGGCGGGCAGCAGGAAGGCCAGTGCGAGCCCCATCACGACGAGGCACAGGACGTTGACTGCCCAGCGGCCGGCGCGGGGCCGACGCGGGGTGTCGAGGACGATCTCCATGGCTCTGCTCCAACCTGGCTGTGGTGTGAGTGGGGGAACGAGGCCCGCCCGGCGCCCTTGTGGGATGGCGCCGGGCGGGGTTCCTCTCCCGGTACCCCCCGGGTGACTGCGGTCCGTCAGGGACGGATCAGGCCCACGGCACGATGGACGAGCTGCCGGCCACCTGGGTGCTGACCCACTGGTAGGTCGCACCGGCGACGGCGCCCTGGTTCGCGTTGCCCGCGGTCGAGGGCATGGACACGGTGAAGGTGAGGGTGGTGGAGCCGCCGACGTTCAGCGCGCCGAGCGCGAACGGGGTGTTGTTGGCCCAGGCGCCGAGGTTGCCGTCGTACACGACGGTGGCACCCTTGGTGATCGTCAGCTTCAGGTCGCCGGCGGTGAACGCGGGCTTCACGGTGGGGGTGGTGGCCCCGTTGTACTCGCTGGTCTCCGCGAGCGTCAGCGTCGAGTCGAGGTCACCGGTGTTGGTGATGACGACGTCGCTGGAGATGGAGTCGCCGGGCTTGATCTTGGTGATGTTCAGCGTCACGCCGTTGGCCGAGTTGGTGTGGATCAGCTTGCCCGCGGTGACCGCGGTGGCGGAGTTGGTGGTGGAGGTGAAGTCCGCACCCGAGCCAACCGCGACCGCGCCGGCGGCGAGGAGCGTGGCGAGCGGGACGAGGATCTTGCGGCTGGTGGTCTTCATGGTTGCTCCCAAGTCGTTTCGGTGATGACAGAAACGTTAGGGAGTGGCGCGCCACGTCAGGTCCACATGGCAACCACGAGATCCCAATCCTTCGGTAACAACCCAGGATCTCGGTAACAGACGGGCGCGATCAGGCGTCGGGGAGGAACAGATCGCCCCTATCGGCCACCCGGTCCAGCACCTCCTCGAACCGGCAGTGCCCGATCTCGAGCGGGTCGTCGGCGCCGGCCTCGATCTCCTCCCAGGTGCGGGGCGTGGCGACGTACGGCTTGTCGCGGCCGCGCAGGGAGTACGGCGAGATGGTGGTCTTGGAGCCCGCGTTCTGGGACCAGTCGAGGAAGACCTTGCCCGAGCGGCGGGACTTGGTCATCGTCGCGGTGACCGACTTCGGGTGCTCGGCCTGGAGCTCCTCGGCGATCTCCTTGGCCAGCGCGGTGGTGCCGTCCGGGTCCAGGTCGCCGGGCAGCGCGGCGTACAGGTGCAGGCCCTTGGAGCCGCTGGTGACCGGGCTCGCCTCCAGGTCGCGCTCGGCCAGCTTGGCGCGGACCAGCAGCGCCACCTCGCAGCACTCCCCCAGCCCGGCCGGCTCCCCGGGGTCCAGGTCGATGACCAGCCGGTTGGGGTTCCGGGGGCGACCCGACCTGGTCACCGTCCACTGGTGCACGTGCAGCTCCAGGCTGGCCAGGTTGACCAGGTAGGTCAGCGCGGCCACCCCGTCGATGATCGGGAAGACCAGGGTGTCGCCGTTGCGGGAGCTGCCCCGGGAGCCGGTGGTCGGCACCTCGGCGGTGCGCAGCCAGGCCGGCGCCCCGGCCGGCACGTTCTTCTCGAAGAACGACGCCGACTGGACGCCGTGCGGCCAGCGGATCCGGGTGACCGCGCGGTCGGCGACGTGCGGCAGCAGCACCGGCGAGATCCGGGCGTAGTAGTCGAGCACCTCACCCTTGGTGGTCCCGGTCGCCGGGTAGAGCACCTTCTCGAGGTTGCTGATCTTGAGGGTGCGGCCCTCGATCTCGGCCCGGATCTCGCTGCCCGCCATGCCTGCCCCCGTCCCTCGCTGCCTAGCGGCCGATCGCGATCACCGGGACCAGGCCCGGCTCGAGCCGGTTCATCAGCTTGACGATGAACGCCCGCGGCGCGGAGACGCAGCCGGCGGTGGCGCCGCTGCCGTTGACGTGCAGGAAGATGCCGGAGCCGCGGTGCCGGACCTGCGCGCCGTAGTTGAACCCGGTGACGATGGAGTACTCGTACTGCCTGGGGTAGTCCGTCAGCCGCTCGGAGGAGTTCGGGTCGCTGGCCGGCAGCCGCCAGCGGAAACCGCCCTGGCTCTTGTTGCGGTAGCGGTTGTAGTAGTCCGACCGGTTGTCCTGCACCCAGAAGTCGCCGGACCGGATCTTGCGGTGCGACAGGCCCCAGTTGTCGCTGCGGGCGTGGGTGCCGAAGGTGGACAGCAGCCGGTAGGTCCCCAGCGGGGTGGTGCCGGTGCCCTGGCGGCGGTCCGCCTTGGCGACCAGGCCGCCGTAGCCGGTGCGGCCGGAGGAGGTCTGCGCGATCTCCTTCCAGCGGCCGTCCTTCTTGCGCCACAGCGTGACCCGGGCCTTGGTGCCGCTGGTGTGGTTGACGGTGACGACCTGGCGGGTGCCGGACTTGAGGGCGACGCTGACGCCGTCGAGCGTGACGGTCCCCGCGCCGGCGGGCGCCGTGGGGACCAGCAGCAGGCTCGCGAGCAGCAGCAGGCCGGTGGTCAGGATGCGGTGGGTCATGTCAGGTCCTCCCCGAGAAGGTCGGTAGGGGTGATGTCGGTCCGGAGGCCACGGTACGACGGCTGGCGGAGCCGGCCCTGGGCGCCCAGCCCCAGAGACTCGACGTCGACCACCAGCCGGGGCGCGACCCAGTGGGTGCCGCGGGCGTCCTCACGGGGCACCTCGTCGGTGAACGGGCAGTCGTCGGAGGCGATCGGGTCGAGCAGCTCCCTGAGCAGCGGGCCCACCTTGCCGGCGATGCCACTGCCGACCCGGCCCCGGTAGAGCAGCCCACCGTCGGCGGTGGGCTCGCCGACCAGCAGCGCGCCGAGCCGGTCGGTCGACCCGGTCTCGGGCCGCCAGCCACCCACCACCCAGGAGGTACGGTGCCGGTGCGGGAACTTCAGCCACGACCTGCTCCGCAGGCCGGGCTCGTACCGCGAGGCCAGCCGCTTGCTGACCACCCCCTCGAGCCCCTGCTGCGCGGTGGCGTCGAGCAGCGCGACCCCGTCGTCGTACGTCGCGGGGACCTGCCACCACGCGTCGTCGAGGCCGAGGCCGGCGAGCACGTCGCGACGGGCGGCCAGCGGCTCCCGGGTGAGGTCGCGGCCGTCGAGGCGGAGCACGTCGAAGACGAGGTACGTCACGGGCCGGGTGTCGGCGAGCGCTCGGGCACGGCTGGCGCTGCGGACGTGCATCCGCTCGGCCAGGGCGCCGAAGCTCGGCAGCCCGTCGGCGAAGACGACCACCTCGCCGTCGAGCAGCACGTCGCGGCCGGGCAGCTCGAGCAGCTCGGGGTAGGAAACGGTGACGTCGTTCTCGTTGCGGCTGGTCAGCCGCACGCCCTGCCGGGTGCCGGTGCCCCCGCGGCGCACGTCGGCGAGGATGCGCATCCCGTCCCACTTGATCTCGTGGCTCCACTCGGGACCGGTCGGCACGTGGCTGCCACGGGTCGCGAGCATGGGACGCATGGCGCCCATCCTGTCGCACCGCCTCGGGGAGGCGTCAGGTGAGCGGGCCGAGGCCGTCGAAGGCGCCCGAGTCCCGCAGCGCCTCCCAGATCTGCGCGCGCCGGCTCTCGAGGATGGCCGGCGAGTAGTGGATGGCGTCGCGCCACACGGGGATCCGGCCCAGCATCGCGTCGCAGACGGGTGCGGACGGGCACATGATCGGGTTGATGTCCACGGTGAAGATGTCCTCCGAGCGCGCGGCCGCCGCGAGGTAGAGCGAGTCCTGGATCTCGCCGCGCGGCGGCACCGGAACCCGGCAGTCCTCGAGCCTGCGGGCGCTGGCCAGGCAGTCGAGCGGGTCGCCCAGCTCGGCGGTCGGATGCCAGATGCTGTTGAGGATCAGGGACCGGACGCCGGCCGCCTCGATGTCGCCGAGGGTGGCGTCGGTGCTCTCCACGAGCAGGTCGCGGACGGAGGTGACCGGGCGGTCGTCGCCGGGCGGCCGGCCCAGGTTGAGCGACTCCGGGTCCGAAGGGAGCCGGGAGAGCTGCGCCAGCAGGACCAGGTCCGCGCCGGACTTCTCGAGCACGCGGTCGTAGAGCTCGTCGCGCGCGTTCGCGCACGTCGTACGGCGCCCGTCGGTGTTGGCCAGCTTGGTCACGCCGCGGAGCCACGGGCACCCGGTGACGATGCTGACGCTCAGGTTGAAGCCGTGCTCGCGGGCCAGCGCCGTCATCGTGGGCTCGAGCATCTGGGCGTGGCTGTCACCGGCCAGCACGACGGTGGGGCCGGGGTTGCCGGTGACCACCTCGCAGGGCTCGAGGTCGTCGGCCTCGCAGAACTGCTCGGTGCCCCCCTTGTCCTCCGCGAAGGCGACGAAGTCGACATCCGGAACCGGGCCGGTGGCGTTCTTGGCGGTGCCGGTCGCGACGCCGCTGCCGCTGAGGGCCAGGGCCGGGCGACCGTCCTTCTCGAGGACCGGCGGCACCGCCAGCACCGCCACCAGGGCGCTCGCGGTCAGCGCGATCATCACCGTCGGGCCGCGGAACAGCTCGCGCAGCTTCATGGACCGCACCGGGCGCTCCAGCATCTGGTAGCTCGCGGTGGCCAGCGCGGTGCTCAGCACCGTGACCAGCAGGGTGCGGGCGACCACCCCCGGTTCGACGACCTCGCGGAGCAGGATGATGACCGGCCAGTGCCACAGGTAGGTGCCGTAGGAGATCTTGCCGAGGAACACCAGGGGCGGCAGCGAGAAGAACCGCTCCGGCAGTCCGCCGGACTGGCCGGCCAGCGAGCTGACCAACCCGACCGCGGCGACCGTCGCCAGCAGGCCACGTACCGACGGCGAGACGTCGAGCCACGAGCTCGCGACCAGCACCAGGCCGGCCGCTGACAGGACGGTGCCGATGCCGGAAGCGCGGCGGGTGAACGTGGGGCGGCGGGCGCTGCGGAACGCGATCGCCAGCAGCGACCCCGCGAGGAGCTGGTAGAGCCGGGCCTCGGTGCCGTAGTAGGCGTGGTTCGCGTCGACGAACGCCCAGCCCACCTGCGCGGCCAGGGAAACGGCGAACAGCCCGAGCAGCACCTTCACGGTGATGCCGGGACGCCGCCTCTCGCCCTTGGCGAGGCCGATCAGCAGCAACGGGAAGAAGAAGTAGAACTGCTCCTCGATCGAGAGCGACCAGAAGTGCAGGAACGGGCTGACCCCGACCTCCGTGGCCGCGAAGTAGTCGTTGCTCTGGAACAGGAACCGCCAGTTCGCGACGTACAGCAGGGCCGACTGGGCGTCCCCGACGAGCGGGGCCCGCCGGATGGTCGAGAGCATCACGACCGCGACGGCGCCGGTGGCCAGCACCACCAGCAGCGCGGCCGGCAGCAGCCGGCGCACCCGGCGGTCGTAGAAGTGCGCGAGGTCCAGCCGCCCCGTGTCCGCCAGCTCCTGGAACAGGATGGTGGAGACGAGGAAGCCCGAGAGGACGAAGAAGAGGTCCACGCCGACGAAGCCGCCGGCGAAGACGCCCACCCCGGTGTGGAAGAGCACCACGAGATAGACGGCCAGGCAGCGCACCCCGTCCAGAGCGGGCCGGTAGGACCAGGACACATCGAAACGCTACGGGAGTCCGGTCCAGTCCACGAGGACCTCGACCCCGTGTCGGCCCAGGCAATCTGCCCGCACCGGCCCCCGGTGCGAGGGTCTCCGCCGAACCGGTCTCCCCATGCGCAAGGATGCCCGGGTGCCTCACGACGACCCCTCGCGGCGGACGTACGCCGTGATCGGCGCCGGACCCTCGGGTCTGGCCGCCGCCCGCAACCTGCAGCGCTTCGACATCCCGTGGTCCGGCTACGAGCTCGCCGACGACGTCGGTGGGCTCTGGAACATCGACGGCCCGCGCAGCACCGTCTACGAGTCCGCTCACCTGATCTCCTCGCGGACCACGACGCAGTTCACCGAGTTCCCGATGAGGGAGACGGTCGCGGACTACCCCTCGCACCGGGAGCTGCTGGCCTACTTCCACGACTTCGCGACCGCGTTCGACCTGCGCGACGGGTTCGCGTTCGGCACCGAGGTCACCCGGGTCGAGAGGACCGCGGCCGGGTGGGAGGTGACCGCGGACGGGCCCGACGGACGGCGTACGACGACGCACGCCGGCGTGGTCATCGCCAACGGCACGCTCTCCGAGCCGGTGGTCCCGACCTTCGCCGGCAGCTTCGACGGGGAGGTCCTGCACACCAGCGCCTACAAGAGGGCCGAAGTCTTCGCCGGCAAGCGGGTGCTGATCATCGGCGCCGGCAACTCCGGCTGCGACATCGCCGTCGACGCCGTTCACCACGCCGCCTCGGTCGACATGAGCGTGCGGCGCGGGTACCACTTCGTGCCGAAGTACCTGTTCGGCAGGCCCGCCGACACCCTCAACCAGGGCCGGCCGCTGCCGCCGCGGATCAAGCAGGCCGTGGACGGCCGGGTGCTGCGGATGTTCACCGGCGACCCGACCCGGTTCGGCTTCCCGGCGCCCGACCACAGGATCTACGAGTCCCACCCGATCGTGAACTCCCTGGTGCTGCACCACCTCGGCCACGGCGACATCCGGGTCCGTCGCGACGTCGAGCGCCTGGACGGCGACGGTGTGCGGTTCGTCGACGGCGAGCGGGCGCCGTACGACCTGGTCGTGCTGGCCACCGGCTACCGGCTGCACTACCCGTTCGTGGACCGGTCGCTGCTCAACTGGAGCGGGATGGCGCCGGACCTGTACCTCAATGTGTTCACCGCGGACCCGGACCTCTTCGTGCTCGGCATGATCGAGGCGTCGGGCATCGGCTGGCAGGGCCGCTACGAGCAGGCCGAGCTGGTCGCGTCCTACCTGACCGCCCGGTCCATCGCCCCCGAGCGGGCCGCGGGCTTCGAGAGGCGGGTCGCGGGGCCGCGGCCGGACCTGTCCGGTGGCTACAAGTACCTCGGGCTCGAGCGGATGGCCTACTACGTCAACAAGGACGCCTACCGCCGCAAGGTGCGTGCCGAGATCGAGGAGCTGGGAGTGACGCCGTGACCGATGTCGACAACATCACCATCGCGTTCGACGACGCGTCCCTGACCACGCTGAAGATCGTGATCGGCACGATCCTCTTCGGGATCGCGCTGGACACGAAGCTCGACGACTTCGCCCGCGCTGTACGCCGCCCGGGGACCATCGCGATCGGTGTGCTGGCGCAGTTCCTGCTGCTCCCGGCGCTGACGTTCGCGCTGACCCTGCTGCTCGACGTACGCGGGTCGGTGGCGCTCGGGATGATCCTGGTCGCCTGCTGCCCGCCGGGCAACGTCTCCAACATCCTCACCCACCGGGCCGGCGGCGACGTCGCCCTGTCGGTGTCGATGACCGCGGTCAGCAACGTGCTGGCGATCTTCCTGATGCCGCTGAACATGGCCTTCTGGGGCGGGCTGCACCCGACCGGGAAGAAGCTGCTCGAGGACATCGACCTGTCCGCCGTCGACATGCTCGCCGAGATCGCGTTCGTGATCGGGGTGCCGTTCGTCCTCGGCATCACCATCGCGCGTCTGTGGCCGCGGGCCGCGTCGGTCGGGCACCGGGTCATCGGGCCGGTGTCGTTCCTCGCGCTGGCCGCCATCATCGTGATCGGGGTGGCCAACAACTGGGACATCTTCGTCGACTACATCGGCATCGTGCTGGTGGCGGTGTTCCTGCACGACGCGCTGGCGCTGCTGCTGGGCTACGGGATCGGCCGCGCGACGCGGCTGCCTCCTGCCAGCACGAAGGCGATGACCTTCGAGGTCGGTGTCCGCAACGCCGGACTGGGGCTGCTGCTGGTGTTCAGCTACTTCGACGGGCTCGGCGGAATGGCGCTGGTGGCCGCCTGGTGGGGCATCTGGGACATCATCGCGGGGCTCGCGGTCGCCACGGTGTGGCGGCTGCGCACCCGCACTCCCGTGGAGGT
Organism: Nocardioides sp.; assembly: GCA_040512455.1. Classification (GTDB taxonomy): domain Bacteria; phylum Actinomycetota; class Actinomycetes; order Propionibacteriales; family Nocardioidaceae; genus Nocardioides. The sequence continues at coordinate 8,643 of JBEVFC010000277.1, forward strand.
GGCGGTATGAGGGTGCTGGTCACCGGGGGCAACGGCTTCCTCGGCTCGTCCGTGGTCGCCGGCCTGGCGGAGGCCGGCCACGAGGTGGTCAGCGCCGACCTGCGCTTCCCCACCTCGGAGGTGGCCGGCGCCCGCCACGTGCTGATGGACGTCACCGACGCGGCGGCGGTCGACGCCGGCATCGCCGCGGCCTCCCCCGAGGTGGTCGTGCACCTCGCCTCGATCGTGACGCCCGGCAAGGACTCCTCGCGGGAGAAGGAGTACGCCGTCGACGTCGACGGCAGCCGGCACGTGTTCGACGCCTGCCTGGCCCACGGGGTACGCCGGGTGGTGGTGTCGTCGAGCGGGGCGGCCTACGGCTACCACGCGGACAACCCGGTGCCGCTCACCGAGGACGACCCGGTGCGCGGCAACGAGGAGTTCGCCTACAGCCACCACAAGCGGTTGGTCGAGGAGCAGCTCGCGGTGCTCCGGGCCGAGCACCCGGAGCTCGAGCAGGTGGTGCTGCGGATCGGCACGATCCTCGGGCTGCACGTCGACAACCAGATCACCGCGTTGTTCGAAAGGCCGCGGCTGCTGCAGATCCGCGGAGCCGACTCACCGTTCGTGTTCATCTGGGACGCGGACGTCGTCGGGATCATCCTGCGGGCGGTGACCGGTCCGGTCACCGGGACGTTCAACGTGGCCGGCGACGGCACCCTCACCGTGCCCGAGATCGCCGCCGCCCTGGGCAAGAAGACCCGGGTCATCCCCGAGCCGGTGCTCCGCAGGGTGCTGGCGGTGGCCCGCCGCCTCCGCCTCTCGCCGTACGGTCCGGAGCAGACGAAGTTCCTCCAGTACCGCCCGGTGTTGGACAACACCCGGCTCAAGGAGGAGTTCGGCCACGTGCCGTCGCGGACCAGCCGCGAGGCGTTCGAGGCGTGGCGGGACCGGGCCGAGCCGGGCTGACCGCCCTGCCGCGGTCGCCCATGTCCGACGCGCGTCAGACGATGGTCGTGACCGGGCCGCTCGCGATGGTGACCCCGCCGCTGGCGAAGTTGGCGAGGTCCTTGACCGCGGCCGCTCCGACGCCGCTGGTCATCGCCTCCCCGAAGGCGACCTCGTCGTCGAACGTGAGGCTCGCCATCAGGTGGTAGGCCGGCTTGTCCTCGCCGGGGTTCGGGAGCGGCCGGAGCACGTCGTACGACCGCAGGCCGGGCAGCGTCGCGGCCAGCGGCGCGTGCGTCGCCTCGTAGTAGGCGTCGAAGGCCGCAGCGTCGTCGGGGTGGTGGTAGAGCACGGTCATCTGGTGGGGCATCGGTGCGGCGCCTTCCGGAGATCGACGCCCTCCCGATGAGAACGTCCTGCTCCGATGGTCACATGTGGGTGCGTGCGCCGGTGTGCCTGCTCCGGCAATACTGGTCACCACCGCCGGTCGACCCACGCCGACGGCTTCCCTGGGGAGGAACGAACGATGCGAGCAATCTGGAAGGGCGCGGTGTCCTTCGGACTGGTATCCGTGCCGGTCAAGCTGTACTCCGCGACCGAGAGCCACGATGTCTCGTTCCGCCAGGTGCACGCCAAGGACGGCGGCCGGATCAAGTACCAGCGGGTCTGCGCCATCGACGGCGAGGAGGTCGCGTACGCCGACATCGCCAAGGGGTACGAGACCGAGGACGGGGAGATGGTCATCCTCTCCGACGAGGACATGGCCGACCTGCCGGTGACCTCGTCGCGCGAGATCGCGGTCGAGAAGTTCGTGCCCCGGGACCAGATCGACCCGATGCTGCTGGAGAAGTCCTACTACCTCGAGCCGGAGAAGACCGGCGCGAAGCCGTACGCGCTGCTGCGGCAGGCGCTGCTCGACGCCGACCGGATGGCCGTGGTCACCGTCGCCCTGCGCCAGCGCACCAGCATCGCGGTGCTGCGGGTGAAGGACGACGTGATCGTGCTGCAGACGATGATGTGGCCCGACGAGGTCCGGACCCCGGACTTCTCGGTCGACGTCGGCGAGATCAAGGACGCCGAGGTGAAGATGGCGCATCTGCTCGTCGACACCTTGGCCGGTGACTTCGACGCCTCCGAGTTCGAGGACGACTACGCCGACGCCGTGCAGGAGATGGTGAAGGCCAAGATCGAGGGCGGCGAGGTCAAGCGCACCCCGACCGCCACCAAGTCCTCCGGCGAGGTCGTCGACCTGCTCGCCGCCCTGCAGAAGTCGGTCGCCGCGGCCAAGGAGGCCCGCGGCGAGGACTCCGGCGCGGCGTCCTCGGACGCGGATGCGGACTCGGGCTCCGGTGCTGCGAAGAAGCCCGCCAAGAAGGCGGCAAAGAAGGCGGCGACCAAGGCACCCGCCAAGAAGTCCGCCGCCAAGAAGTCGACCGCGAAGAAGACCACAACCAAGAAGGCCACCGAGAAGAAGGCCAGCTGACCGCCGACGTGCGCGTTCTTGCGACGGTCAGGCGGAGCGACTCGCCTCGGTCTCGGCACTCAGCCGCGCCGCAGCGGAGTCGGGGAAGCGGCGGTCCAGGCGCGAGAACAGCGCGTCGGAGAGCCGCGGGGCGACCAGGTTGAGCATCTCGGCAGCAGATCCGGCCAGGGTGTCCACCGTGATCGGCCGGTCCTCCAGGGCCCGGCAGACCCGCTCGGCAGTCTGCTCCGGGGTGGCGGCCGGCAGGCGGGAGTACGCCTCGGTCGGCACCACCATCGGCGTCCGCACCAGCGACAGACGGATGTTCGTGAACGTCACGTTGTCGCCGTACGCCTCCCGACCGGCGATCCGCGAGAACGTGTCGAGCGCGGTCTTCGACGCGATGTACGCCGCGAACTTGGGCGCCTTCACCTGCACTCCCCAGGTGACGATGTTGACCACGTGCCCGAACCGCTGCGCGCGCATCGCCGGTAGCAGCCCGAGGGTCAACCGCACCGGCCCGAAGTAGTTCACCGCCATCGTCCGCTCGAAGTCGTGGAACCGGTCGTAGGACAGGTCCAGCGACCGGCGGATCGAGCGGCCGGCGTTGTTGACCAGGTAGTCGACCGCGCCATGCTCGGCGAGCAGCTCCCGCACCAGCGCGTCGATCGCGTCGCCGTCCGTGAGGTCCACGACGTACGCCGTTGCGCGGCCGCCGTCGGCCTCGATCTCGGCAACGACGCGATCCAGCTCATCCGCCCGCCGGGCGGCCAGCAGGACGACAGCACCCCGACGCCCGAGCGCCCGGGCGGTGGCCTCACCGATACCGGACGAGGCACCGGTGACCAGCACCGTCCGGCCGGCCAGCGGGCTGGAGACGTCGCCACGCAGGCGGCGTACGACCCGGGCCAGGCGCGACGTGGGTGTCCACAGCAACAGGCTCATGCCACGGACGCTAGCCCAGCCGACGGGGCGGTCGGTCAGCAGCAGGCAGCCGCGGGCTGCTGCTCGTCGGCGGCCCCGCCGCAGCAGGTGTCGCCGGCGTACGTCGGGCTGTCCGCGAGCACGGTGTAGATCTCCCAGAGCTCGCCGTTCGGGGCATCCTCCACCCAGAACTTGTCCTGCCGGGCGTAGCAGCAGGTGGTGTCGCGCTCGTCGACCGAGGCGAGCCCCGCCGCGGCGAGCCGGGTCTGCTCGGCGTCGACGGCTCCGGTGTCGACCACCTCGACACCGAGGTGGTTGATCGATCCGCCCTCGCCGGGGCTCTCGATGAGCACCAGCTTGAGCGGCGGCTCGGCGACGGCGAAGTTGGCGTAGCCGGGACGGACCTTGGCCGGCTCGGTGCCGAACAGGGAGGAGTAGAACGCGATCGACTTCTCGAGGTCGTCGACGTTGAGGGCGAGCTGGAGACGGGACATGGGTGATGCCTCCTAAGACATTGATGATGGTCGATGCGTCATCTTGTGTCGGGACATAGGGATCTGTCAATATTCATGGGTGTCGAACTCTCAGCTGACCCTCACGCCTGTGGAGACAGCCGCCTGCTGCTCCCCGTTGGTGAGTGAGCCCCTCGACGCGGTGCGCGCCACCGCGATCGCTCCTCTGCTCAAGGCCCTCGCCGACCCGGTGCGGCTGCGGCTGCTGTCGCTGGTTGCCTCGCACGCGGACGGGGAAGCCTGTGTCTGCGACCTCAACGACGCCTTCGCGCTGTCGCAGCCCACGATCAGCCACCACCTCAAGGTGCTGCACGAGGCCGGGTTGCTGACCCGGAGCAAGCGGGGAGTCTGGGTCTACTACCGGGTCGACCGCGAGGCACTGAACGCCCTGACCACCCTGCTCGGCGGGGTCGCCGGGTGAACCTGCCGCGGCGCGCCCTGGCCGAGCTCACTGGTACGGCGTTTCTCGTCGCCGCCGTGGTCGGGTCGGGGATCATGGCCACCCGGCTCTCCGACGACACCGGCATCCAGCTGCTCGCCAACAGCCTGGCCACCGGTGCCGCACTCGTTGCGCTGATCCTGGCGCTCCAGCCGGTGTCGGCGTCGTTCAACCCCGCGGTCACGCTGGCGGAGCGGGTGCTGGGCCTGATCGACACCACGACGGCCGCCGTTCTGGCCACGGCCCAGGTCGTCGGCGGGCTCGTCGGCGTCGTCGTCGCCAACCTCATGTTCGACCTCGGTGCCGTGTCGATCTCCACGCACGAGCGCACGGGCGCGCACCTGTGGCTGGGCGAGGTCGTCGCGACGCTCGGCCTGGTCGTCGTGGTGTTCGGCATGCTGCGCGCCGGTCGAGCCGACCAGGTCGCGTACGCCGTCGCCGGCTGGATCACCGCGGCGTACTGGTTCACCAGCTCGACCAGCTTTGCCAACCCGGCCGTCACCGTCGCCCGGATGCTCTCCGACACCTTCGCCGGCATCGCCCCGGCGTCCGTGCCGATGTTCGTCGTGATGGAGGTCGTCGGCGCGCTGCTCGCCGTCGGCCTGGTCCGCGTGCTGCACCCCGACAAGGAGAGGGCCCATGCCTGACCGACCCACCGTCCTGTTCGTCTGCGTCCACAACGCCGGGCGCTCGCAGATGGCCGCGGGGTACCTCCAGCACCTCGCCGGCGACCGGATCGAGGTCCTCTCCGCCGGTTCGGCGCCGGCCGAGCAGGTCAACCCGGCAGCGGTCGCGGCGATGGCCGAGGACGGGGTCGACATCACCTCGGGGGAGCCGAAGCTGCTGACCACGCAAGCGGTGCAGGAGTCCGACGTGGTGATCACGATGGGCTGCGGCGACGCCTGCCCGATCTTCCCGGGCAAGCGCTACGAGGACTGGCAGCTCGACGACCCGGCCGGGCAGGGAGTCGACGGCGTACGCCCGATCCGTGACGAGATCCGCGCGCGGGTCGAAGCCCTGGTCGCTGAGCTCGTCCCCTGACCCGACCCTCCAGGGCAGGCCGGGCGGCAGAGTCGTTCAGACGAGGGGTTCGCTGGCGCGCGTCTGCTCGGCTCCGTGGACGCTGTCGCGGTCCCGCCCGTGCCCGCCGTGCCAGTCCAGGTCGCAAGAGCGCACGGGTCGGCGCGCAAGAACGCACGGCTCGGCGGACGTCGGTGCGCAAGAACTGACACCTCGACGCGCAAGAACTGACACTTCGGCGGGGGTGGGTCAGGTGGGGGTGCGGACGGCGCGGTAGAGGTGGCGACCGCAGGCGGCGGCCACGGCGACGGCCATCGCCTCGGCGGTGTCGTCGTCCCGCTCCGGCACGATCTCGTGCACGATCCCGGCCTCGGCGAGGTCGGAGGCGCGCACCCGGTGCAGCTCCGCCATCTCGGCAGCGTGCGTGGTGTCGCCGTGCACGATCATGCTGGCGCCTTCGGGTGGCAGCGGTGACAGCCACGCGTGCCCGGTGGCGATCACGGTGCGCGCCGGCAGCAGGGCCAGCGCTCCCCCGCCGCAGCCCTGGCCGAGCAGCACCGACAGGGTCGGCACCGTCATCGTGGCCATCGTCGCGATGCAGCGGGCGATCTCCCCCGCGATCGCACCCTCCTCGGCGTGCGCCGAGAGCTCCGCGCCCGGGGTGTCGATGACGGTGACCAGCGGCAGGCCGAGCTCCTCGGCGAAGCTCATGCCACGCCGGGCCTGGCGCAGCGCCGCCGGGCCCATCGGGTGCGCGATGGACTGCCGCGACCGGTCCTGGCCGACCACCACGCAGGGCTGGCCGTCCAGCCGGGTCAGCGCCACGATCACCGCGGAGTCACGCTCCCCCTCGGCGGTGCCCCGCAGCCGCACGGTCCGGGTGCCGCCGTACCGCAGCAGCTCCCGGATCCCGGCCCGGCCGGGGTGCCGGGTGGCCTCGATGTGCGTCCACGCAGAGTCCTCGTCGGGTACGTCGGACGGCTCGCGAGGGGTCAGCGACGGCTCGACCGGTGGGTCGACCAGGGTCGCCAGGGCGCTGTCGACGAGCCCGGGCACCGCCTCGGCGGGGACCACGGCATCGACGATGCCGTGCGCCGCGAGGTTCTCCGCGGTCTGTACGCCGCTCGGGAACTTCTCGCCGTTGAGCCCCTCGTAGACCTTGGGCCCGAGGAAGCCGATCAACGCCTCCGGCTCCGCGACGGTGACGTGGGCAAGCGAGCCCCAGGAGGCGAAGACACCGCCGGTGGTGGGGTGCCGGAGGTACGCCAGGTAGGGCAGGCCGGCGGCCCGGTGGTCCATCAGCGCCCGGGAGATCTCGACCATCTGCACGAACGCCGGGGTGCCCTCCTGCATGCGGGTGCCGCCGGAGGCGGTGGTGGCCAGCAGCGGGATGCCCTCGGCGGTGGCCCGGCGGACCGCGGAGATGATCCGCTCCGCGGCGGCCCGTCCGATCGAGCCGGCCAGGAAGCGGAACTCGTTGACCACGACCGCCACCGGCCGACCGCGCACCCGACCGCGCCCGGTGATCACCGACTCGTCGACACCGGACTTCTCCTCGGCGGCCTTCAGCTCGGCGAGGTACGCCTCCGACACACCGGTGCGGTCCACCGGGCTGTCCCAGGACTCGAAGGAGCCCGGGTCGAGCACCAGGTCGAGCAGCTCGTTGGCGCTCCAGCGCCGGCTCATGCGATGTCCTCGGGGCGTTGTCCGCCGGAGGAGCGCAGCGGAGGAGACGGGGAACGTCCTGGGGTGCTCATGCGTCGTCCTTCAGCCAGGTCCGGATCGACTGTCCGTGCTGGTCGAGCGTCGGGGGTGCACCGTGGTCACGGCGCGTCGTCTCCGCACCGTCACCGGCGAAGAACCGCAGCGGTGGCCCGGGCAGCCGCAGGCCGCCCAGGGTCGGGTGCTCGACGTCGACGAGCAGGCCCTGGCTCTCGACCTGGTCCCACTCGTAGACCTCGTCGAGGGTGCGCACCTTGCCGGCCGGGATGCCGGCAGCGGCCAGCTCGGCCAGCAGCGGCTCGGCGTCACGGTCGGCGAACGCCGCCTCGACCAGCTCGATGACCCGTTGCCGGTTGCCGATCCGCTCCCGGTTCGTGGCCAGGCCCTCGGCCGCGGGGTCGAGCCCGAACGCGGCGCACAGCTTGCGCCACAGGCTCTCGCTGCCGACCGCGATCTGCACCGATCCGTCGCGGCAGTGGAACAGGCCGTACGGCGCGATGCTGGGGTGGTGGTTGCCCTGCGCGCGGCCGACCTCGCCGGCCACCGTCCACCGGGTGCCCTGGAAGGCGTGCACGCCGACGACCGCGGCCAGCAGCGACGTACGCACCACCGTGCCGACGCCGGTGCGGTGCCGCTCGTTGAGCGCGGCGACCACGCCGTACGCGCCGTACATCCCGGACAGCAGGTCCGCGATCGGGGTGCCGACCCGCTGCGGGTCGTCGGGACCGGAGCCGGTCAGCGACATCAGCCCGGCCTCGCCCTGGGCGATCTGGTCGTACCCGGCCCGACCGCCCTCCGGTCCGTCGTGGCCGAACCCGGTGATCGAGAGCACCACCAGCCGGGGGTTCCGGGCCTGCAGCGACTCGATGCCGAGGCCGAGCCGGTCGAGCACGCCGGTGCGGAAGTTCTCCACCAGCACGTCGGCCCGGTCGACCAGCCGCAGCAGGACGTCCTTGTCGGCCTCGTCCTTGAGGTCGAGGGTGATCGACTCCTTGTTGCGGTTGCAGGACAGGAAGTACGTCGACTCGATCGACCCGGGATCGCCCACGAAGGGCGGGCCCCAACCACGGGTGTCGTCGCCGGTGCCGGGTGCCTCGACCTTGATCACCCGGGCGCCCAGGTCACCGAGCATCATCCCGGCGTGCGGGCCGGCGAGGGCTCGCGAGAGGTCGATGACGAGGATGTCCTCGAGGGGTCCACTCATGCCCGTCACCAGCCCGGCGCCACGAGTGCGGCCCAGACCAGCAGCGGTCCCACGACGGTGACGATGACGGCGTAGATCAGGATCTGCTTGTAGTACTTCGGCTCGGAGATCGTGTCCGGCCGGTTGGCCAGCATCAGCGCGCCGTTGGTCGAGAACGGGCTGACGTCGACGATCGTCGAGCTGACCGCCAGGGCGGCCACGAACAGGCCGGCGGAGATGCCGCCGTCCGCGATCAGCGGGATCGAGATCGGGATGATCACCGGCAGCAGTGCGGTGGACGACGCGAACGCGGAGACCACGCCGCCGACGTAGCAGAGGATCAGCGCGCCGATGGCGACCGCACCCAGTCCGGCGGCCCAGTTGCCGACGAACTCCGGCGAGCCGGCAGTGGTGAGGATCGTCGCGTACGTCGTCACGCCGGCGACCAGCAGCACGGTCGGCCAGGCGATCTGCTTGACCGCGTCCTTGTACTCGTTCGGGGAGATCATCGAGAGCAGCACCGCGGCGGTGATCGAGACGAACCCGATGTTCTTGTCGAAGGCCAGCGCGACGGTGGCGACACCGACGAACGCGAGAAGGGTCAGGATCTGGTCGCGGTGGATCCGGGTCACGGGCTCGGCCACGTCGGTGCCGGTGGTCGGGCTGGCGCCGGTGCCGGAGACCGCGGAGCTGCGGTCGCGGTGTCCGGCGACCGGGGCGCCGCCGGAGGCGCGCGAGCCACCGGAGCCGCCGGCCGGGAGGCCACCGCGCTCAGCGGTCTCGTCGGGGTCGAGGCGCAGCGACATCAGCTGGCGACCACCGAGGACGAAGAACAGGATCGTCGCCATCACGAGGTTCACGATCAGGCTGGACAGGAAGATGGTCATCTCGCTGGAGGGCAGACCGTTCTCCTCCATGACCGAGTTGGTGATGGTGCCGTAGATCGAGATCGGCGAGAAGCCACCCGCCTGGGCGCCGTGCACCACGAACATGCCCATCATCAGCGGGCTGATCTTGTAGCGGCCGGCGAAGCCGAGCGCGATGGGGCCGATGATCGCGCAGGCGGCCGGGCTGGCCGCGCCGATCGAGGTGATCACCGCGGTGACCGCGAACATCACCCACGGGATCAGGGCGACGCGTCCGCCGACGGCCTTGACCGAACTTCGCACGATCAGGTCGACGGTGCCGTTCTGCCGGGCGATCGCGAACAGATAGGTGACGCCGATCAGCGTCAGCACCAGGTCGGCACTGATGCCGGCCAGGATCTCCTTCTCGTCGAGGTTCAGGGAGTACATGCCGACGAGCCACGCTGCGACGTACGCGAGCGCGCCCATGTTGATCGGCATCAGTGTGCCGATGACGAAGAGGGCGATGAGTGCGAGGATCGCTACCCATTCCGGTCCCATGAGGTGTCCTTCCGGTTGGTGCGCGGCCTCCGCTGCCCGGCCCTCCCGCCGCTTCCTCGAGGCGGGGGCCCGAACCCTGATGTGACGGCTGTCACGCTGGCTCAGTGGCCTAGCCAATAGGACAACAGCCCACCTGTCAATACCCTTGTCTCATGTCCGACACGTCGCCCCGCTTCCCGCGACCCCTCCAGCGCACCCGTCTGTACGAGCAGGTGGCCGAGCAGATCTCGAGCTGGATCGCCGAGAACGGCCTCCGCGCCGGCGACCGGCTGCCCCCCGAACGCGAGCTGGCCACCCGCCTCGGCGTGAGCCGCGCGACGCTCAGCCAGGCGCTGGTCGCCCTGGAGGTCGTGGGGGTGGTCGCGGTCCGCCACGGCGACGGTACGGTGCTCACCGACAAGGCCGGAACGGCCCGGATCACCGACGCGATCCGCGCGCACGCGGACCGGATGCCCGAGGTGATCGAGGCCCGGGACGCGATGGAGACCAAGCTGGCCGCGCTCGCCGCGGTCCGTCGTACCGACGCGGACATCGCCGCGATGACCACCGCCCTGGACGAGATGGAGCGCGACATCGAGGCGGGCGGCCGCGGCGTGCACGCCGACGAGCACTTCCACGGCGCGGTCACCGCGGCGGCGTACTCCCCGCTGCTCGCTCAGATGATGGAGACCATCCGCGAGCTGGTCGTCGAGACCCGGCTCGAGTCGCTCTCCCAGCCCGGGCGGCCGCGTGACTCCCTCGCCGGGCACCGCAGGATCGCGGACGCGATCATCGCGGGTGACGCGGCGGCGGCCTCCTCGGCCATGCACGAGCACGTGGTGATGGTCAGCGACGTCGCCCTGCTCCGCGAGCGTCCCTGACGGATGACCTTCCTCGAACAGCTGGCCGTGCTGGCGGCCGGGCTCGGTGCCGGCATCCTCACCTCCACCGTCGGCGTGGCCTCGCTGCTCAGCTTCCCGATCCTGGTCGCGATCGGCATCCCGCCGGTGGTGGCCAACGCCTCCAACACCGTCGGCCTGATCCCGGCGGGGCTGAGCGGGTCCTTCGGCTACCGCGAGGAGCTGCGCGAGCACCCGCGGGTGACCGCGATGGTCATCGCCACCTGCGCGACCGGGGCGGTGCTCGGGGCGGTGCTGCTGCTCGGCCTCGACCCGTCGGTCTTCGAGGCGGTCGTCCCGTGGCTGATCCTCTTCACCTGCCTGCTGGTCGGCGCCCAGCCGTGGATCACCCGGTGGCTCAAGCGGCACCACGACGTGGCCAACCCGCCCGACCCGCGCGAGACGATGTCACCGGTCACCACGTTCTTCGCCGCCCTGACCGGGGTGTACGGCGGCTACTTCGGAGCCGGCTCCGGCGTGATGATGGTGGCCGTCCTCGGGCTCGGCCTCGATCTCGAGCTGCGGATCGTCAACGCCCTCAAGACGTTGGCCGTGCTCTCGGGCAACGTGGTCGCCGGGATCATCTTCGTGTTCGTCGCCGACCTGGACTGGCGGGCCATCGTGCTGCTGGCGCTCGGGTCGGTGGTCGGTGGGTACGTCGGCGCCCGCGTCGGCCGCAGGCTGCCGCCGACGCTGTTCCGGGTGCTGGTCGTGATCGCCGGCATCACCGCGGCGATCCTGCTCTTCTGAGCCGCGGACGCCTCGCTCAGGGCGGAGCGGGTCAGGCCGGTTGCGGCTGGTCGTCGTCGCGCGGGCCGAACACCGGGAGCTCGTCGAGCTGGTCCGCGTCGAGCCCGGGGCTCCCCCAGGCCTGCATCTGCGCGCGGGAGCGGCGCGAGAACAGCGCCCGGTAGAGCTCGTAGCGGGACACCTCGACCGCCATGCCACCGGCGCCCCACCGGTCGTCGCCGGCCACCACGGTGGCCGGCGCCTCGCCCAGCCGGTACGGCGCCACAGCCGCCAGGACCGGCTCCCACAGCGCCGCGTCGACGACGGGGAGACCCAGCGCCTCGTGGAGGTCGGCCAGGTGCACGCTGATGTTCCAGACGATCGCGGGCCGCGGGTTGTCCTCGGTGGAGGCGGCGATGGCGGCCTGGGTGGAGCGCAGCTCGGCGGCCAGCGCGAGGGGCGCGGTGCGCTCGCGCTCGGCGACGTGCCGCGCGGTCCAGTCCTCCCCCGGTGCGCCGTCCATGCGACCGGAGACCGCGTCGGAGGCGCTGCCGGCGAGGTGGGCCAGCACCTGGTGGACCGTCCAGCCCGGCGTGGCCGGGACCCGGCTCGCCAGCTGGTCCGGGGTGAGGTCGGCCGCGAGGGTGTCCACCTCGGCCAGGCACGCGTCGTACAGGTTCGCCATGGGGTTCATCGCGGGCTCCTTCCGCCGACGGCGACGCTATCGCTCCGTGCCCTAGGTCGTCTCCCACCGGAAGAGCCGGGCTGCCACCAGCGTCATGACGATGGCGAACGCGGCCAGGATCCCCATCGGCACCAGCACCGCGGTCGCGGGCTCGCCGCGGACCATCACGTCGAGCATCCCGTCGTTGAGGTGCCGCAGGGGCAGCAGCAGGGAGATGTTCTGGATCCAGGACGGCGCGCCGTCGAGCGGGAAGAACGACCCGCTCAGGAACGCCATCGGCAGCACCAGGAAGTTGGCCATGTTCACCGCCCCTTCGGTGGTGCTGGTCACCGCGCCGGCGAGCAGGCCGAGGGACATGAAGCACAGGGTGCCGACCACCAGCAGCGGCACCGCCGCACCCCAGGCACCGGTCAGGGTCAGCCCGAAGGCCGCGGCGCCGAGCCCGAGGAAGATCGCCATCTGGACCAGCGCGATGGCCACGGTGACCGCGACCCGGGCGCCGACCACGGTGCGGGTCGAGACCGGTGCCAGCTGGAGCCGGCGCAGCAGCTTGCTCTGCCGCCAGCCCTGCAGCGTCGCCGCGGCGCCGAAGGCCGCACTCATCGCCACCGCCCACCCGAGGAGGCCGGGGGTGACGAACTGGATGGTCTTGAGGGAGTCGTCCTCGACCCGCTCGACGTGCAGGGTGTACGGCGGTGGGGCGCCGGAGGCGGCCACGTTGCTGCCGTCGACGAAGGCTTGGAGCGCCCCCTGCGTGATCGCGGCCTTCACCTGGTCGGTCTGTGTGTAGTGGGCGATCAGCTCGCCGCCCTGCATCTCGACGGCGACATCGGCATCGCCCTTGCGCACGGTCGCGATGGCGGCGTCCAGGTCGTCGGACCTCGTCACCTCGAAGGTCTCGTCGAACGCCTTGCGGGCGCCGGCGGGCAGCTGGTCGAACAGCGGGACGTCTCCGACCTGGACCATGTCGACCTTGGACTGGGACTGGTCGCTGAAGACACCACCGAAGAGCACCAGGAACATCAACGGGAAGATGATCGCGAAGAACACCGACGACTTGTCGCGGAGGAAGCCGAGCAGGATGGCGCGTGAGAGCGCGACAAAGGCCTTCATCGGCAGTGCCTCCGGGAGGCTGGGGTGCTCATGCTCGGTACTCCCGGCCGGTGAGGTCGAGGAAGACGTCCTCGAGGGTCCCGGTCTGCACCCGGAGATCGTCGAGCTTGTCGAGCTCGGCCAGCTTGCCGAGGACGGTGGTGGGCGTGCGGGTGGTGAGCACCAGCCCGTCGGCGCCGCCCTGGACGTTGTCGACGCCGGGCAGGCCGGCCGCCCGCTCCGGGGTCAGGTCACCCGGCGTCACGGTGATCCGGGTCGGGGCGTCCAGCCCACGGACCAGCCCCGCGGGCGTCCCGAGCTCGAGAACCCGGCCGCGGTCCATGATCGCGACCCGGTCGCAGAGCACCTCCGCCTCGTCCATGTAGTGCGTGGTGAGCACGACGGTGCGACCGCTGTCGTTGAGGCCGGAGAGCAGGTCCCAGAGGTTGCGGCGGGCCTGCGGGTCGAGGGCGGCGGTCGGCTCGTCGAGGAAGACCACCTCCGGGTCGTGCACGAGGGCGCAGGCGATGGACAGCCGTTGCGCCTGGCCGCCGGAGAGGTCCTCGACCCGGTCCCGCGCCTTGTCGACCAGCCCGACGCGCTCCAGCCAGTCGTCCGCGCGGGCCGCGGAGACGCCGTACAGGGCGGCGAAGGTGCGGATCTGCTCACGGGTGGTGAGCCGCTCGAAGAACGACGAGGCCTGGAGCTGTACGCCGATGCGCGCGGCCAGGCCCGGGTTGCGCGGCCACGGGCTGCCGCCGAGCAGGCTGATGGAGCCGGAGTCCGGGCGTCTCAGGCCCTCGATCATCTCCAGCGTGGTCGTCTTGCCGGCTCCGTTCGGGCCGAGGATGCCGAAGAACTCCCCCTCGGCCACCTCGAAGCTCACCCCGTCGACCGCCCTCAGCTCCCCGTAGGACAGCCGGAGGTCCCTCACCTCGATCGCTCCCATGCGGGCAGCCTAGGGGGTGGGCTGGACCACCTCGGTGGCCTGGGACCAGCGCACCCGCCACCGCCCGTCCGTGTCGCGGACGTAGACGTCGAGGTGCCGCCCGGTGAGCGGTCCGGGCGTTCCCCCGGTCACGGCGATGTCGATCGCGGACCGGTAGCGGAGCACGGCGAGGTCGCGGTCGACGAGCACGTCGATCTCGGAGACGGCCTCGAACCGCCGGTAGTCGATGTCACCGGAGGCGATGCCGCCGAGGTAGGTCGCCCGGGACCAGGTGCTGCCCCCGGGGTTCACCAGCTCGAAGTCCGGGGCGTGCAGCTCCTCGGCGGTGGGGAGGTCGACGTCGACCAGGGACCGCAGCCGACGCCGCTCGAGCTCGCGGAGGCTCTCGGCGGTGTCCGTCACGGTGCCTGCAACGGCCACGGCCGGGCGGCCTCGATCTGCGCGGAGAGCCGCAGCAGCGTCACCTCGTCGTCGGTGCGGCCGACCAGCTGGACGGCCGTCGGCAGGCCGTCGGCGGCGACGCCGCAGGGCACCGAGGCGGCGGGGTTGCCGGCGACGTTCCACAGGGCGACGTACGCGATCGCCGGCATGGAGCGCAGCGCCGAGCGGACGGTGCCGACGCCCTCGAGGATGCCGGTCGCCGGGGGCCGGTGCGCCATCGTCGGGGTGAGCAGCACGTCGCATTCGTCGAAGACCCGGTTCGCCTTCGCGGACACCTTCTCCGTCTGGCGCAGCGCCCAGTCGCGGACGCCGGGCCGCACCCAGGTGCCCATCCGGTAGGACTGCCGGGTCCGTCGCTCGAGGCGGTCGTAGTGCTCGACCACGTCGGACTCGGTGCGCAGGCCGGCGAAGAACTGCGGGATGAACGCGAGCGTGGGGTCGGGGTAGTGCGGGTCGACCTCCACCACGTCGTGGCCCAGCTCGGTGAGCAGGTCGACGGTGGCGTGCAGGGCGTCCACGTGGACGGGATCCGGGCGGATGCCCTTGGTCACCGGCTTCGCCGCCCAGCCGATCCGGAGCCGCCCGGGCGGGGTGCCCACGGCCTCGGCGAACGAGGTGGTCGGGCCGGCCCGGTAGAGGTCACCGTCGACGTTGCCGCGAATCACGTCGTAGACGAGCGCGCTGTCCAGCACGCTGCGGGTCAGTGGCCCGACGGTGCCGAGCGCCCACCACAGGTGCGGCTGCGGCGCGGTGGTCACCCGACCGCGCTGCGGCTTCAGCCCGAACAGGCCGCAGCAGGCCGACGGGATCCGGATCGAGCCTCCGCCGTCCCCACCGAGTCCGACCGGGACCATCCCGGTGGCGACCGCGGCCGCCGTACCCCCGCTGGAGCCGCCCGGTGTGCGGCTCGGGTCCCACGGGTTGCGCGTGACGCCGCGGGCGACCGACTCCGTGTAGGGGAAGGCGCCGAACTCGGGCATCGTCGTCTTGCCGATGATCACAGCGCCGGCCTCGCGCAGCCGGCGTACGACCTCGGCGTCGGCCGCGACCGGGGTGGAGTTGGCCCCGCCGCCGAAGGTGGTGACACAGCCGGCGACGTCGATCTCCTCCTTGATGGCCACCGGTACGCCGTGCAGCGGTCCCGGCGCCGCGCCCTCGGCCAGCGCGCGGTCCCGGTCCGCGGCCTCGGCCCGGGCCTCGTCGGCAAGCACCCGGGAGAACGCGTTGAGCCGGTGGTCCAGCTCGGCGATCCGGGCCAGCGAGGCCTCGACCACCTCGACCGCGGTGACCTCCCCGCTCGTGGTCAGCCGCACCGTGTCCGCCACCCCGGCTGTGGTCAGGTCCGTGCCCTGGCTCGATGTCATGGCGCGAGGCTAGCTGTAACGCGGTGTTCCCGACGCTGAGTGCCCCTCATGAGGGGCACTCAGCGGCATGGACACCGCGTTACAGCGGGAATGCGTCGGCGGGTCAGCCGGTGGAGAGCAGCCCGCGCACGACCCGGAGTCCGACGGACATCCGGGCCAGGTCGGTCTCGTCGTCGACGCAGATGTCCTCGAGCGTGGACGCCGCGCGCGCGACGACGACCTCGTCGCCCTCCTCCCAGCTGGCGATCCGGACCGGCGCCGGATCGTCGGAGGAGGTGGTGGACAGCACCCTCGAGGTGAGCGCGGAATGCACCGCGTGCAGGTCGTCGCGGAGCGCGGCGCGGGCCATCGTCTGCCAGCGGTCGTCACGCGGCAGCCCGAGGATCCGGGACACCAGCAGCGGCAGCCCGAGGCGCTCGCCCAGGGCGAAGTGCACCCGGGCCACCTCCAGCGGGTCGACGTTCTCGCGGGCGGCGGTCTCCACGATGCCGAGCAGCATGTAGGACGGCGGCAGCACGGCGACCCGCACCGCCAGGTCTTCCGGCACCGACTCGACGACGAGTGCGTCGCGACGCTGCTCGAACGCCGCGAGCTCGCGCCCGGTCATCAGGTTCGGCAGCTCCGCCATCACCTTCCGGGCGGTGACGCCGAAGAAGTCGACGGTGCCCTCGCTGTCGATCGGCGGACGACGGTTGGAGACGAGCCAGCGCGACGCGCGCTCGACCAGGGTGCGCATCTCGATCCGCATCCGGGTCTGCACTGCCGCCGGCAGCTTGTTGTCGTACGACGCCAGCTCCTCGCGCAGCTCGAGGGAGCCGAAGATCTCGCGAGCCACGAAGTTCGCGCGGACCAGCTCGGCCGGCGAGGCGCCGGTCTCCCCCGCCAGCCGCGGCCAGTACGTCATGCCGGCGCCGTTGACCAGGTCGTTGACCACCTGGGTCACGATGATCTGGCGGCGCAGCGGGTGGCCCTCCATCTGCCCGCGGTAGCCCTGTCGCATCTTCGACGGGAAGTAGGCGAAGAGGTCGGCCTTCAGGAACGGGTCGTCCGGCAGGTCGGAGGCGAGCAGCTCGTCGGCCAGCACGATCTTCGTCCACGCCAGCAGCACCGACAGCTCCGGGACGGTGAGCGAGCCGCCCCGCTCCAGCCGGCGGCGTACCTCGCGGGACGTCGGCAGCGCCTCGAGCTCGCGGCTGAGCACGCCGTCCCGCTCGAGCTTCTTCATCCAGTCCTCGTGGACGTGCAGCAGCCCGGAGGAGTTCGCCGCGGCGTTGGCCAGCGCGAGGTTCTGCTCGTAGTTGTCGCGCAGCACCAGGGTGGCGACCTCGTCGGTCATCGACGCGAGCAGCTCGTTGCGCTGCTTGCCGGTGAGGTCGCCGTCGGCCACCACCCGATCGAGCAGGATCTTGATGTTCACCTCGTGGTCGGAGGTGTCGACGCCCGCGGAGTTGTCGATGAAGTCGGTGTTGAGCCGGCCGCCCTCACGGGCGTACTCGATCCGGCCGCGCTGGGTGAGGCCGAGGTTGCCGCCCTCCCCCACGCACCTGACCCGGAGGTCCTCGCCGTTGACCCGGATCGCGTCGTTGGCCTTGTCGCCGGCCTCGGCGTTGGTCTCGCCGCGGGACTTCACGTAGGTGCCGATGCCGCCGTTCCACAGCAGGTCGACCGGCGCCAGCAGGATCGCCTTCATCAGCTCGGCCGGCGTCATCGCGGTGACCGCCGCGTCGATGTCGAGGGCCTCGCAGATCTGCGGGGTCAGCGGGATCGACTTGAGGCTGCGCGGGAAGACCCCGCCGCCTTCGGAGATCAGGGACCTGTCGTAGTCCTGCCACGACGAGCGCGGCAGCGCGAACAGCCGCTGGCGCTCGGCGTACGACGCCGCGGCGTCCGGGCTCGGGTCGATGAAGATGTCGCGGTGGTCGAACGCGGCCACGAGCCGGGTGTGCTCGGAGCAGAGCAGCCCGTTGCCGAAGACGTCACCCGACATGTCGCCGATGCCGACGCACGTGTGGTCCTCGGTCTGGGTGTCGATGCCCATCTCGCGGAAGTGCCGCTGGACGGACACCCAGGCGCCGCGGGCGGTGATGCCCATCGCCTTGTGGTCGTAGCCCACCGAGCCGCCGGAGGCGAACGCGTCACCGAGCCAGAAGCCGTAGTCCTGGGCGACACCGTTGGCGATGTCGGAGAACGTCGCGGTGCCCTTGTCGGCGGCCACCACCAGGTAGGAGTCGTCACCGTCGTGGCGGACCACCCCGGCCGGCGGCACGGTCTCGCCGTCGACGAGGTTGTCGGTGATGTCGAGCAGCCCGGAGATGAACGTCTTGTAGCTGGCGATCCCCTCAGCCATCCACGCGTCGCGGTCGGAGGAGTCGGGCAGGTTCTTGGCGAAGAAGCCGCCCTTCGAGCCGACCGGCACGATCACGGTGTTCTTGACCATCTGCGCCTTGACCAGCCCGAGCACCTCGGTCCGGAAGTCGTCGCGTCGGTCCGACCAGCGCAGGCCGCCGCGGGCCACCGGCCCGAACCGCAGGTGCACGCCCTCGACCCGCGGGGAGTAGACGAAGATCTCGTACTTCGGCCGCGGCTCGGGCAGCTCGGGGATCGCCGACGGCTCCAGCTTGAAGGAGATGTAGGACTTCGACCGGCCGGCGGCGTCGCTCTGGAAGTAGTTGGTGCGCAGCGTCGCGCGGATGTGCGTCAGGTACGACCGCAGGATGCGGTCGTGGTCGAGGCTGGCCACGTCGTCGAGCGCCCGGGCGAGTCGGGTCTCGATCTCGCCGACCTTCGCCACCCGTGCCTCGGCGTCCGCCGGCAGCTGGTCACGGCCCGGGTCGAACCGCGCCTCGAAGAGCTGCACGAGCAGCCGGGTGATGTCGACGTTGATCCGGAGCGCGTCCTCGATGTAGTCCTGCGCGAACGGCGTGCCGCCCTGCCGCATGTACTTCGCGTAGGCCCGTAGCACGGTTGCCTGCCGCCAGGTCAGCCCGGCGCCCAGCACGAGCGCGTTGAACCCGTCGATCTCGTTGTGGCCGTCCCAGACCGCGCGCAGCGCCTCCTGGAAGAGCTCACGCGCCCCCGCCGGCAGCGACTGGCCGTAGCGCAGCCCGAACTCATAGATGTACGACGGTCGCGGCAGGCCCTCGAGCTGGTAGGGACGCTCGTCAACGACCTCGACGCCCATCGAGCTCAGCATCGGCAGGACCTGGCTCAGGGACAGGGGCGAACCGATCCGGAAGACCTTGAGCCGGGCCTCGCCACGGCCGGCGTCCATCTGCTCGTACATCGACAGGTCGATGCCGTCGTCGCCCTGGATCGCCTCGAGGCGGCCGAGGTCCACCGACGCGGTGCGCGCCGAGAAGTCCTCCTTGTAAGCCTCAGGGAACGACTCGCCGTACATGCGACCGAGGCGCGAGCCGGCCTCCTCGCCGTACTCCGAGGTCACCGCCGCGGTGAAGTCGTCGTACCAGGAGCGGGCCGCGTCGACGAGCCGGCGCTCGAGGTCGGCGACGTCCACGTCGCCGATCAGCTCGCCCTTGGGCGGGCGGACCACGAAGTGCAGCCGGGCCATGTTCGACTCGCTGACCCGGGCGGTGAACTCCACCGACTCGCCGCCGAGCCGGCGCTTGAGGATCTCGGAGATCCGCTCGCGGACCGTCGTGTTGTAGCGGTCGCGCGGCAGGTAGACCAGGCAGGAGAGGAACCGGCCGTAGGTGTCGCGGCGCACGAACAGCCGCAGCTGCCGGCGCTCACGGGTGTACATCACGGCCTCGGCGATCGGCGCCAGCTCCTCGACCGGGGTCTGGAACAGCTCGTCACGCGGGTAGTTCTCGAGGGTGTCCATCAGCGCCTTGCCGGCGTGGCTGTGGGTGTCGAACCCGACCCGGGCCAGCACCTCGGCGACCTTCTCACGGACCATCGGGATCCGGTTCACGGACTCGGTGTAGGCGGCGCTCGAGAACAGCCCGAGGAACCGACGCTCGCCCACCACCTCCCCGGCGTCGTCGAACGTCTTCACGCCGACGTAGTCGAGGTACGCCGGGCGGTGCACCGTGGCGCGCGAGTTGGCCTTGGCCAGCACCAGCAGCTTCTTCTCGCGGGCCTTGGCCTTGACCAGGTCCGGGAGCTTGCCGAACGAGGCCGACATGTCCTGGTCGGCGCGGAGGATGCCGAAGCCGGTGCCGGGGATCGCGCGGAGCACCTCGTCGTCGCCGTCCCGCTCGAGGCGGTCCTCGCGGTAGCCCAGGAAGGTGAAGTGGTCGTCGGCCAGCCAGTGCAGCAGCGCCTTGCCCTGCTCGATCTCCTCGGCGGGCAGGTCCGGCGGGTCGTTGGTCAGCTCTTCGACGATCGCCAGCACCCGCTCGTGCATGCGCTGCCAGTCCTCGACGGCCTCGCGCACGTCGCGCAGGACGTTCTGCAGCGCCGACTCGATCGCGGTGACGTCCTCGTCCTCCGGGATGCGGTCGATCTCGATGTGCATCCACGACTCGCGCAGGGTGTCTCCGTCGGTGCTGGTGCTTCCCTCGTCGGCCGCGCGCACGGACTGGAGCGCGCCGGTGATGTCCCGGGTGACCTCGAACTGCGGGTGCACGATCACGTGGATGTTGCGCTGCTGGGCCGACAGCTGCATCGTCACCGAGTCGACGAGGAACGGCATGTCGTCGGTGACCACCTCGACGACCGAGTGCGCGTTGGCGGACCAGCCGTGCTCGGAGACGGTCGGGGTGAACACGCGGACCTGCGCGGTGCCCTGGGGCCGGGTGCCGGCCAGCTTGAAGTGGCTGGCCAGCGCGCCGTACAGGTCGACCTCGGTGCGGTCGCACACGTCCTCGGGCGCGACGTGGCGGTAGTACGCCTTCAACAGCCCGGGGACGACGTCGACCGGCGGCCCGCCGGTGCCCTTGCGATGCACGGCCAGGTCGATGGCCTTCGTGATCAGGTCAGCCTTGTTGTCATCGAGGGTGTTCGACACATCCCGACACTATGACCGCGCATGTGACCTGGACAACTCGCCCCCGGGCGCGGCGCCGACGAGTCTTGACGGCCGGCTCGCTCAGAGGAGCGAGCGCAGCTCCCAGAGCAGCGGGTAGTAGCGCAGCGGCAGCCTGCTCGCGAGGTACGCCACCCCCGTCGATCCACCGGTGCCGGTCTTGGACCCGATCATCCGTTCCACCATCACCACGTGCCGGCCCCGCCAGGCGGCGGCCAGCTCGTCGTGCTGGAGCAGCGCCTCGGCCAACGCCCAGACCTCGGGGTACGACGACCGGTCGTGGGCCGCGGTGTGCAGCGACGCACGGATCTCGTCGTCGTCGGCGGCAGCCAGCCCCTGGTCGACGAGGACCTGGCAGAACGAGTCCCACAGGGTCGGCTCGGCCAGCTTGAGCGCGAGCCGCTCCTTCTCGTCGGCGGTCAGCCCGCGGAACCGGTCGACGTACGACGGGTCCTTGGCGCCGGAGAGGAACTCCAGCTCGCGGAACTGCACGGACTGGAAACCGCTGGCCGGGGCCAGCCGCTGCCGGAACTCGAGGAAGTCCTGCGGGGTCATCGTCTCGAGCACGTCGATCTGCTGGACCAGCACGCGCTCGATCACGTGCATCCGGTTGAGCAGGTGCTGGGCCCACCACAGCTTGCCGTCGTACATCGCCTGCCGGGCGTTGGTGGCCTCGTGCAGGAGCTGCTGGAACCACAGCTCATAGACCTGGTGGATGGTGATGAACAGCAGCTCATCGTGCGCCGGTGGGTCGGACTCGAGGTGCTGCGCGTCGAGCAGCTGCGGGAGCCGCAGGTAGCTGCCGTAGGTCAGCTGGGCACCTTGCTCGCCGAAATGCATGTCTGCCATGGACCGGACCCTAGCCACCCGGCCGGATCTCTGCTCGGCGGGTGGCGTGGCCGACCCCGGGCGCATCGGTCATGATGACGGCCATGAAACGGATCACCCACGAGCTGACCTATCCCGGAGCGACCGTCGAGCAGGTGACGGGCATGCTCATGACGCCCGCCTTCCGGGAGGCCGTCTGCGACGCCCAGAAGGACGTGCAGAGGCGCGAGGTGAGCATCGACGGCACCACGGTGAGCATCGACCAGACCCAGAGCGCCGACCGCATCCCGGGCTTCGCGAAGAAGTTCGTCGGCAACGAGATCCGGATCCTCCAGGAGGAGCGCTGGACCTCGTCGACGCACGGTGACGTCACCGTCACCATCCCCGGCAAGCCCGGCCAGATCGCCGGTACGGTCGAGGTCGTGGAGTCCGGCGACGGCGTCACCGAGACCGTGGTCCTCGAGATCACCGTCTCGATCCCCTTCGTCGGTGGCAAGATCGAGTCGCTCATCGGAGAGAAGCTCAAGCACTCGCTCGAGACCGAGAACCGCGTCGGTCGCACCTGGCTGGAGGGACAAGCATGAAGTTCCACAAGGAGTTCCGGTTCGAGGCCCCGCTGGCCGACGTCTACGCGATGCTCGGTGACCCCGCGTTCCGCGAGAAGGTGGCTGCCGAGGCCGGCGCCGACTCGTACGACGTCTCGGTGACGCCGAACGGCACCGACGGGTTCGCCTCGATCGTCGAGACCCAGCAGTCCTCCGAGGAGCTCCCGGGCATCGCCCGGAAGTTCCTCGGCGACGAGTACACCATCCGCCAGGAGGAGACCTGGGCGAACCCCGACGAGGGGGCGCTCGACGTCACCATTCCAGGCGCCTCCGGCGTCATCGGCGGAGTGATATCGCTGGCCGCCGCAGGCGAGGCGACGGTCCAGACCTACGACCTCGACATCGACGTCCACATGCCGCTGTTCGGCCGCAAGGTGGAGAAGCTGGTCGGCCAGGTGCTCGGCAACCTGCTCAAGCTGCAGTCCCGGGTCGGCAACGACTGGCTGGCCGGCGACCGCTAGCCGCTCACGCCTCGTCGGACCCGGTCTCGTCCGGCGTGCTCTCGTCCGGATTGCTCTCATCCGGCGTGCTCTCGTCCGGCGTGGTCCCGTCCGGCGCGTCGTCGTCCGCGGGCTGCTGCCCGCGGACGACGTACACGACGATGCCCAGCACCACGAACGGGCCGAACGCGATCAACGCGACCAGCCACTGCTCGTAGGCGTGCAGCTCCCCCAGGTGGAGGGGAAGGGTCACTCGGTGTCCATGTAGGGGTACCGGTGGTCCTTCGGCGGCACGAAGGTCTCCTTGATGGAGCGCGGCGAGGTCCAGCGCAGCAGGTTGACCGCGGCACCGGCCTTGTCGTTGGTGCCGCTGGCCCGGCCGCCGCCGAACGGCTGCTGGCCGACGACCGCGCCGGTCGGCTTGTCATTGATGTAGAAGTTTCCGGCCGCGAAGCGCAGCTCCCGTCGGGCCCAGGCGATGGCGCCCCGGTCCTGGGAGATGATCGCGCCGGTCAACGCGTACGGCGCGAACGACTCCATCTGCGCGACGACCTTCTCGAAGTCGCGGTCCTCGTAGACGTACACAGCGAGGATCGGGCCGAAGTACTCGGTCGAGAACATCTGGTCGGCGGGGTCGGTGGACTCCACGATCGTCGGGCGGACGAAGTAGCCGACCGAGTCGTCGACCGTGCCGCCGGCCACGATCTTGAGGTTCTTGTTGCGCTTGGCGCGGGCGATCGCGGCCTTGTGCTTGGCGAACGCCCGGTCGTCGATGACCGCGCCCATGAAGTTGGAGAAGTCGGTGACGTCACCCACCGGGAGCCCGTCGGTGTCCGCGATGAACTGGTCGCGGATCTTCTTCCAGACCGACTTCGCGACGTACGCACGCGAGGCGGCCGAGCACTTCTGGCCCTGGAACTCGAAGGCGCCACGGAGCATCGCCACGCGGGCGACGTCCGGGTCGGCCGACGGGTGCACCACCACGAAGTCCTTGCCGCCGGTCTCGCCCACGATGCGGGGGTAGGTGCGGTACTTCGCGATGTTGGCGCCGACCTCGCCCCACAGGTGCTGGAAGGTGGGCGTGGAGCCGGTGAAGTGGATGCCGGCCAGGTCGGGGTGGTTGAGCACGACCTTGGAGACGTCGAGGCCGTCACCCGGGAGCATGTTGATGACGCCCGGCGGCATGCCGGCCTCCTCGAGCAGCTCCATGGTGAGGTGCGCACCGAGCTGCTGGGTCGGCGACGGCTTCCAGATCACCGTGTTGCCCATCAGCGCCGGAGCGGTGGGCAGGTTGCCGGCGATCGCGGTGAAGTTGAACGGCGTGATCGCGTAGACGAAGCCTTCGAGCGGGCGGTGGTCGGTGCGGTTCCAGATGCCGGGGCTGTTCGCGATCGGCTGGTCGGTGAGGATCTGCTTGGCGTAGTGGACGTTGAAGCGCCAGAAGTCGATGAGCTCGCACGCGGCATCGATCGCGGCCTGCCACACGGCCTTCGACTGGCCGAGCATCGTGGCAGCGTTGAGGCGTGCT
>JBEVFC010000041.1:0-10123 GCA_040512455.1 Nocardioides sp.
CGCCGGGCGATGAGAGCGAGTGAGAGGCTCGTGTACTGGTCGTGGAGCTGGACGACGGGGTCGCCCTCCGCGCCGCCGGCCGCCAACAGCTTGCGCTGCTTCTCCAGCTCGTGACGCACTCGCTCGACCACCGTCTCCCCGACGCCGAGCTCGTCGGCCGTGGTGTCGAGAGCCTCGATCGCTGCGTCGAGGGTGTACTCCTCGGCGTACTGGAGCTCCTCGGCGAGCGAGGTGTCGACCGGCAGCCGCGCGAACCGCACGACGGACGGCAGCAACAGCGCCTGGAGGAGGGTCAGCAGGATCACGCCGCAGGTGATCAGCACGATCAGGTCCCGGTCGGGGAACGGGGCACCTGAGTCCAGCGTGTGCGGTACGGCAAGAGCTGCGGCGAGAGAGACGGCGCCGCGGAACCCGGCCACAGCGCTCACCGTCCGCTCCCGCGCGGGGACACGGCGCAACCGCTGGGCCGGACGGCGGTCGAGGAGTCGGATGAGGTACGGCGTGGTGTAGGTCCAGACCCACCGCACTCCGATCACGACGGCAGTGACGACGAGGACGTCCACGAGCGCACGCAACGCGGAGGTGCTGTGCAGCCCGCGAATGGCCGATTGTGCCGAGATTCCGACCAGCACGAACAGCGCACTGCTGAGAACCGTGGTGGACAGCGCCCAGAACGGGAGGGCGACCTGCCGGGCCGCCGCACCGGTGATCCGTGGCGTCACCTGACTCATGAACAACCCGCAGACCACGACGGCCAGCACACCGGAGGCGTGGATGGCGTCAGCCAGCAGGAACGCAGCGAACGGGGTCACCAGCATCGCGATGCCCTCGAGCATGGGGTCGTCCATCCGGCGGCGCACCTGCCAGCTGACCAGCCCGATCAGGGCGCCCGCGAGGACGCCTCCGCCGTACGCCAGCACCAGCAACCAGGTCACGTGCCAGCCGGTGAGGTGCTCCTCGCCGACCGTCACGCCCACGGCCAACCCGTAGAGGACCAGGGCGGTGCCGTCGTTGACCAGACTCTCGGCGCGGAGCACGGTCACGGTGCGGCGCGGCAGGTCGCGGGCCAGGACGCCGACCGCCGTGGCGTCGGTAGGCGCCAGCGCGGCGCCGAGGACCCACGCCGGCCCCCACTCGAGGCCGAGTTCGTGGGCGGTGGCCGCGACCGCGGCGGCGGTGGCGACGACCAGCGCCGTGCTGGTCAGAACCACGACCCGCAAGTTGTTGCGGATCTCCCGCAGCGAGGTCGTCAGACTCTCCCAGTACAGCAATGCGGGCAGGAACACGAGGAGCACCACCTCCGGCGGCAGCTGCGCCTCCCGCAACTGCGGCACGAACCCCACCAGCACCCCGACCAGCACGAGCAGGATGGCCGGCGCGATCGGGTAGCGGCGCGCGAGCGCGCCGCACGCGACCAACGCGACCCCGAGCACGACAACCATCTCGAGTCCGAGCACGGACTCATCTTGACCAGCCTCATGCCCGTCGACCAGCCCGGAACCGGCACGTGGACCAGTCAGCGGCCGCGAGACGGGCGTGTCCCCAGGGGCCACCGCGGTCCCACGAGATTTCGCAGCACGGACGACCGCGGGGCTCTATGGTGCTCCGAGCACCTCGAGCACCTCGAGCACCTCGAGTGCACGAGGGACGGAGACCGATGCCGAGGGACCGCGTTCCGCTGTTTGGCGCCGGCCTGGCGCTCATCGTGCTCGGCCTGCTCGTGGCCGTCGACATGTCCTTCCCGCCCGAGTACGCGGTGCTCTCCTCGTTGTTCGGCCTGGCCCCGCTGATCGCGTGCGCCGTGGTCCCGGCCACCGGTACCGCCGGCATCGGCGTTCTGGCGGTTGCCACAGCGTTTGCTTCCGGCTGGTGGAACGGCACCATGGGCACCCCCCAACAGAACGTCAGGATCCTCAACGTGGTGTTGGTCAGCGCGGCGGCGATCGCGATCGCGGTCGTGCGGGTGCACCGCGAACGCAGGTTCGAGGAAGTGTCTGCCATCGCCGAGGCGGCCCAGCGCGCGATCCTGCCGGTGCTGCCTGCCAGCGTCGGCGGCGTCGCGGTCGCCACCCGCTACCGATCCGCCGCCCACGGCGCGCTGGTCGGAGGCGACCTCTACGACTGCTACCACTCAGAGAACCGCGTCCGCTTCCTGATCGGTGACGTCCGCGGCAAGGGGATCGCGGGAGTGGAGCAAGCCGCGCGCGTGATCCGCGCCTTTCGGCAGTCAGCGGCACTCCGCGAGTCGCTCACCGACGTCGCCGAGGAGATGGACGACTACCTGGCCGGCTTCTTCGGCGAGGAGGAGTTCGTCACCGCCCTGCTGGTCGAGGTCAGCGGACCCGGCCGGCTCACCCTGTTCAATGCCGGGCACCCTCCCCCGCAGCTCGTGCGCACCACCGGCCAGAGCGAGCTCCTCGAGCTCCCCGTGTCCCTGCCGTTCGGCCTCGATCTCGGCGGACCGAGCGAAGTTGCCGCGGCAAGCGTGCCCTGGACGCCCGGGGACCGGCTGCTGCTCTACACCGACGGTCTCAGTGAGGCGCGCGACCGATCAGGGCGGTTCCTGGACCTGTCCTCCCTGGCAGACGGGCTGCGAGACACGGTCACCGTCGACGCTGCACTGGACGACGTCCTGGGCCATGTCGCCGGACACGTGCCGCGCGGGCACCTCGAGGACGACCTCGCCCTGCTGCTCCTCGAGAACACCGCGGACAGCACAGTCAGCGAACGCCCGCCAAAGCGGACCTGACGCTTCGCTTGGCTGGGGCTCCGGCTCGTGCGGTGTGCCGGCTCGATCGGGCCAGGGCCGCTGGGGTCGCCGCTCGGGACGGTGGGCGTGATGCGGCGCCGCCCGGTCGTCTCGGGTCTCGCGGACGGCGCCGACTCCCCGGTGTAGGCCGTGTCACCGCACCCTCCGGGTACCTCCCTCCGTACTCGCCCATGCCCGTGCGGGCACCCCCAGACCTGGAACTCTGGGGTCGATGGCGTCCTAGCCTGAGCGACCCTCGCCGGGTCGGGGGGCTCCGGACGAGGAGTGGCCCCCGGGCACGGGGTCCAGGTGCATCGCGCAAATCCGTGGAACCACCCGATCCACCACGGCCGACACCCCGGAATCGGCGATTGAGTAGTTCCCGGGCAGGCTGACACGGTCTCGACGCGGGTGGGGCAGGCGGACGGCAGAACCGGTCGCTGAGCGCCCTCAGCCTGATCGCTCGTTCCTCGGGGACTCAAGGGCCCTGCGCAACCCGCGCGTTTCGTCCTGCAGCGCCTTGATGGTGGCGATGGCCTGATCGAGGCTGGTGACCTCTTCCCAGTCGGAGTGCCAGGCCTGATGGGAGACGAGCCTTGCGCGCCACTGCTCGAGCAGGACCAGGGTCGCGACGATCGGGGCATCTTCCGGAAGGCTCTGACCAGGTCCCTCGTCGTCTCGATTTCGCGAAGGGTCGATGATCGAGCACATAAGTCCTGCTTCGGGGTGCGACGCGGACGCTCACTTCCGAACGCGCCACCATCCTAGGGAGCAACCCTTCGGTCGGGATCACCCCTAAGGGGGTGCCTCGCGCGCACGCCAGCGAGACACCGCGCTGCCACGTTGGTGTGGGCCACCTACGGGTCGCACGACGGGAGACACACGGGTCACACCTGGAGATGGCCACGCAGCATCAGCCGGGAGCGCCCAGCTTGGGCCTGAGTTGGGCGGCGATCTCGCGGGGCTCGTCGACCCAGAGCCCAACCCGGCCGACCGTCAGCTCCCCCATGGAGGAGGACACGGTCGTCGGTCCCGCCAGGACCAGCTCGAGGTTGGTGCGGCCGCCGGCACCCACCAGCGCCAGCGCGTCATCGACGTGAAGC
The DNA here is from genome assembly GCA_040512455.1 of Nocardioides sp. GTDB lineage: Bacteria > Actinomycetota > Actinomycetes > Propionibacteriales > Nocardioidaceae > Nocardioides. The sequence continues at coordinate 3,853 of JBEVFC010000041.1, forward strand.
GAGCGGAGGACACCGGGCAGCTCGTGCTCGACAGGGCGACTCGACGCTACGGCCTCGAGGGGTACGTCGAGCCAGGTGCGGGCCCCGCTGCGAACGCGGAGGTCAGTGTCCGTGAGCAGGTGCGGTCGCACCCGGTAGGACGCAAGCATGCCCAGCATCCACAAGACACCCCAGACCCCCAGCACCAGCAGCGGTACTCGGACTGCTGCCGCCCACGCCTGGTCGACATGTCGTAGCACGACCTCGACGACGACCACCTCCACCGACGACCCGAAGATCCACAGCCACAGCATCGGAACCACCAGGCGGGAGTAGCCGATCGGCGTGGCGCCCCGCGGCACATCGGGCCGGCGGGCGACCCACCTGCCCAGCGAGCGGTAGAGCGCCAGTTCGAGGAGCAGGGCCTCTCGCAGCAGTCCGGGCAGTCGCCGCAACGGAGTCATGATGTCTCCTCCATCAACCTCGCGAACGTCGCGATGGTCTCGTCGAGGGTGGCTGCGAAGGCGGCGAGCTGCTCGGCTGGCAGATGCCCGAAAAGTTGCCGGGCCAGGTGTTGATGGCTGTCGATGAGTTCCCGGATGGCGGTCTCGCCATTGGCCGTCGGCGTCACCAACGTGGCACGGCGGTCGGTGGGATGCGCCTCACGGCTCACGTGTCCGGAGGCCACGAGTCCGTCCACGAGCCCGGTGATGTTCCGAGCCGACACACTCAAGGCGGCGGCCAACGACTGCTGGGTGCTCGGTCCCGAGGCACCCAGGACCCACAGCAGATGGGTGCGCGAGGCGGTCAGTCCCGACTCGCGCTCGAAACGCGCCATGTCGGTCCCCACCAGCGTCGCGAGCTCCAGCACCCTGTTGAGTGCGTCGGTAGGTCGCATCATGTAGTGATGATACTTCACCATGAAGTACCTTCACGAGCGACGCGGCATCCGGGTCCGTTCTCGCCCCCAAGGGTGTGGTTGTCACCCGAGCGCGGCGGCACGCTTGCGACGCAACCGAGCAATCTCGTCTCGAGGCGAAGAAGGCCCCTGCCGCAGATCCGGGCTCGGACGCGTTTCGGTCGCCAGGTCGGCATGAGGGAGCGAAGACATATGAACGACCATCTGCCGAACATTCGCGCCATCCTGGATGTGCTGACAGCCAGACCCGACGCCAGCGCGGATCCCCTTGATGGCGGGGACATCAACGCCACTGACCAGGATCCGCACGCACATCAGGTGTCCATGCGTGGGAAGCGCAGCGGTCCCCGACACTCGCTGTACGGATGCGACCTGAGCTCGTGAGCATCGACGTCACGGTCTCCGTGCTGATGAGACGGCACGGCCGCACCTACGCCGAGGACGCCGGGATCTCCCTCCGGGACGAGCCGTCCCCGTTGTGGCAGCTGTTGGTGCTCAGCCTGCTGCTCTCGGCGAGGATCAGGTCCGACATCGCCGTCGCCGCGGCGCGAGAGCTGTCCCGGGCCGGCTACCGGACACCCGCGGCGATGCGCGACGCATCATGGCAGCACCGCGTCAGCGCGCTCGGCCGAGGGCGCTACCGCCGGTACGACGAACGCACGGCCACCATGCTCGGGGAGATGGCTGAGGCGGTGCTCGACAACTATTCGGGCGACCTGCGACGTCTCCGCGACGGAAGCGACGACATCGAGAGGGACCTGCAGAAGTTCAAGGGCATCGGTCCGACCGGAGCTGCCATCTTCTGCAGGGAAGTGCAAGGCGTCTGGCCCCAGCTGGCGCCCTACGTTGACGGGCTTGCAGCCGACGGCGCCGAGCGGCTCGGACTCCCCCGGTCCCCCGAGCGGCTCGCGGGTCTTGTCCCACCACTGGACCTTCCTCGCCTGGTGGCCGCCTGCGTCCGCGCAGCGCGGCGCGACGACGTGGTCGACGATGTGGTCGACCACGTGCGTCGCGGCTGACGTGCCACGCGCGGTCGAGCGAGGTCGAATTGTCGAGCTCCACCCGGAGGCACGGCGCGGGTTCGTCGATCTGGCACGACCCGTGAACAACGACGTGGCACCTGGTCAGCTGAGGTGCTCGGGCTGGGGCCTGGACTTGTGGCCCTCGTCCTGACCGAGGGCTCCGCCCCCCTGGGCGTCCGGTGATCGCTCCTCCGTCTCCTGGTGACCTGCCGAGGACGGCGGGTCACAGGGTTCGAGACGGATGATCACCGACTTCGACGTCGGGCAGTTGCTGGACTCCGCGGTCGAGTCCAGCGGTACGAGGGGGTTGGTCTCCGGGTAGTACGCCGCGGCGCACCCGCGGGGCTGGTCGTAGGCGATCACCCGGAACGCGGGGGCTCGGCGTTCCGACCCGTTCCACTCGCTGACCAGGTCGACGTACTGGTCGACCTCGAGTCCGAGGGCGGCGATGTCGTCGGGGTGGACGAACACCACGCGACGCCCACCGGAGACACCGCGATAGCGGTCGTCCAGCCCGTAGATCGTCGTGTTGAACTGGTCGTGGGACCGCAGGGTCTGCATCAACAGGCGACCCTCCGGGACGTGGAGGACGTCGATGGGGCTCACCGTGAAGATCGCGCGACCGGGCTTGGTGTCGAACGTGCGGGAGTCGCGCGGCGGGTGCGGCATGGTGAACCCGCCGGGGCGGTCGACCTTCTCGTCGTACGCCTCGCAGCCGGGCACCACGTGCGCGATGCGTCGACGGATCTCCGTGTAGTCCGAGCGGAACGCGTCCCACGCCAGGTCGTAGCGGTCGCCGAGGGTCGCTGCGGCCAGGGAGCAGACGATGTCCACCTCGGAGCGCAGGTGCGGGCTGGCGGGCTCGAGCGGCCCCTGGGAGGCGTGCACCACGCAGAGGGAGTCCTCGACGGTGATGCGCTGCGGACGACCGCCCGTGCGGTCCTTCTCGGTCCTGCCCAGCGTCGGGAGGATCAGCGCCGTACGGCCCGGGACGACGTGCGAGCGGTTGAGCTTCGTGGAGATCTGCACGGTGAGGTCGGCATTGCGCATCGCGGCCTCGGTGACCTCGGTGTCCGGTGCTGCCGCGGTGAAGTTGCCGCCCAGGGCGATGAAGACCTTCGCCCGGCCGTCGCGCAGCGCGCGGATGGCGTTGACGGTGTCCAGTCCGTGCTCGCGCGGCGGGTCGAACCCGAACTCCTTCTGGATCGCGTCGAGGAAGTGCTCCGGCGGGCGCTCCCAGATGCCCATCGTCCGGTCGCCCTGGACGTTGGAGTGCCCGCGCACCGGGAACAGGCCGGCTCCGGGCCGACCGATGTTGCCCTGCAGCAGGGCGACGTTGGTGATCTCCCTGACGGTGGCGACCGCGTTGCGGTGCTGGGTGATGCCCATCGCCCAGCACAGGACGGTGGCCGTGGAGTCGCGGAACATGCCAGCGGCCTCCTCGATCTGGGCGCGGCTCAGGTCCGTGGCCCGCTCGACGGCGCTCCAGTCCAGCTCGCCCAGGCGCTTGGCCCAGTCCTCGAAGCCGACCGTGTGCCGCTCGATGAAGTCCTGGTCGACGCAGCCCCACTCCAGGAGCAGGGACCCGATGGCCTGCAGGAGGGCCAGGTCGCCGTTGATGCGCACCGGGAGGTGCAGGTCCGCGAGCTCCGTGCCGACGCCGGTGATCCCCCGGGCGTTCTGGGGGTTGCGGAAGCGGACGGATCCCGCCTCCTTGAGCGGGTTGACCACCAGGATCCTGGCGCCGTTCTTCTTGGCCCTCTCCAGTGCGGTCAGCATCCGCGGGTGGTTGGTGCCGGGGTTCTGGCCCATGATGACGATCAGCCTGGCGTCGTACACGTCCTGGATCGTCACGCTGGCCTTGCCGATGCCGATGGCCTCCTGGAGCCCGATCGACGTGGACTCGTGGCACATGTTCGAGCAGTCGGGCATGTTGTTGGTCCCGAGCGCCCGGGCGAAGAGCTGGTAGGTGAACGCGGCCTCGTTGGAGGCACGTCCCGAGGTGTAGAAGACCGCCTCGTCGGGACTGTCCAGCGCCCGCAGCCGCTCGCCCACCAGGGCGAAGGCATCGTGCCAGCTGATCGGGGTGTAGTGCGTCGCTCCCTCGCGCAGCACCATCGGCTCGGTGATCCGGCCGCGCTTGCCCAGCCAGTAGTCGGTGTAGCCGGCCAGCTCCTCGACGGAGTACTGCTCGAAGAACTCCCGGCCCACGCGCTCCTTGGTGGCCTCCTCGGCCACCGCCTTCGCGCCGTTCTCGCAGAACTCGGCCGTGTGCCGGTGTTCCGGGTCGGGCCAGGCACACGACATGCAGTCGAACCCGTCGGTCTGGTTCAGCTTCGTCAGCGTCTTCGCAGTCCGGGTGGGGCCCATCTGCTGCAGCGAGCGCTTCAGGGAGACCGCAACAGCGGTGAGCCCGGCGGCCGCATGCTTCTGTCCGTGCGCCTCCACGTCGCGCTCGTCGATGTCACGGTCACGCGCCTGACGGGCCATGGGCAACTCCTACCTCGTTGTTGTGCCCGCCACGTACCCCTAGACCGGGTTCCCACTCCCAGCCGATCACCGTTGCGCACGCGCGTTTCGAGGAGCACGAACTCTCTTCAGGCGGTCGCGAGAATCCGTTGCGAAAATGGGTAAGGAACCAACACGGGGCAATTGCCCGCTGTTTGTCGGTCCATCTATTCGATCAACTAATCCGTGGGAGGGCGACACCGTGTCCGAGAACATGGAACTGCTTGAGCAGCGAGTCACCAAGCAGACGCAGAAGCTCGAGCAGGCGAGCACCGTCGTGGAACTTACTCAGCAGCGGCTCGACACGACAACGAAGGCCAGCAACGAGGCCGAGCGGGAGCGCCGACGCCTCGAATCCGCCTTGAAGCTGGCCGACAAGCGGGCCAAGCGCCTGGCCAGGGAGACAAAGAACGCCCGGAAGCTGGCTGATGCTGCCGAGCAGGACCGCAATGACGCGGAGAACGAGCTCTCCGAGAACCTCCAGGCGCAGCAGAAGCGACAGGACAAGCTGGCCAAGGCCGAAGCGGCCCTGGCAGCGGCCAAGGCGACCCAAGACGTCGAGCAGGCCGCGCAGACGAAGCAGACAGCGCCCCGCCGCCGCTCTGCAGCCAAAACGACGCCTCGCAAACGCACGGTGGCCAAGAAGACGACCACCAAGCGGGCCCCCGCGAAGAAGAGCACCAAGGGCTAGCTCTGTTCCCTCTCAACAGACCAGAGCGCGGGTCACGTCCGGACCACCGACCTTGCGGCCCCGCCCGGGGCCGCTGTGAGCTCCTTCTCGCTGAGGTCCACGCCCCGGCGCTCGCGACTCAGATACCGAACCGGCTTGCCGAGCGACTCCGCGTAGGCAATCTCCCGTCGGGTTGACTCACCTATGTAGCCGTCCGGATCCACGATGTACACCTCGTCAGCCATACGAATCTTTTGGAGGTGCACGCCGCCGAGCCGCCCTCTCAGGTCCGAGCTGTCGGCTGTCCAGTCGTAGTCCGGCAGATCGGGGAGGCTGAACATTCCGAGGCTGATCACGACGCAACCTTCCATCGTGAGCCGCTGGTTGACCTCCGCGAACTCAGCCTCGAACTTGGTCGAGCCGCAGAGCGTGATGACCTTCGCCTCACCCTCGGCCGACTGCGGTGCCTGCTGGTCCTCCATGAGGTTCATGATCGGTGAACGGCAGAACGAGTCCATCGCCGCCCCTGGACGCCCGCTCATGCGCTGGTCGCTCGGTGCCGATGAGCGAGCGTCTGTCGGCTGAACGACTCAGGTGGGCACACTGGCGCCGTGACGGACTTCGTGGGCAGAGCCCGCAGCCTGGTGAATGAGCGGTTCCCGCAGGCGGTTGCCGCCTTCCTCGGCGGCAGTGCTGCCGCAGGCACTGCAACCAAGACCTCCGATCTGGATCTTCTCGTGGTCCTTCCCGAGGCGAGGGCGGACGTTTCCTACGTGGAGACGATGAGGTACGAAGGGCAGCTGGTTGAAGCGTTCGTCTACGGACCGGTGGCCCTGCAACGGTGGGTGGAGAAGGGGCGCAGCGACCGGAGGCCCGTGCTGGACAAGTTGATCGGTGAGGGAATCGCCCTGACAGCGAGCGCTGACACTCGTTCACTCCAGGAGGCGGCGCGGACAGCGCTGAACGAGGGACCCGCGCCCTTCAGCGGGGATGAACTGCGGCAGCGTCAGTACAGCCTCTCTGGTGTCCTCGACGACCTTCAAGACGCGACTGACTCCGGCGAGGCCTTCGTCCTCTCTGCGACGGCCTGGCGAGAGTCGGCAGAACTTGCCCTGCTTATCGATCAACGTTGGTTGGGCAGCGGGAAGTGGCTGCTTCGGGAGGTGCGGCTGT
>JBEVFC010000315.1:0-8629 GCA_040512455.1 Nocardioides sp.
GCCGTTGGGGCCGAGGAACGCGACCAGCTCGCCGGCGCCGATCTCGAGGTCGAGGCCGCGGACCGCCTCCACGGTCTTCTTGTGCCGCGTGAAGTGCCGCGTCAGTCCCTGTGTCCGGATCACCGGACCTGTCTGGTGGGTGGGTTCGCTCATGGGCCCACGCTAGGAACTCTTCAGGTCAGTTCCTGTCCGCAATGGTGATTATTCTGGGGACCATGAACACCAGCGCCCGGATGCTGCGCCTGCTCTCGCTGCTGCAGACCCACCGCTACTGGCCGGGCTCGGAGCTCTCGGACCGGCTCGAGGTCAGTCCCCGCACCCTGCGCCGCGACATCGACCGGCTGCGGGAGCTCGGCTACACCGTCGACGCGGTGCGCGGCGTCGCCGGCGGTTACCAGCTGCGCGCCGGCGGGTCGCTGCCCCCGTTGCTCCTCGAGGACGAGGAGGCGGTGGCGATCGCGGTCGGGCTGCGCACCGCCGCGTCCGGCGCGGTCAGCGGGATGGAGGAGACCTCCGTCCAGGCGCTCACCAAGGTGATCGCGCTGATGCCGCCGCGGCTCCGCCGCCAGATGGACGCCCTGCGCTCCCAGACCGAGAACGTCGTCTGGGGGGACGGCCCCACCGTCGACGCCACCGTGCTGACCACGCTGGCGCAGGCCTGCCGCGACGACGAGCCGCTCACCTTCGGCTACACCGCGCGCGGAGCGGAGCCGACCGACCGCCGGGTCGAGCCGCACCGGCTGGTCTCGCTGGGGCGGCGCTGGTACCTCGTCGCCTACGACCGCGACCGCCAGGACTGGCGCTCGTTCCGGGTCGACCGGATCTCCGCCCCGGCCACCACCGGCCAGCGGTTCCGCCCCCGCGAGCTGCCCGCCGAGGACGCGGTGAGCTTCGTCCAGGCCGGCATCCGCGGCATGCCCCAGCGGTACGCCGTACGGGTGCGCGTGGCGACCGACGCCGAGCTGGTCGCCCGCGCGGTGGGACGCTGGGGGAGCGTCGAGCCGGTCGACGGCGGCTGTGTCCTGGAGATGAACGTCGACGCGCTGGAGTGGCCGGTGATGGTGCTGGCTCAGCTCGAGGCCGACTTCGAGGTGGAGTCGCCGACGGAGCTCACGGACCTGCTGACCCGCACCGCGGCACGGTTTGCGCGGGCCGGCGGATAGGTTGGGGAGCATGAAGTCCGTTGCTGCCGCCCTGTTCCTGCTCGTCCTCGCCGCCGGGTGCGGCGACGACTCCAAGGACGACTCGTCCAAGGAGCCCGAGCGCAAGACCGCGTCCAGCACCGAGGACTTCTGCACCGCGATCTCGAAGTTCGCCGACGCCGCCGCCGGCGACGACTGGGCCGCGGTCCAGCAGGCGGCCGACGACCTCGAGTCCGCCGGCCTCCCCGAGGACGCCCCCGACGAGGCCGGCAAGGGCTACGACGTGGTGTTGGAGCTGGTCGGGAAGTACGAGTCCAACGCCGAGGTCGAGAAGAACATCACCGACACCCAGGACAACCAGGTCGAGGACCTGCTCACGTACACGCAGACCGCCTGCGCGGAGCAGGGCAGCTCGCCCAGCCCGAGCCCCAGCGAGTAGTCCCACCGATGAGTCCGGCCCGCCTGCGCCCCGCCGATCCCGCCGAGGTCGCCGACGCACTGTCGCGCCTGCGCGGCTTCGGGGCGCAGCGCGCCGACCTCAAGCTGCTCACCAAGCACTTCCTCGCGGTGCTCGGCGACCGCGCACCCGGGAACTCCGTCGAGGTCCGGGTGCCGCCATACTCCGCGGTCCAGGTGATCCCGGGCGTCCGGCACAAGCGCGGCACCCCGCCCGCCGTGGTCGAGACCGACGCCGAGACGTGGATCGCGCTGGCCACCGGCACCCTGACCTGGGCCGAGGCCGAGGCGTCCGGCAAGGTCCTCGCGTCGGGCGAGCGCGCCGACCTCACGCCGTACCTCCCGCTGACCTGAGCCGACCGCCTCGCTAGGGTCGGCCCATGAGCATCGAGGAGCTGCGCGCCAAGGTGCGCGAGATCATGCCCGGCCTCCGCAAGGACCTCGAGGACCTGGTCCGGATCGAGTCCGTGAGCGCCGACCCGGAGCGGGCCAGCGAGGTGCAGCGCAGCGCCGAGGCGGTGCGGGACCTGTTCGCGGCCGAGGGTTTCGACACCCAGATCCTGAGCGCCGACGGCGGCGCTCCCGCAGTGGTGGCCAAGAAGGCCGGTCCGCCCGGATCCCGCACGGTGCTGCTCTACGCGCACCACGACGTGCAGCCGGAGAACGACCACGCCGACTGGGACTCCGCGCCGTTCGAGCCGACCGAGCGCGGTGACCGCCTCTACGGTCGCGGCGCCGCGGACGACAAGGCCGGCATCATCGCCCACCTGGCCGCGATCCGGGTCCTCGGCGACGACCTCCCGGTCGGCGTCACCATGTTCATCGAGGGCGAGGAGGAGGTCGGCTCGGACTCGCTCGAAGCGTTCCTCGACGAGTACAAGGCCGAGCTCGAGGCCGACGTCATCGTCATCGCCGACTCCGGCAACTGGGACATCGGCGTCCCCGCGCTGACCACCAGCCTCCGCGGGCTGGTCCGCGCCGACATCGAGGTCCGCACCCTCACCCACGCGGTGCACTCCGGCATGTGGGGCGGCCTGGTGCCCGACTCGCTGATGACCATCAGCCGGCTGATCGCCAGCCTGCACGACGACCAGGGCAACGTCGCGGTCGCCGGCCTGCACTCCGGCCCGGCCGCCGACGTGGAGTACCCCGAGCAGCGGCTCCGGGCCGAGTCCGGCGCCGTACCCGGCATCCGCTGGATCGGCTCCGGCTCCGTCGTCGAGCGCCTCTGGACCAAGCCGTCGCTGAGCATCACCGGGCTGGACGCGCCCAAGGTCGCCGGCGCGAGCAACACCCTGGTGCCCGCCGCCCGGGCCCGGATCTCGATGCGGATCGCCCCCGGCGACACCACCGAGAACGCCGTCGCCCGGCTGCGCACCCACCTCGAGGAGCACCTGCCCTGGGGCGCCGAGCTCGCCTTCACGGTGGTCGACACCGGCGAGCCCATCGCCATCGACGCCACCGGCGCGGCGTACGACGTGGCGCGCGACGCGTTCCGGCAGGCCTGGGACGGCACCCCGCCGGTCGACATGGGCGTGGGCGGGTCGATCCCGTTCATCGCCGCGTTCCTGGAGGCGTTCCCGCAGGCCAGCGTGCTGGTGACCGGCGTCGAGGACCCGGACACCCGTGCCCACGGCGCCAACGAGGGGTTGCACCTGGCGGAGTTCGAGCGGGTCTGCGTCGCGGAGGCGCTGCTGCTGCAGAACCTCTGAGCCCGCGTCTCAGGACGCGAGCGCGCGGGTTGGCCTGACGCAACGACTGTGACAGTCTTGCTGTCAGGGAGGGAGCAACTGCGGACCCCGGTCCGCAGTGGAAGCGACCTGGAGGAACTCGCATGTCCGCGCTCCCGCAGAACCAGCAGCACGACCAGCAGCATCCGCAGGCGGAGCAGACGGCCGGCGCGTTCCGCCTGGGACGGCGCCGCTTCCTCGGCTTCGTGATGGGCGGCGCCACCCTGGTGGCGGCCGCCGACCTCGGTCTCGCCGAGCCCGCGGCCGCGCGGATCCCGACCGGCCCGCAGCCCGCCGAGCTCTACGACCTCAACGACGCGCTCACCGACTCCTGCCGCCCGACGGCGAACCTGATCACCGTGACCGTGCACGAGGACGGCACCGCGTCCTTCGCGCTGCCCCGTGCCGAGGTGGGCCAGGGCATCACCACGTCCACGGCGATGCTGATCGCCGAGGAGCTCGACCTGCCGCTGGAGAAGGTGAGGGTCACCCTCGCCCCCGCCCGCCCCGAGCTGCTCTTCAACCAGCTCACCGGTGGCTCCAACACCACGATCTCGACGTACACCCCGATCCGGGTCGCCGCCGCGATCGCCAAGGGCGCCCTGCTCGACGCCGCCGCCATCGTGCTCGGCGACAGCGTCGAGCTCCTGGAGTCCAAGAACGGTGTGGTCACCGCACCCGACGGCTCGTCCGTGACGTACGGCGAGCTGGCGGCGCGGGCGGGCAGCCCCACCACCCGGGCGGTCGAGGTCGAGCTGAAGGACACCGCCGAGTTCGCGGTGATCGGCACCCCGCGCAACCGGGTGGACGCGCTCGCCGCGGTCACCGGGCGCAAGGAGTTCACCACCGACCTCGACGTGACGGGCGCGCTGCCGACGATGGTCTGCCGGGCGCCCACGCTCAACGGCACCCCCCAGCGGGTCCGCAACCGCGGCCGGGTCCTGGCCATGCCCGGGGTCACCCACGTGGTGAGCGTCGACACCGGCGTCGCCGTGCGTGCCCGCACCTTCGGGCAGTGCATCGACGCCGTGCGCGCGTTGGACGTCGAGTGGAACCCCGGCTCGGTGGCCGGCGAGGACGACGCCTCGGTACTGGCCGGGCTGAGGGCCGCCGAGATCCCGCTCCCGTCGGTGCCGGCCAACCCGCTGGCGAAGACCGTCGAGGCGGACATCACGTTCTACTTCCGCAGCAACTCCCCGATGGACACCAACTCGGCGATCGCCGACGTGCGCCCCGACCGCGCCGAGGTCTGGGCCGGGCTCAAGTCGCCGATCGTTGCCCAGCAGCGGATCGCCGAGGCGCTCGGCCTGCCCGACGCCGCGGTCACGGTCAACGTGGTCACCGCCGGCGGCTCGTTCGGTCGGCGGCTGTTCTTCGACGGCGCCCTGGAGGCCGCGAAGATCTCCCAGAAGATGGGCAAGCCGGTGAAGCTGATGTGGCACCGGGCAGACGACGCCCGCGTCGGGCGGGCGCACCCGATGGCCACCTCGCGCATCCGGGCGACGTACATCGGCAACGAGGTGCTCACCTTCACCCAGTCGCACACCAGCATCGAGACCGACTTCCGGCACGGGCTGGGCGAGATCCTCACCGCCCGGGCCGCCGACCTGCCGGCCGGGCTGGGCAACCTCGGGTTCGCGGAGACGATCTTCGGGCTCACCCAGGAGATCCCCTACGACTTCGGGGCGGTGACCCAGACACTCACCGAGTCCGACGACCGGTTCAACACGGGCAGCATGCGCAACATCTACTCGCCCGACGTGCGGGCCGCCGCCGAGCTGGTGGTCGACCGGCTGGCCAGGGCGATGGGCAAGGACGCCTACGAGTTCCGGCGGTCGTTCCTGCGCAACAAGCGGGTCCGCACCGTCCTGGAGACGGTCGCGAAGGAGGGCCACTGGGGCCGGGTGATGCCGGCCGGCACCGCGCAGGGCATCGCGATCCACAAGGAGTACAAGGGCGCCAGCGCCGCGCTCGTGGAGATCGACTGCCGTCCGCGGACCGTCGACCGCGACATCCGCGACGCCGTCACCGGACCCCGCGTCACCAAGGTGACGTTCGCGATCGACGCCGGGCTGGTGGTCAACCCGCGCGGGCTGGAGGCCCAGATGCAGGGCGGCATCAACGACGCCATCGCGCTGGCCCTGACCTCGAGCCTGCACCTGGACGACGGCCACTTCCTCGAGGCCAGCTGGGACAACTACTTCTACACCCGGCAGTGGAACACCCCGCCGATCGTGAACGTGGTCGTGGTGCCTTCCGAGAGCGGTCAGCCCGGCGGTGCCGGTGAGGCCGGGGTGGCGGCGACGTTCGCCGCGGTCGCCTGCGCCTACGCCCGGGCCACCGGGACCGACCCGACGTACTTCCCGGTGAACCACCGCGACCCGCTCGCGTTCCGTCCGAAGCCCACGGTGCCGCCGATCCCGCAGTCGCCCACCAACGGCCTCAAGCTCACCTACTGAGGGAGAACCACCATGCCTCGTCAGACCTTCGTCCTGAACGGCAAGACGGTGTCCGTGAACGTCGCCGACGACGTCCGGCTCCTCTGGGTGATCCGTGACCTGCTCGGTGTCACGGGCCCGAAGTACGGCTGCGGCATCAACGTGTGCAAGGCCTGCACGTCCCACATCAACGGCAAGGCGTTCAACCCGTGCGCCGTACCGGTGGGCCAGCTCGACCCGACCGACACGGTGACCACCATCGAGGGGCTGCCGAAGGAGGTGCCGGCCGGCGAGCGCGGCGAGCACGGGCTGCACCCGATGCAGGAGGCCTGGCTCAACCGGGACGTGCCGCAGTGCGGCTACTGCCAGCCCGGCCAGATCATGGCGGCGGTCGCGCTCGTCAAGAAGGTACGGCGTGAGGGCCGCGAGGTGACCGAGGCCGACCTCGACACGATCCGCAACATCTGCCGGTGCGGCACCTACACCCGCATCCGCGAGGCGATCCGGGAGGGCGCCGAGCAGATGTGATCAGTCGCAGGCCGGCAGGCGGACCTCGAAGGTGCTGCCCCGGCCCATCTCGGAGCGCACCACGATCTCGCCCGCGTGGCGGTCGACGATCCGCTTGACGATCGCCAGGCCCAGGCCGGTGCCCGGGCGCTGGGTGGCCTCGGGGTTGCTGGAGCGGAAGAACTCGTCGAAGAGCCGGGCCTGGTCCCCGTGGGAGATGCCGAGGCCCTTGTCGGTCACGGAGAGCAGCACGGTGTCGGCACGGCGCTCGAGGTGCACGGAGACCTCGGAGTCCTCGGGGGAGTACTTCACCGCGTTGCTGATGAGGTTGACGCAGAGCCGCTCGATCTCGTCGCGCTCGCCGGCCGCGCAGACCGGCTCGTTGGGTGCGTCGACGGCGATCTTGATCGCCTTGGCCTCGGCCTGCACGCCGACGATCTCGATGACGTCGTCGATGACGTCGCGCAGGTCGATCGGTCTGGCCTCGAGCGGGCGGTTGGGGTCGCCGACGCTGGAGAGCACCAGCATGTCCGCGACCAGGCGCTGGAGGCGGCCGGTGTTGCGGGCGATGACCTCGAGCGAGCGACCCTCCATCGGGTCGAGCTCGACGGACTCGAGCAGCTCGAGGTGGCCGACGATCGAGGTGAGCGGGTTCTTGAACTCGTGGGAGACGGTCTTGATCAGCTGCGACTTGTAGCTGTCGAGCTCACGCATCTCCTGGAGGAGCCTCTTCTCGCGCTCGAAGAGCCGGGCGTTCAGGACCGCGCGGCCGAGGTCGTGGCCGATGTCGAGGGCGGCGTCGGCCTCGACCTGGGTCCACTCGGGTCCGTCCTCGGTGCGGGTCAGCGCCAGGCAGCCCAGGCACTCCGGGCCGGCCCCGAGGGGGACGAACAGCATCGAGCCGATGCCGATCGAGTCGAGGAAGTCGAGGATCCGGCCGCGGTCGTCCTCGGAGAGGGGGTCGTGGGAGGACGGCGGGCGGCGCCGGGTGGTGATGACCACGCGCTGGGCATCCCACAGGGACCGCGCCGACTCGTGGGCGACCGCGACCATCCCGTCGGGAAGCACCACGCCCTCGCCGGCGCTGGAGAAGACGACGCCGCTCTCCTTGGTGTCGATGTCGTCGAAGGTCTGGATCCAGAGGCCCTGGGCGCCGAACCCCTCCACGATCGCGGCCTGGCAGTCGGCCAGGATCCGGTCGAGGTTGAGCTGGGCACTGGCGGTGCGGACGATCGAGCGGGCCGTCTCGGCAAGACGCAGCCGCTCGGTGAGCCGCTCCCGGGCGAGCAGCGCGTTGACCGCCTTGGCGGAGTACTCGGCGTACCGCTGGAGCAGGCGCTGCCGGTCCTCGTCGGGGCGGAGGCCGTCGGCGGGCAGGTCCACCGCGAGCACACCGACCGGGTCGCCGACGTCGTCGCGGAGCGGGGAGAAGAGGAAGTCGAGCGGCTTCCAGGCGTTGACGTCGTCGACGGGGGTGACGTCGGGGACCCAGCCCGGGTCCTCCAGGCGGTCGACCACGCGCTCCTCGGGGACGAAGCAGAGCGGGCCCCACCAGTCGGCCATCGCGATGTCCGCCTCGAGGGTGCTCAGCGCCCGGCGCTTGCCGAGGAGCTCCTCACGGGCGTCCGCGTTGCCGGAGACGGCGACGATCTCGAGCTCGTCGTTGTCGCGGAGGACGGAGATCGCGGCAACGCCGAAGCCGACGACGCCGTACACGCCGTCCGCAATCTCCTGCAACGCGTCGACCAACTCCGCCTGGGACCATGCACCTGACATGATCTCGTCGAGTCGGAGGCCCGTGTCCGGAGTCTCTTCGAAGCTCACTATTCTCTCCCCGAGGTCTGCCGACTCAGGCTACCCGCTCCCCGCCGTCCATTGTGGGGGAAGCGCGTCCTCCGTGTTCACGAAATGGGAAGTATCGCTGCCTGAATCGTCGTCTGGCCCGCGCCCCTCTAGACTCGTTCCGTGCCCCAGTCCAGCAGTGCACAGTCCGGCAACACCCGACGAGGTGGCGACGGTCGACTCACCACCGCCCTCGACCCCCAGGACCAGGGACCGCAGGACGCCTGCGGCGTCTTCGGCGTCTGGGCCCCGGGCGAGGACGTCGCCAAGCTCACCTACTTCGGCCTCTACGCGCTGCAGCACCGCGGGCAGGAGTCGGCGGGGATCGCGGTCAGCAACGGCCGGCAGATCCTCGTCTACAAGGACATGGGCCTGGTGTCCCAGGTCTTCGACGAGTCCACGCTCGAGGCGCTCAAGGGCTTCCTGGCCATCGGTCACGCCCGCTACTCGACCACCGGCGCCAGCACCTGGCACAACGCCCAGCCGACCTTCCACCCCACCGCGGCCGGCTCGA
>JBEVFC010000316.1:0-10055 GCA_040512455.1 Nocardioides sp.
ATCGCGATCGCGACCGCCGTCCTCGCCGCCACCGCGCTGTTCGGCTCCTACGCGACCTCGGTCGCCGAGGCGGTGGTCGAGGCTCGCCCGACCGCCGAGGAGACGAGCCTGCTCAGCTTCGCGGTGTTCAACCCGGCCGTGCTGGTCGGCGTGCTCCTCGGTTCGGCCGTGGTCTTCCTGTTCTCCGGGCTGGCCATCAACGCGGTGGCCCGGGCAGCTGGCGCGGTGGTCTACGAGGTCCGCCGCCAGTTCCGCGAGATCCCCGGGATCATGGAGGGCACCGGTCGTCCGGAGTACGGCAAGGTCGTCGACATCGTCACCAAGGACTCCCTGCGTGAACTGATCACGCCGGGGATCCTGGCGGTGCTCGCCCCGATCGCGGTCGGCTTCGGTCTCGGTGCCACCGCCCTGGCCGGGTTCCTCGCCGGTGCGATCGGCACCGGCACCCTGATGGCGGTGTTCCTGGCCAACTCCGGTGGTGCCTGGGACAACGCCAAGAAGCTCGTCGAGGACGGCAACCACGGCGGCAAGGGCTCCGACGCCCACGCCGCCACCGTCATCGGCGACACCGTCGGTGACCCGTTCAAGGACACCGCCGGCCCGGCGATCAACCCGCTGATCAAGGTGATGAACCTGGTTTCGCTGCTGATCGCCAGCGCCGTGGTGTCGATGAGCGTCGGTGACGACCAGAACGACGTCCTGCGCATCACCATCGCGCTGGTCGCGGTCGCGATCATCGCGGTCGCGGTGATCATCTCCAAGCGTCGCGAGGTGTCGATCGGCGACGGCCAGCCGGTCGGGAACCACACGACCGCCTGAGCGAAGACACACCGAAGCGGCGTCCGTGGTCACCCACGGGCGCCGCTTCGGCGTTCGCGGGCCACCCCCAGGGCCCGCACGTGTCATGGGTGCCGGCGCGTGGGCCGGCGCGACATGA
Organism: Nocardioides sp.; assembly: GCA_040512455.1. Taxonomy (GTDB): domain Bacteria; phylum Actinomycetota; class Actinomycetes; order Propionibacteriales; family Nocardioidaceae; genus Nocardioides. Next base: position 938 of record JBEVFC010000316.1, read on the forward strand.
CGAGTGCGAGGATCACCGCATGAACAGCGACGTCGCCCGCCGGTTCCGCGACGCCCTGGTGGCGGCGGACTACACCTACGCCGGGGTGGCGGCCGCGCTCGGCGCCGAGGCCCACGCCGCCCTCTCGCGCAACGAGACCGTGCCCGGGATGCGCCGTACCGGCGGAGGGTCGCCGGTCGAGACGCTGGCCCGGCTCTTCCTGCTCCAGCACCCGGTCCCGCTGGCCGCCGCCGAGGCGGCGCTCCCCGACCTGGTCGACGCGCTGTGCGCCGAGGGCCTGCTCGAGCGGAGCGTCGGCGAGGTCGCCGCCCGTCTCGACTGCCGCCCGTACTCCGAGGACGACACCGACCTCTGGGTGGTCAGCGACCTGACCCCCGGCCTGGACGGCGCCCCCAACCGGGTCGGTACCGACCACGTGCTCGGCATCAGCGCCGCCTCCTCCTCCCTGGCCCGGCTCACCATCCGCGAGCCGGTCGGCCGCGCCCTCGACCTCGGCACCGGCTGCGGTGTCCAGGCGCTGCACCTGGCCGGCCACAGCCGCGAGGTGGTGGCCACGGACGTCAACGTCCGCGCGCTGTGGATCGCCGGCATCAACGCTCTCCTCAACGGCGCCGACAACATCGAGGTCCGCGACGGCTCGTTCTTCGCCCCGGTCGCGGGGGAGACCTTCGACCTGATCGCCACCAACCCGCCGTTCGTGATCTCGCCGGCCACCGGCGAGCGCCTCGTCTACCGCGACTCCGGCCTCCCCGGCGACCGCGTTGTCGAGGACATCGTCCGCGCCGCCCCCGGCCACCTCACCCCCGGCGGCTGGTGCCAGGTGCTGGCCAACTGGGTGGTCGAGCGCGGCCGCCCGTGGGACGAGCGGCTCACCGGCTGGCTGGACGGGTGCGACGCGTGGATCGTGCAGCGCGAGGTCGTCGACCCGGCGACGTACGTCGAGCTGTGGCTGAAGGACGCCGGCATGCAGGGCGGTGCCGACTACGTGCGCCGCTACGACACCTGGCTCGCCTGGTTCGAGGAGCAGCGCATCGAGGCGGTCGGCTTCGGCTGGGTCAACCTCCGGCGCACGGACACCGAGCGGCCCGAGGTGCGCTGCGAGGAGTGGCCCTACGACGTGGAGCAGCCGATCGCGCCCACGATCGCCGGCTGGGGCCGTGCGGTCGGCGACCTGAGGGCCCTCGACGACGACGCGCTGGCCGCCCGGCACCTCGTCGCGCGCCCCGACGTACGCCAGGAGACCGTCGGGGAGCCCGGCGCCGAGGACCCCGAGCACATCGTGCTGCGCCAGCAGCGCGGCCTCCGCCGGGGCCGGACCGTGGACACCGTGGAGGCGGCGCTGGTGGGCGCCTGCGACGGGGACCTCAGCGTCGATGCGATCCTCGGTGCGCTGTCCGGCCTGCTCGAGATCGACCCGGCCGGGACCCGGACGACGTACCTGCCGGTGGTGCGGGAGCTGGTGACCGAGGGTTTCCTCGAGCTGGGCTGATCAGTCCCCGTACGACAGGCCGGCCGCGACCAGGGCGTCCGCCAGGCGACCGAGCGCGAACGGCCCGACCCCGTGCAGCGCCGCCACCTCGGCCTCGGTGCGCGCGGCCAGCTCCTCGAGCGTGGTGATCCCGGCGGCGGTGAGGGCCCGCGAGGCCGGGGCTCCGACCTTGGGCAGCGGCGTCCCCCTGCGGACGGTCGCCACGACGGTCGGGTCGCCGAGGACCGCGGCCCCGCGCGGCGACAGCAGGTAGCCGATGTCGAGCGACTGGGTCAGGCCCTTCTCCTTGAGCTTTCGCACGTCCTTCTTGAACTCCGGTGTCTCCCGGCCCACCTCGGCGGCCAGGTCCGGCGCTCGCCGCCCCGGGTTGCGGCCGATCAGCGCCAGCGTGCTCCGCGTCCAGGGTCCGTACGGCGCCGCGGCGTCGAGGCGGTCCAGCCACGCCCGGAGCGTGCCCAGCTCCTCGGCGTCGGGAATCGTCTCCCGGAGCGCTTCGCGGGGGTCCGCGCCGGCGTACCGCAGCCCCACCCGGAAGACCGGCACGTCCGTGCGGTGCGCGAGCGCCTCGCGGAGCGCCTTCACCGAGGTGGCGCCGGCCCGCCGGGCGTCGGCTGCGGTGAGCGACGAGGCGGCGACCCTCTCCACCGAGGTCACCTCGAGAACGCCGACGCCGGTGCGCATCCGGGTGCCCACCCGCACCCGCGGCCGGTCCCAGCGGCGGAACGCGAGATCGATCTCTCCGCGCCGGATCGCGGCCAGCTCGGCGGGGCGGATCATCATGAGGTCAAGTCCACCACGTGAGCGTGAGACGGTCACGGTGGGATTCCGGGGCGGGACCCGTTGCCGGGACGCGCTACCGTAAGCCGCCAGCGCGGCACGGGACGTCCCGATCCGCCGAGCGAGAGCAGGGAGCAGGAGAAGTTCGTGGCACACAAGCTGGTCATCGTCGAGTCGCCCGCCAAGGCCCGCACCATCGCGGGGTACCTCGGTGACGGGTACGTCGTCGAGTCCTCGATCGGCCACATCCGCGATCTCCCGAACAACGCCGCGGACACCCCGGCGAAGATCAAGGACAAGCCGTGGGGCCGGCTCGCGGTCGACGTCGACGACGGGTTCACCCCCTACTACGTCGTCCCGCGGGACAAGAAGAGCCACATCTCCAAGCTCAAGGGCCTGCTCAAGGACGCCGACGAGCTCTACCTCGCCACGGACGAGGACCGCGAGGGCGAGGCGATCGCCTGGCACCTCCTCGACGAGTTGAAGCCCAAGAACATCCCCGTGCACCGGATGGTCTTCCACGAGATCACCAAGCCGGCCATCACCGCCGCGGTCGCCAGCCCGCGCGAGCTCGACATGGACCTCGTCGAGGCCCAGGAGGCGCGCCGGATCCTCGACCGCCTCTACGGCTACGAGGTCAGCCCGGTGCTGTGGCGCAAGGTCATGAGCGGCCTGTCCGCCGGCCGCGTCCAGTCCGTGGCCACCCGGCTGGTCGTCGACCGTGAGCGCGAGCGGATGCGATTCACCGCGGCGTCGTACTGGGACCTCGAGGGCACCTTCGACGCCGGCTCGACGCACGAGCAGCGGATGTTCCCGGCCCGGCTCTACTCCGTCGACGGCGCCCGGGTGGCCCGTGGCTCCGACTTCGGCCAGGACGGCCAGCTCAAGAAGACCGACGGCATCGTCCACCTCGACCGGCGCCGCGCCGAGGAGCTCACCTCCGGCCTGCGGGACACGACGTACGACGTCCGCTCGGTGGAGGCGAAGCCCTACAAGCGGTCTCCCTACGCGCCGTTCCGCACCACCACCCTCCAGCAGGAGGCCAGCCGCAAGCTCGGGATGAGCGCCTCGGTGACCATGTCGGTCGCCCAGCGCCTCTACGAGAACGGCTTCATCACCTACATGCGTACCGACTCGACCACGCTCTCGAGCGCGGCGATCGGTGCCGCCCGTGACCAGGTCCGGGAGCTGTACGGCGCGGAGTACCTCCCCGACAGCCCGCGGACCTACACCTCCAAGGTCAAGAACGCCCAGGAGGCGCACGAGGCGATCCGGCCGGCCGGCGAGCAGTTCCGGACCCCCGCGCAGACCGGCCTGACCGGCGAGCAGTTCCGCCTCTACGAGCTGATCTGGATGCGCACCGTCGCCTCACAGATGCGCGACGCGGCCGGCCAGTCGGTCTCGATCCGCTTCGGCGGTGCCGCGACCGCCGGCGAGGACGTGGTGTTCTCCGCGTCCGGCCGGGTGATCACCTTCCACGGCTTCCTGAAGGCCTACGTCGAGGGCACCGACGACTCCGCAGCCCGCGACGACCAGGAGACCCGTCTGCCGGCGCTGGCCGAGGGCGACCGGGTCACCGCGGCGTCGCTGTCCGCGGACGGGCACGAGACCAAGCCCCCGTCGCGGTTCACCGAGGCCACGCTGATCAAGGAGCTCGAGGACCGCGAGATCGGCCGCCCCTCGACGTACGCCTCGATCATCGGCACCATCCTCAACCGCGGCTACGTCTACAAGAAGGGCACCGCGCTGGTGCCGGCCTGGCTGGCGTTCTCGGTGACCCGGCTTCTGGAGGACCACTTCAGCCGGCTGGTGTCCTACGAGTTCACCGCCTCCATGGAAGACGTCCTCGACGACATCGCCGGCGGCCGCAAGGACAAGGTCACCGAGCTCGGCGAGTTCTACTTCGGCTCCAACACCGTCGAGGGCCTGCACCCGCTGGTCAACGGCCTCGGCGAGATCGACGCCAAGGAGCTGGCGACGTTCCCGATCGGCGGCGAGGACTCCGGGATCTCGCTGCGCGTCGGCAAGTACGGCCCCTACCTCGAGGGCCCGGGCGACGACGGCGAGGCCGCGGCCAAGCGCGCCAACGTCCCCGAGGACCTGCCGCCCGACGAGCTGACCCTGGCCAAGGCCAAGGAGCTGCTGGAGAACCCCGCCGGCGAGGAGATCGACCTGGGCGTCCACCCGGACAGCGGTCTGCCGGTGGTCGCCAAGAACGGCCGCTTCGGTCCGTACGTCACCGAGGTGCTGCCGGAGGACGCCCCGAAGTCGGCGCGACCGCGGACCGGTTCGCTGTTCAAGTCGATGTCGCTGGACACCGTGACGCTCGAGGACGCCGTCAAGCTGCTGTCGCTGCCGCGGGTGGTCGGCGAGGACGCCGAGGGCGTCGAGATCACCGCCCAGAACGGCCGCTACGGGCCCTACCTCAAGAAGGGGACCGACAGCCGGTCCATCGACTCCGAGGACAAGCTGCTCTCGATCACGCTCGAGGAGGCGCTGAAGATCTACGCGCAGCCCAAGCAGCGTGGCCGGGCGGCCGCCGCGGCACCGCTCAAGGAGCTCGGCAACGACCCGGTCTCCGGGCAGCCGGTCGTCGTCAAGGCCGGTCGCTTCGGGGAGTACGTCACCGACGGCGAGTTCAACGCCACCCTCCGCAAGGACGACTCGGTGGAGTCGGTGACCCTCGAGCGGGCCGCCGAGCTGCTGGCCGAGCGCCGCGCCAAGGGCCCGGCGACGAAGAAGACCGCCAAGCGGGGCGCGAAGAAGACGACGGCGAAGAAGACGACCGCCAAGAAGTCGACGGCCAAGAAGACCACCAAGAAGGCCGCCGCCAAGAAGTCCTGACGGGGGCGAGCGCGAGGAGGGTGCCGATGGCCACCTCCCGCGCCCGGCTGCCCGGCTGGGCCCGCTGGCCGGTGACGCTCACCGCGGCGCTGCTCACCATGGCGGTGACCTACTCGTGCGCGTTCGCGTTCGCCGCACAGTGCCCCGGGTTCCGGGGCGCCGGCATCGTCGCGGCCCCCGACTCCGACCAGGCCCGGCTCTGCGGGCAGGACGGCGGCCTCGGGGTGGCCATCATCTGGGCCGCCACCCTGGCCCTCGGGGCGCTGCTGATCTGGGTCTGCCTGCGGGCGAGCCGGGTCGTCGTACTCCTCGGCGCGGCGCTGCTGTGCCTGGTCGTGCCGCTGGCGACCCTCGGCGTGGTGCTGCTCCCCGACGACGACTGCAGCGCCGCCCAGCAGGAGGCCGGCGGCGACTGCGAGCGCGACGCCGAGGCCTGACCGACGCCCCTGTCCGCCCTTCCGCCTAGGGTGTACGCCGTGACCCCGGCAGCCGACGACCACCCAGGGATCTGGTCCCCGCACGGCGTCTTCGTCTGCTTCGAGGGCGGTGAGGGCGCCGGCAAGTCGACGCAGTCCCGCCTGCTCCGGGAGTGGCTGGAGGGCGAGGGCTACCCCGTGCTGCTGACGTTCGAGCCCGGCGACACCCAGGTGGGCCGCAAGGTCCGCCAGATCGTGCTCGACCCGGCCACCGGCGAGCTCGCCCACCGCACCGAGGCGCTGCTCTACGCCGCCGACAAGGCCGAGCACGTCGACACCGTGGTGCTGCCCGCGCTGGGGCGCGGCGAGGTGGTGATCACCGACCGGTACGTCGACTCCGCACTCGCCTACCAGGGCGCGGGACGCGACCTGGTGCCCGCCGAGGTGACCTGGCTGAACCGCTGGGCCACCGGCGACCTGCGTCCGCACCTGACCGTGGTGCTGGACCTCGAGCCGGAGCACGGGCTGGGCCGCTTCGAGGAGCGCGACCGCATCGAGGGCGAGTCCGCCGACTTCCACCTGCGGGTGCGCGAGGCGTTCGGCGAGATGGCCGCCGCGGACCCCGACCACTACCTCGTGCTCGACGCGCGGCTGCCGGTCGAAGAGATCGCCGGCCGGGTCCGCGACCGGGTCGCGCCCCTGCTGGACCAGGCGCGGCGGGTGGAGGGCGCCCGATGAGCGTCTGGACCACCCTCGTCGGCCAGCGCACCGTCGCGGACTCGCTGGCCACCGCCGCCGGCGGGCACGGCATGAGCCAGGCCTGGTTGTTCACCGGGCCGCCCGGGTCCGGCCGCTCCAACGCCGCGGTCGCCTTCGCCGCCGCCCTGCAGTGCGAGACGCCGCCCGACGGCCCCGGGTGCGGCACCTGCCATGCCTGCCACACCGTGCTCAGCGGCTCGCACGCCGACGTGTCGGTGATCCGGACCGAGAAGCTCTCCATCGGCGTCGAGGAGGTCCGGCAGCTGGTCCGTCGCGCCGCACTGGCGCCGGTCGGCAGACGCTGGCAGATCCTCATCGTCGAGGACGCCGACCGACTCACCGACCAGGCCTGCAACGCGCTGCTCAAGTCGATCGAGGAGCCCACCGACCGCACCGTCTGGATCCTCTGCGCGCCGACCGTCGAGGACGTCCTCCAGACCATCCGCTCGCGCTGCCGCCTGGTCACGCTGGCCACGCCCACCTCCGCCGAGGTCGCGGCGTACCTCGTCCGCGCCGACGGCGTGGCCGAGCCGCTGGCCTGGCTGGCCGCCCGCGCCAGCCAGGGCCACATCGGCCGGGCCCGCGCCCTGGCCCGCGACGAGGCCACCCTGCGCCGTCGACGCGACGTCGTCAGCCTCCCCGTCGGGCTCACCTCCCTGGGCTCCTGCATGACCGCGGCCACCAACCTCCACGACGTCGCCAAGGAGGAGGCCGAGCAGATCACCGGCGAGCTCGACTCCATCGAGAAGGCCGACCTCGACACGTCGTACGGCGTGGTGGAGCGCGGGCGGCGACCGCGGGAGTACGCCCCCGCCCTGGCCTCCCTCGAGAAGGGCCAGAAGACCCGGGCCAAGCGTCGGATCCTCGACGTCGTCGACCGGGGCCTGATGGACCTGGTGTCGGTCTACCGCGACGCGATCGTGGTGGCCACGGGCGCCGGCTCCGAGCTGGTCAACGAGGAGCTGCGACGCGACATCGAGCGGCTGGTGCGGGTGACCACGCCCGAGGAGAACCTGCGCCGGATCGAGGCGATCTTCACCGCCCGCGAGCAGATGCTGGAGTTCAACGTCCCGGCGGCTTTGGCACTGGAGGCCATGATGGTGTCTTTGCGCCTCCCCGAAGGGACTCGTCCGTGAAACGCCTGACCGTCCTGGTCGTCCTTCCGCTCCTGGTCCTCGCCGGGTGCGGTTTCGCGGTCTGGCAGGTCGCCGGAGGCGCCGACCGCTCCGGCACCCTGGGCAGCCCTGCCACCTCATCGCCCTCGGCCGACACCTCGCCGTCCCCCTCACCCGGCGGGCAGGAGGCGCCCGAGCCCGCGCTGCAGACGTTCTACGACCAGCAGCTGTCCTGGGAGCCCTGCGGCGCCGGCAACGAGTGCGCGACCATCGACGTGCCGCTCGACTACGACGACCCGACCGGCGAGAAGATCGAGCTCGCGCTGCTGAAGAACCCCGCCGACGGCGACCGGAAGGGCAACCTGGTGGTCAACCCGGGCGGCCCCGGCTCGCCCGGCACCGACTACGCCAAGAACGCCGACTTCGCCTTCGGGAAGCCGGTCCGCGACGCATTCGACATCATCGGCTTCGACCCGCGCGGCACCGGCTCCAGCACCGCGGTCGACTGCCTGACCGACAAGGACCTCGACGCCTACATCGCCACCGACCCGGACCCGGACACCCCGGCCGAGGTCAGCGAGTTCTCCGGGTGGGTCAAGAAGATCGGTTCCGGGTGCTCCGAGCGCAGCGGCGACCTCGCGGCGCACGTGTCCACCGGCGAGGCGGCCCGCGACATGGACGTCGTCCGCGCGGTGCTCGGAGACGACCGGCTGACCTACTTCGGCGCGTCCTACGGCACCAAGCTGGGGGCCACCTACGCCGAGCTGTTCCCGGACCGGGCCGGCCGGCTGGTCCTCGACGGGGCCGTGGACGTCTCCCTCAGCAGCCGTGAGGCCAGCATCGAGCAGGCGGCCGGCTTCCAGACCGCGCTCACGGCGTACGTCGACGACTGTCTCGCCGACGCGCCGTGCTTCCTCGGTGACGACCGGCAGGCCGCTCTGGACCGGATCACAGCCTTCCTCGACCAGGTCGACGCGCAGCCGCTGACCGTCGGCGACCGCAAGCTCTCCGTGGGCAACGCGTTCTACGGCATCGTCGCCCCGCTCTACAACAAGGACTACTGGGACACGTTCCTGACGCCCGGTCTCAAGGACGCGTTCGAGGGCGACGCCACCACGCTGCTGATGCTGTCGGACTTCTACTCCTCGCGCGGCGCCGACGGGACCTACGACAACAACAGCTCCGAGGCGATCTACGCGATCAACTGTCTCGACGACTCCACGTCGCTCCCGGTCGGCAAGATCCCCGGCCAGTTCGCCGCCTTCGAGAAGGCGTCGCCGACGTTCGGCCGGGTGTTCGCCTGGGGCCTGGCCGGCTGCGGCGGCAGCAAGGTGCCCGAGGCCGACCCGATCAAGATCGACGGCTCCGGTGCCGCGCCGATCCTGGTCGTCGGTACGACGCGCGACCCGGCCACGCCGTACACGTGGGCGCAGGCGCTGGCCTCCCAGCTGGAGTCGGCGGTGCTGCTCACCCGCGACGGGGACGGTCACACCGGTTACAACATGGGCAACGACTGCGTCGACGACACGATCGAGGGGTACCTGATCGACGGCGACGTCCCGACCGGTGACAAGGACTGCGGGTCCTGATTTCCGCGCCCGGCCGGGCGGGCCCTACACTCTTCCCTCGTGCCCACGGGCACGCGCCGCCTTAGCTCAGTCGGTAGAGCGATTCACTCGTAATGAATAGGTCGTCGGTTCGATTCCGACAGGCGGCTC
>JBEVFC010000003.1:0-12910 GCA_040512455.1 Nocardioides sp.
GGTCGGGTCCTCGTCGGACAGGCGCTGGATCGCGAGACCCAGCTTCTCCTGGTCGGACTTCGTCTTCGGCTCGATGGCGACCTCGATCACCGGGGCCGGGAACGTCATCGACTCCAGGACGACCTGGTTCTGCGGGTCGGACAGGGTGTGACCGGTCTTGGTGTCCTTGAGACCCATGACCGCCACGATCTGGCCGGCGCCGACCGACGCGATCTCCTCACGCTTGTTCGCGTGCATCTGGTAGACCTTGCCGATCCGCTCCTTCTTGCCGTTCACGGAGTTGACCACGCTGGTGCCGGCCTCGAGCTTGCCCGAGTAGACACGGACGTAGATCAGCTTGCCGAGGTGCGGGTCGGAGGCGATCTTGTAGGCGAGGCCGGAGAAGGGCTCGTCGTCGTTGGGCTTGCGGACGATCTCCTTGCTCTCGTCGTTCGGCGCGTGGCCGACGATCGCGTCGATGTCGAGCGGCGACGGGAGGTACTTGACGACCGCGTCGAGCAGGGGCTGCACGCCCTTGTTCTTGAACGCGGTGCCACAGAGGACCGGGTTGAGCTTGTCGGCCAGGGTGGCGCGACGGATCGCGGCCTCGAGCTCCTCGACGGTGAAGGTCTCGCCCTCGAGGTACTTCTCCATGATCTCGTCGTCGGCCTCGGCCAGCGTCTCGAGGAGCTTCTCGCGATACTCGGCGACCTGCTCGGCCATGTCGGCCGGGATCTCCTCGACCTCGTAGTCCTCACCCATCGTGGTCTCGCCACGCCAGGTCAGGGCACGCATGCCGACCAGGTCGACGACACCGAGGAAGTCGCCCTCGGCACCGATCGGGAGCTGGAGGACCAGCGGGGTGGAGTTCAGCCGGTCGACCATCATGTCGACGCAGTGGAAGAAGTCGGCACCCGTGCGGTCGAGCTTGTTGACGAAGCACATGCGCGGGACGGCGTACTTGTTGGCCTGACGCCACACGGTCATCGTCTGGGGCTCGACACCGGCGACACCGTCGAACACCGCGACCGCGCCGTCGAGGACGCGCAGCGAGCGCTCGACCTCGGCGGTGAAGTCCACGTGGCCGGGGGTGTCGATGATGTTGATCTGGTGCTGCTTCCACCAGCAGGTCGTCGCGGCGGACGTGATGGTGATGCCGCGCTCCTGCTCCTGCTCCATCCAGTCCATGACGGCCGCGCCGTCGTGAACCTCACCGATCTTGTAGGAGATACCGGTGTAGAACAGGATGCGCTCGGTGGTGGTGGTCTTGCCGGCGTCGATGTGCGCCATGATGCCGATGTTGCGGACCTTGTTGAGGTCCGTGGTGATGTCGACAGCCACTGAAAGTCTCAGTCCCTCGTCAGAAGTTGGGGTGGGCGGTGAGGTACGGGGCTCCGTTCAGGAGCCCCGTCCCGATCACCAGCGGTAGTGAGCGAAGGCCTTGTTGGACTCGGCCATCTTGTGGGTGTCCTCGCGCTTCTTCACAGCGGCACCGAGGCCGTTGCTCGCGTCGAGGATCTCGTTCATGAGGCGCTCGGCCATCGTCTTCTCACGACGGTCCGCGGCGTAGCCGACCAGCCAGCGCAGGGCCAGCGTGGTGCTGCGGCCCGGCTTGACCTCGATCGGCACCTGGTAGGTGGCGCCACCGACTCGGCGGGACTTGACCTCGATGGCCGGCTTCACGTTGTCCAGGCCACGCTTCAGCGTGACCACGGGGTCGGTGCCGGTCTTCTCGCGACAGCCCTCGAGGGCGGTGTAGACGATGCGCTGGGCGACCTGCTTCTTGCCGTCCTGGAGCACCTTGGAGACGAGCTGGGAGACGAGCACGGACCCGTAGACCGGGTCGACGTCGATTGGCCGCTTGGGAGCGGGACCCTTGCGGGGCATATCAGCTCTTCTCCTTCTTCGCGCCGTACCGGCTGCGAGCCTGCTTGCGGTTCTTGACACCCTGCGTGTCGAGCGAGCCGCGAATGATCTTGTAGCGGACACCGGGAAGGTCCTTCACCCGGCCGCCGCGAACGAGCACGATGGAGTGCTCCTGGAGGTTGTGACCCACGCCGGGGATGTACGCCGTGACCTCGACGCCGCTGGACAGACGCACGCGGGCGACCTTGCGCAGAGCGGAGTTCGGCTTCTTCGGGGTGGTGGTGTAGACGCGGGTGCAGACACCGCGTCGCTGGGGCGAACCCTTGAGGGCAGGCGTCTTGCTCTTGGACACCTTGTCCTGACGGCCCTTGCGGACCAACTGCTGAATTGTGGGCACCGGGTGGTTCCCCTTCTTGTTCTCTCTCAGAACCCGACACTCTGCCGGGCACGATGATGTTGCTTCTTGCCTCACGTTGGGTGGTGCGCACGAGATCCCGGCGGACTGAACCGCGGGTTGATTTCGAGCACGCGCGACGGTCTGGTCGTCCCAGACACGAAGATCAAGGCTACTCGGTCACCCAGAGGGGGTCAAAACGCGGAGATCGAGGCTGATCGCCGCCTGCTGGCGGGCCCGATCACGGCGTAGGAACACCGCGCTGGCCAGCAGCACACCGAGGATCGTCATGGTGCCACCGAAGAACAACGTCATGCGGGCGCCGTACTGCTCCCCGATCCAGCCGACCAGCGGCGCACCGGCCGGGGTGCCGCCCATGAAGATCATCATGTAGAGCGCCATCACCCGCCCGCGCATGCCCGCGTCGGTGTGGATCTGCACGAACGCGTTGGCCGCGGTGATCATCGTGAGCGCGCTCAGCCCGAGCAGCGGCGTGATGATCGCGAAGGTGGCGTACGTCGGGGCGGCGCCGGCCACGATCTCGACGGCGCCGAAGGTCAGCGCGGCGACGATGATCAGCCGGTGCCGGACGGTCTCCCGCCGGGCGGCGACCAGCGCGCCGCTCAGCGAGCCGACCGCCATGAAGGTGCCGAGCAGGCCGTACTCGGTGGGTCCCTTGTCGAAGACCTCCGTGGCCATCAGCGCCGAGGTCATCTGGAAGTTCAGCCCGAACGTCCCGGTGAAGAAGACCACCGCGAGGACCAGCAGCAGGTCCGGACGGTTCCGGACGTACCGGACCCCCTCGCGGATCATTCCCGGCTGCCGCGGGTGGATGACGGCGGGGTCGAGGGCGCTGGTGTTGAGGCGCTGGAGCGCCAGGATCGGTGCGGCGTACGTCAGCGCGTTGGCGAAGATCACCCAGCCGGTGGCGGTGACGCCGCCGCCGAGGGCGGCGATCAGCAGGCCGGCGAGCGCCGGACCGACGATGCGGGCGGCGTTGAAGCTGGCGGAGTTGAGGCCGACGGCGTTGGTCAGGTCGGCGGGGTCGACGATCTCGGAGACGAACGACTGCCGGGCCGGCGCGTCGAAGGCGGCGCCGACGCCGAGCACGAAGGCCAGCGCGTAGACGTGCCATAGCTCGACCGTGCCGGTGACGGCGAGCACGCCGAGGATCAGGGCCGGCGCGGCCATCATCACATTGGTGATCTGCAGGAGCCGTCGCTTGGACATCCGGTCGGCGACCAGCCCGGCCAACGGGGACAGGACCAGGAACGGCAGGAACTGGAGCCCCGTGGTGATGCCGATCGCGGTACCGCTGTTGCCGGTCAGCTGCAGGACCATCCAGTCCTGGGCGATGCGTTGCATCCAGGTGCCGACGTTCGACACCACACCACCGGCCGCGTAGAGCCGGTAGTTGTTGTTGTGCAGGGCGCGGAAGGTGGGACTCAAGCTGAGGAGAGCCTTTCGAGGATCGGGGCCGCCTGGCGGAGGACGGCACGTTCGTCAGGGGTGAGCTCGGCGAGCCGGCGGGCCAGCCAGGCATCGCGGCGTCGGCGGTCGGCCAGCACCAGGGTGGTGCCGGACTCCGTCAGCGACACCAGGACCTGGCGGCCGTCGCTCTCGCTGGGTCGGCGGAGAACGTGGCCGTCCCCCTCGAGGCAGTTGACCGTGCGGGTCATCGACGGTGGCTGCACGCGCTCGATCGTGGCCAGCCCACCGACGGTCATCTCACCGTGGCGGTAGAGCAGTCCGAGGACGGACATCGCGTTGAGGCTCAGCTCGTTGTCGGGGTGCCGCTCGTTGGCCAGGCGCCGACGTAGCCGCATCACGGAGAGGCGGAGCTGGGAGGCGAGGCCCGCATCGGTGCGCGTTGCCTTCTCGATCGTGGGTGCCATGATGTTTACCCTAACTCATTACCTATGCTAAGTATTCCTAATAAGGGAGCCCCTCGCGCCCGCGGCGCGAGGGGCTCTCCCCGGTCAGGTGGTGGGGCTCAGCTGAGCCACTCGGTCAGCGGGTGGATGCCGAAGTACAGGGCGAACAGCCCCGCCACGATCCACATCAACGGACGCACGTCGCCGGCCTTGCCGCGCACCATCTTGAGGAACACATAGGTGATGAAGCCCGCGCCGATGCCGGCCGAGATCGAGTAGGTGAACGGCATGATCACGATCGTCAAGAACGCGGGGAGTGCGATCTCCAGGTCCTCCCAGTCGATGCCGCGGACCTGCTGCATCATCAGGAAGCCGACCAGGACCAGCGCCGGCACGGCGGCCTCGGACGGCACGATCGCGACCAGCGGCGCGAAGAACGTGGCCAGCAGGAACAGCAGGCCGGTGATCACGGAGGCCAGGCCGGTGCGCGCACCCTCGGCGACACCCGAGGCGCTCTCGATGTACGACGTGTTGCTGGACACCCCGGCCGCGCCACCGGCCACCGCGGCCAGCGAGTCGACGACCAGGATCCGCTCCATGTTCGGCGGGTTGCCCTCCTCGTCGAGCAGGCCGCCCTCGGCGCCGATCGCGGTCATCGTGCCGAGGGTGTCGAAGAAGTCGGCCAGCAGCAGGGTGAAGACGAACAGCGCGGCCGCCACGACGCCGGCGTTCTGCCAAGCGCCGAACAGGTTGAAGTCACCCAGCAGCGAGAAGTCCGGCTTGGCGATCACGTCGTCCGGCCAGCCTGGGACGCTCAGCCCCCAGGCGGAGGGGACGTAGAGGCTGCCGTCGACCTGGCCGTTCTCGCCGGGGACGGCGAAGGGTCCGGTGCCGCCGACCTCGGCGAGCTTCTCGACGAGGATGGCGAGCAGCGTGGTGAGGACGATCGAGATCAGGATGGCGCCGCGGACGCGACGGGCGTGCAGCGCGATGAGCAGCAGGAAGCCGAAGACGAACACCGCCACCGGCCAGCCCTGGAGCTGACCGTCCCAGCCCAGCGTGACCGGGACGGTGGTGGTCGGCAGCAGCGGTGTGCGGTGCACGAACCCCGCGTCGACCAGGCCGATGAGCGCGATGAACAGGCCGATGCCCACGGAGATGGCGACCTTGAGCTGGGCCGGCACCGCGGTGAAGACCGCCTGCCGGAAGCCGGTGAGCACCAGCACCAGGATGATCAGGCCCTCGAGGACCACCAGGCCCATCGCGTCGGCCCAGGTCATCTCCTTGGCGACGACGAAGGCGATGAACGCGTTCAGCCCGAGCCCGGTGGCCAGGGCCAGCGGGTAGTTGGCGACGACACCCATCAGGATCGTCATGACGCCGGCGACGAGCGCTGTGGCCGCGGCGATCATCGGCAGGTTCGGTGCGTCACCACCGCCGAGGTACTTGCCCTCGGAGTCCTGGGCGAAGCCGAGGATGAGGGGGTTCAGCACGACGATGTACGCCATCGTGAAGAACGTGACGACGCCACCACGGACCTCGCGGCTGAGGGTGGACCCTCGCTCGGAGATCTTGAAGAAGCCGTCGAGTCCGGAGCGCCCGCGGGCGGTTGCCTGAGAAGTCACGGGCGGAATCGTGGCAGAGATCCGTGTCGAGTGACAGCCCGGGGTGTTACCGGCGCGTGTCGTCGTGGACTAGCGTTGGCCGTGTGGAACCCGACGAGCAGCCGATGACGCACGAGATCGGCAACCGGACCTACATCGTGGCCGATGTCGACCCGCTCGACGTCGACGGCGTGCGCACCCTCGAGGTGGGGGTCGGACTGTGGTTCCTCGCGTTCCTCGCGCTGCTGCCGTTCTACGGCCGTCTCGAGGACAGCGGCCGGGTCTGGTGGCTCTGGACCTGCCTGGCCGGCTTCGGGCTCGGGCTGTTCGGGCTGGAGTACTGCCGTCGCCGGCGCAACCGCCGCCGGGCCGGCAAGCCGGTCATGATCTAGGCGCCACGCTCAGAAGAAGTCGATGTCGCCCGGCGTCAGCGTGTCGTGCACGTGGTCGGGCGGCGGGACCGGCATCTGCTTCTTGGTCAGCTGGACCTCCGAGTGCGCGCCGCACCCGTGGTCGAGCGACACGACCCTGCCGTCGTCGTTGGCGTTGCCGTTGGCGCACACCCCGAACATCCCGGAGAGCGGGCCGGCGAGGCGGATCAGGAAGGCGCAGGTGGAGCAGGTCGCGGGAGCCTGCTGCGCGAGGGGTGAGCCCGGGCCGGAGTCGCCGTCGTACCAACGCTGCGCGGCCAGGTCGCGGCCCTCGACGGACAGCGTCCGCACGCGGCCGAGCCCGAGGTCGGCGGCCACCTGGCGGACCTGGGCCTTCTCGTCGGCGTCCAGCGGGTCGTCGCCGAAGGAGTACGTCGGGACGAGCCGCGGGTCGTCGTCCTCAACCGGCAGCAGGTCACCCGGGGACAGGTCACCGGGCTGGAGGCGCTCCTTGTAGGGCACCCAGTCGGGAGCCACGATCGCCTCGCCGCCGGGGATCAGCACCATCTCGTCGAGGGTCACCAGCTTCTGCCGCGGGGCCCGGGTGACGGTCACCGCCCAGCGCCAGCCGCGGTAACCGGCCTGCGTGGAGGCGAAGTAGTGGGTGACGACGCGCTCGCCCTCGGCCGCGTGACCGAGGTGGTCGCCGACGTAGGCGGCGCCGACCTGCTCGACGAGGAAGTCCCGCGCGGCGTCGACGGCACCGACGAGGGTGGCGTCGGGCTTGGTCCGGGCAGCAGTGATCACAGTGCGCGATTGTGTCCCATGCCGACCCGTGTTGTCTTGCCGGGGCAGGATTTCCCGCCCACTCCGGGGGTCTGGCGGCATGTGTTGGCCACCACCGGGCAGGATGGCCGCATGAGCCACCAGCCCCCCGAGGACCACGCTGATGGTGGCCAGCGATGGCGGGATCCGCACGACTCCCCCGGCGCCGACGAGGCGCGCACCGCCGGCGACAGCGCCAAGCGGGCAGCCCGCGCCGGTGGCCGCGGCGCCCGCGCGGTGGCCCGGGGCACCGCCCGCGCCAGCCGTGCGACGTACCGCGTCGCCCGGAGGGCCTCCCACGCCGAGGGCGCCGGCGATTCGGGCTTGTCCCGGCTGATCGAGCTGCACGCGTTCAGCGCCGCCGGCGACGCCGCAGTGGCGATCTCGCTGGCCGGCACTCTGTTCTTCCAGGTCCCCACCGGCGAGGCCCGCGGCCAGGTGGCGCTGTTCCTCGGCCTGACGATGCTGCCGTTCGCGATCGTGGCGCCACTGATCGGGCCGTTCCTCGACCGGTTCAGCCACGGTCGGCGCTGGGCGATCGGCGCCACGATGGCGCTGCGGGCGTTCCTGTGCTGGGTGCTCGCCGGCGCGGTGATCAACGAGTCGACGACGCTGTTCCCCGCGGCGCTCGGCGTGCTGGTGGCCTCCAAGGCGTACGGCGTCACCAAGGCCGCGGCCGCGCCGCGGCTGGTGCCCGACGGGATCACCCTGGTCAAGGGCAACGCCCGGATCTCGCTGGCCGGGGTGGTCGGCGCCGCGATCTCGGCCCCGATCGCAGGACTGGCGGCGACGTTCGGGGCGGAGTGGTCGCTGCGCTACGCGTTCCTGGTGTTCATCGCGGCCACCATCCTGGCCATCCTGCTGCCCAAGCGGGTGGACTCCTCGCAGGGCGAGGCGCCGCTGGAGCTCAACGTCGGGCCGAGCAGCCACCTCGGTTCCGGGAAGCCCAAGCGGCCCGGGCTGCGGATCCCGGGCCCGGTCGCCTTCGCGCTGCGCGCCAACTGCGGGCCACGCTTCCTCTCGGGCTTCCTCACCATGTTCATGGCGTTCCTGCTGCGGGAGAACCCGATCGACGGCTGGGAGGACCGGCCGGAGCTGCTGCTCGGCGTCGTGATCGGCGCCGCGGGCATCGGCAACACCCTGGGCATCGCGTTCGCCTCCCTGCTCAAACAGGTGAACCCGGCGGTGACGGTGGTGGTCGCGCTCCTCGCCGACGCGGCGATGACGCTGGTCGCGGCCCTGTTCTACGGCGTGGTGTCGCTGGCGCTGCTCGGGCTGACCGCCGGGCTCGCCCAGTCCCTGTCCAAGCTGTCGCTGGACTCGACGATCCAGCGCTACGTGCCCGAGCGCGTCCAGACGAGCGCGTTCGCCCGCTCCGACACCATGCTCCAGGTGGCCTGGGTGGTGGGCGGGTTCGTGGGCATCGTGATGCCGCTGATTCCCCAGCTCGGCCTCGGCATCGGCTTCGCGGTGCTGGCGATCTGGTCGGTGTTCGTGCTGGTCAGGCCGCCGGGTCGGGCGCCGCGGGTGGACCGGCAGCCGGTCTAGGGCGGCACGCGTTGGTTTCCCCGGTCAGCCGGGGAAACCGGTGGTTGTCAGGGGTTGCAGTGCCCATCAACCACGGGTTTCCCCGGTCAGCCGGGGAAACCAACAGCAGCTACAGCTCGAGCTCGTCGGCCAGCGCGCGCAGCAGCTTGGCGGTCGGCTTGGCCGTCCGGGCGTCGGGATGACGGCCGCGGCGGTAGTTCTCGCCGACGTCGTCGAGCAGCCGGATCAGGTCCTCGACGATCGCAACCATCTCCTCGGGGTTCTTGCGCTGCGCCTTCGACTGGTTGCGCGAGACGGACGCCGGCGCGTCGAGCACCCGCACCTGGAGCGCCTGGTCGCCCTTGCGGCCCTGGGCGATGCCGAACTCCACCCGGGTGCCCGCCTTCAGGGTGGTCACTCCGTCGGGCAGCGCCTCGCCACGCACGTAGACGTCCGGGCCGTCCTCCTGGGACAGGAACCCGAAGCCCTTCTCGGCGTCGTACCACTTCACCTTGCCAGTCGGCACTGGAATGACCTCGTTCTCTGATGTGCTGGGCTGTGCGGTGCGCCAGCCTATGTCGGGGGTCGGCGCGGGCGCCAACGGGTTCAGCGGAACCGCTGGTCGAGCGCCTCGTTCATCGACCCGGAGCGGAAGCCGCGGGCGTCGATGGCGGCCTCCTCGAAGCCGGCCTCGCGCACCGCGTCGAGCACCGCGGTCGCATCGGGAGTGCCGTCGGCGAGCGGCCCGGAGACCAGCCCGGCGTCGAGCTCGACCGAGCCCGCGTCGCCCAGGTCGCGCACCCGGAGGTCCCGGACGGGGATCCCGGCCTCGGCGAGCACCCGGCGTACGGCGACCTCGGCGCGCTCGACCCGGGCCAGCCGGTGCGGCGTGACCTCGATGCCGTAGGCGACCCGCGAGGACAGGCAGGCCGCGGCCGGCTTGTCCCAGGTCGGCAGGTCCCAGCGGAGCGAGGCCGCCCGAACCTGCTCCTTGGTGAGGCCGGCGTCCTGCAGCGGTGTCGCGGCGCCCCGCTCGGAGGCCGCGCGGATCCCGGGCCGGAAGCCGGCGCGGGCGTCGTCGGCGTTGGTCCCGGTGGCGACCGCGGCCAGCCCGTGCTCGGCGGCCAGCGGGCCGAGCACGTCGAGCAGCTCCGCCTTGCAGAAGTAGCACCGGTCGCCGTCGTTGACGCGGTAGCCCTCGCGCTCCATCTCGTGCGTCTGCGGCGTCAGCAGCCGGACCCCGAGCGCCTCGGCGAACGCGCGGGCCGGGTCGCGCTCGGCCTGCGGCAGTGAGTCCGAGTACGCCGTCGCGGCCGCCACCCGGTCGGGTCCGAGCGCCCGGACCGCGGCCGCCAGCAGGAACGCCGAGTCGGCGCCGCCGCTGAACGCCACCAGCACCGAGCCCAGTTCGCGCAGCCGCTCGTCGAGGGCCGCGAGCCGGAGGTCGAGCAGGTGCCCGTCGAGCCAGGCCGGGAAGTCGGTGAGGTCGTCGAGGACGACGTCGGTGCCGGCCGCCTCCAGCTCGGCTCGGGTGCAACCGCCGGTCAGCACGGAGACGCTCACCACCCCGGCCGCCCGGGCTCCCTCGACGTCGTGGACGTGGTCGCCGACGTAGATGCTCGCGCCCTCGGCTCGCAGCACCTTGCTCTTGCCGGCGCCCCACACCCAGCCCTCGAGGTGGTCCACGTCGAAGCCGAGGTGGTCGACGTGCCGTTGGGCGTTCGGGGGGTACTTGCCGGTGACGAGCAGGATCCGCCCGCCGTGGCGACGTACCGCCGCCAACGACTCGTGGGCGCCGGGGAACGCCACCGTCGGCGCGATCGCGTGGTCGGGGTACAGCGCCCGGAACCGGTCCCCGGCGGCGTCGACGCCGTCGGCGGGCAGGTGGTCGCGGAGCAGATGGTCGAGCGGCGGACCGAGATTGGCCGTCATGTCGGCGGTCGGGAAGTCGACGCCGAGCTCGCCTCCGAGCGCCACGAGGGTGGCCGTGAAACCCGGCACGGTATCGATCAGCGTCATGTCGAGATCGAAGCCGACGACGAGCTGGTCCATGGGCCAAGCGTAGGAGCCGAGCGGTGACCGGATTGAACTGGGCCGTCCCCGGTGCGACCATGGGCCGTTCGTTCGCGACGATTGAGACAGAAGAGACAGATGAGACGACGTGCCGGGGTCCGGGGCGCCGTGGGGTGGCTCGCCCTGGCGGCGGCCCTCGTCACGCCCTGGACGTTCGTCCCGTCGTCCGGCGCCGACGACGAGCCCGCTCCCGGGACCGACCTCTACCTGGTGGCGCTGCGCTCCCCCGGCAGCAGCGGGTACGACGGACCCCTGTCGTCGCTGGACTACCGCGCGGCGATGCTCGCCCAGCAGGACCGGCTGCTCGACCAGGTCGACGAGGACCAGCCGGTCTACCGCTGGACCACCGCGCTCAACGGCTTCGCCGTGCGCCTGACCACGCTCGAGGCCGGGCGTCTCGCTGCGCAGCCGCAGGTGCGGCTGGTCGAGCGCGACACGGTCCGCCCGGTCACCGGCACCGCCGGCGCGGCAAGGACGCCGGCACCGTCGGCCCCCGGCAACGGTGGCCGTGGCACCGTGATCGGCTTCGTGGACACCGGGGTGCATCCGCAGAGCCCGGTCTTCGCCTACACCTCCGGCCTGGGCGCGCGGCCGCGCGGCTTCGGTGGGGGGTGCCCACCGATCGGCAGGTGGGCCGCCTCCGACTGCAACGACAAGATCATCGGCGCCCGGCACTTCGTCGCCGGGTTCGGTGCCGGCCACCTGCGCTCCGGCGCCGACACCTCGCCGTACGACGACGACGGGCACGGCACCCAGCTCGCGTCGCTGGCGGCCGGGAACGCCGGAGTCAACGCGCTCGACGGCGACCAGAACCACGGCACCTTCTCGGGCGCCGCACCCGAGGCGCGGGTGGCGGTCTACAAGGCCTGCTGGTCGGCGCCCGACCCCGAAGACGACGGCTGCTCGAGCGCCGACGTGGTCGCGGCCGTCGACGCGGCAGTGGCGGACCGGGTCGACGTACTCAACGTCGCCGTTGCCGGCTCCCCCACCCTCGACACCGTCGACCTTGCGCTGCTCGGTGCGGCCGAACGCGACGTGTTCGTGTCCGCGTCCGCGGGCAACGACGGCGCTCGCGCCGGGCACTCACAACCCTGGATCACCACGGTGGGCGGCACCACGGGGCCGCGGCGCACCGGAGCACTGACCCTCGCGGACGGGACCGTGCTGACCGGGGTGATGACCGCGACCCGCGATGTCGGCCCCGCCACGATCGTGTCCGCCCGCGACATCCCCGCTCCCGGCCGCACGGCGCGTGACGCACGGCTCTGCGTCCCGGGTGCGCTCGACGCCGGTCGCGCCGCCGGACGCCTGGTCGTGTGTGACCGCGGCGTGGTGGCCCGGGTCGACAAGTCCGCGGCGGTACGCCTGGCCGACGGCGCCGGCATGGTCCTGGTCAACCGCAGCGGCAACGACCTGGGCGCCGACTTCCACGCGCTGCCCAGCCTGCACCTCGGCGCCGCCGACGGCCGCGCCCTTCGCGCCGCGCTGGCGCGTCCCGGACCGCTGACCGGCCGGCTGACCCGCGAGGCCGCGCCGGCCGGGAGGCCACACCTGCTCCGGACGTCTGCCTCCGGCTCGGGCTCCGGCCCGTCCGTCAAGCCCGACCTGGTCGCCCCGGGTGCCGAGCTGCTGGCGGCCACCTCGCCCTCGGGCAGCAACGCGCGCTGGGAGCTGACCAGCGGTACGTCGGCCGCGACCGCGCGGGTGAGCGGCTGGGCCGCCCGGGTCCGGGCCGCCCACCCGGACTGGCCGGCCGCGCGGATCCGCTCGGCGCTGATGACCAGCGGCAGCAGCGTCGGCGGCGAGCCGGGCTCGCTGCGGCAGGGCGCCGGCCTCCCCCGGCCCGACCTGGCCCTGCGCCCCGGGCTGGTGTACGACGTGCCGCGCGGTGGCTGGCGGCGCGCGCTCAACCTGCAGGACGCCGAGCGCCTCAACCTGCCCTCGGTGCTGCTCTCCAGCGGCCCGGCCACGGCCAGCGTCACCCGCCGGGTGACCAACGTGGGCGGCCGGGCGATGTACTACTCCGCCCAGGCCTGGGGATTCACCAGCCACCGGGTGCAGGTCACCCCCGCGGCCCTCAAGATCGGTCCCGGCGAGACCCGCACCGTGCGGATCCGGGTGGCCGCGCGCCCCGGCGTACGACCTCGGGCGGACAGCGGCTGGGTGGCCTGGCGCGGCGCCAACGGCACCCGGGCCCGCATCCCCGTCGTCCTCGCCGACTGACCCTCCCCACCGCACCCTCCGCCGACCCGTGCGTTCGAGCCGCAACAACAGACGGTTCGGCAGACGAGGTGTGAGTTCTGGAGCGTCGAAATTTGCAATAAATAGATCTTGAACCAAAAAAAATAAAAAACCCTAGAAACACAAACACCAAACAGCCCGGCAATAAAAAAAAAC
>JBEVFC010000039.1:0-9265 GCA_040512455.1 Nocardioides sp.
TGCCGGTCATCCAGGAGATGTTCGCCCCCGACATGGGGCCGTTCTTCGTCCCGACCGCGGCGATCTCCGTCGAGAACACCCACAACTTCGCCGGGGGAGCGGTCACCCCGATCGAGGACCTCCGCGCGCTGCGAGACTACGCCGACTCCGTGGGGGTCCGCATCCACCTCGACGGCGCCCGGATCTGGAACGCGCACGTGGCGACCGGCGTGCCGCTCGCGGAGTACGGCGCGGTGGCCGACGTGCTCGCGGTCTGCCTCTCCAAGGGGTTGGGCGCACCGATCGGCTCCGCGGTGGTCGGCAGCACCGAGGCGATCGCCGAGTCGCGGATCTGGCGCAAGCGGATGGGTGGCGGGATGCGCCAGGTCGGCATCCTGGCCGCGGCCGGACTGCACGCCCTCGACCACCACGTCGAGCGGTTGGCCGACGACCACGACCACGCCCGGCTGCTGGCCGAGGCCGCCGGTGCCGACCCCGCCTCGGTGGACTCCAACATCGTGGTGGTCGACCGGCCCGACGCCGCGGCGTACGTCGCGGCCGCCCGGGAGGCCGGGGTGCTGATCGCGACGGTCGGGCCGACCGCGGTCCGGATGGTCACCCACCTCGACGTCGACGACGCGGCCGCGAAGCGCGCGGCCGGGATCCTCGCCACCCTCTGACGCAGCACAGCCGCGCTCCGGTGTCATCTCGTGACTCCGGAGCGCGGCTGGCGTCGATCAGGCGGTCCTCAGCTCACTGCTGGGGAGGCTGACCGCCCTGCTGGCCCTGGTCGGGGTACTGCTGACCGCCCTGCTGCGGGTAGCCCTGGCCCTGCTCGGGCTGCTGCCACCCCTGCTGCTGCGGCGGGTAGCCACCCTGGTCCGGCTGGCCGCCCTGCGGCGGGTAGCCCTGCTGGCCCGGGTCGCCGTACTGGCCGCCCTGCGGGGGGTAGCCCGGCTGGCCGCCGTACGGGGCACCCTGCTGGGGCTGCTGCCAGCCCTGCTGGCCGCCCGGCTGCTGGCCGTAGCCCTGCTGCGGGTAGCCGCCGCCCTGCTGGCCGTAGCCCTGCTGGGGGTAGCCCTGGTTGTAGCCCTGCTGGTTGTTCTGGAACGACGACGCCTTGGACTTCAGCCTGGTGACGTCGAGGTTCCCGGTGAGCACGAGGAACACCGCCCCCACCACCAGGGTGAGCAGGAAGAACAGCAACGTGGTCTGGAATCCGTCCACGCCCGCGAAGTACGACGCTTCGTAGCTCTCCTTGTCGACCTCGACGTCGATGCCGTAGTGGATGTTGGACATCCGGATGAGGAACGGCAGCACGATGAGCAGCAGGCCCGCGTAGACCGCGACGTTGCGCAGCACCGTGGACTTGTCGGCCGAGCGCCTCACGACGGCCCAGACACCGAGCACCGCGATGGCGATGGCGACGAGCGGCGAGACCCAGAACAGCGCACCGTGGTCGTCGGCGAAGTCGCCGAGCCGGTCCCAGGTGTCGCCATCGTCGCCGGTCAGCTCCGAGTCGCCGTCGGAGGTGGTGCCGAACTTCGAGAACACGCCCAGACCCAGCAGGCGGATGCCGAGCGCCGGGAGGACGGCGATGAGTCGGACCACCTCGGCGAAGCCGCGGGTGTCCTTCTCGCCGACGAGGATCGCGATCAGGTACACCAGGCCGGCGGCGAGGAGGCTCACGACGACGGCGGCGATGCCGGCGAACGGTGCGGCGAGCCAGTCGTAGCCAACGGCGAGCTTCTCGCCCAGCCAGTCGCGCCGCATGAAGATGACGATCGCCAGCACCACGAACAGCAGCAGTGCGGGCAGGAAGATCGAGCCGGCGATGCCGAGGTTCTGCTTGTCGTCGGCCATGCCCAAGCCGGACGTGGCGCCGGGGACACCGCCGGTGTCACCGTCGTCGTAGCCCTTGATCTTCGGGTCGACGATGGTGATCAGGATCGCCGTGAGCAGCACCAGCAGCGACAGGATCACCGCGGCGCGGCCGGCGTCGATGAGCGCCGTGGTCGCGCTGGTGTAGCGGGCGGTGACGCGGCGGAACAGGTACGCCGCGACGCCGAGCGCGAGGAGCGTGGCGAGCAGCGGGAACTGCCCGATGTTGGCGGAGTAGTCGCCCGCCCCGAAGTCCTCGCTGGGATAGATGACGGTGTCCGGGCCGAACGCGTTGCCGGCCTGGATGAGCCCGGACCACAGGGCGCTGACCGCGTTGAGCTTCTGGGCGCCCGCGAACGCGATGATGAGACCGACGATCAGCGCCGTGCCGTACGCCGCACCGGCGACCATCGCGGCGCCGCCCCAGTTGCCGGAGAGGATCTTGGAGAGGTCCGGTCCGGACCGCTGCTGCTGGCCGTACGGCTGCCCGTAGCCCTGCTGCGGGTAGCCGCCCTGCTGGGCATAGTCGGGCTGGGCGTACTGCTGCTGGCCCTGGCCGGGCTGGGCGTACTGCTGCTGGTAGCCCTGCTGCTGCCCGTAGGCAGGCTGCTGGCCGTAGGCGGGCTGTGCGTAGCCCTGCGGCTGCTGCCACTGCTGGGAGGCGTCCTGCTGGCCAGGCTGCTGGCCGTACTGCTGGCCGTAACCCTGCTGGCCGTAGCCCTGCTGCTGCCCGTGATCCTGGCCGCCGCCCTGGGGCTGCTGCCACTGGCCCGGGTCCTGCTGACCCGTCGGCTCGGCCGGCGGGGCGGCGGCCGGCGCGGCCGGGAACTGCTGGGTGGGGTCGGGCCGGCGACGGTTGGAGGCGATTTGCGTGGGCGGCTCACCCGCGTCCGCGGGCGACTGGGCCGGCGGTGCGAGCGTCGCGCCGCAGGAGCCGCAGAAGGGCTGGCCCACGGTCGTCTGGGCGCCGCATTGCGGGCACTGGCTCATGGCAAGGACTCCGATCAATTGATCTGGGTTCGAGGTGGGTCTGGTTCGGCTGGGCCTCGGTGTCCGGACACCCTAGTGACAGGACAGACCGTTTGCGTGCTGCGCACGCGACTCCGAGAGGGGCGTTACCCCTCCACAGACGGCGCCAAACGTCGGGCGGCTCGTCAGGGAGCGCCGCGGAGCAGGACGTCGCTGATCGCGGTGACGTTCTTCCGCATGGCACCGGCCCCTGGAGGGGACACCTCGAGGATCCGCAGCGAGATCGTGCTGGTGCGCACCTTGTCGACGGCGATGGTCTGCAGCACCGGCTCGCTGCGCAGGTCCTGCGGCACCGTGGTGCCGTCGTCGAAGACCCACTCGACCTTGAGGATCCTGCGGTTGAGGGGATACCAGTCGACCGTCCTGGCCCCGCCGCCGTCCTTCTTGGCGTAGCCGTTGACCAGGCCGACCTCGCTGATCTCCGCCTCTTCGGGGAGGGTGAAGACCACGGTCTCCCCGCTGGCGTCGCCGGGGATCCGGTACGCCGTGGCGAGGTCCTCGTCGAGCATGTTGGCGGGCGGGTAGGTCACCGGGTTCCCGCCGAGGTCCTGGCCGGGCGCGAGCGGCTTCGGTCCGGTGGCGGTGGAGCCGGCCGCGAGGTCCGTCGGGTTGCCGTCCGGGGGCGGAGGCGAGGTCGGGTCCTCCACCGTGGACGGCTCGCCCCCCGAGGGCTGGCTCGCGCCGTTCGTCGGCTCGTCGGCGGCCGGGTCGCCGGTGCTGTCGTCACGGGTGAGCATCCAGACGCCGAGGACCATGGCCAGCACCACCAGCACGGCAAGCACGGGCAGCCACAGCGGCAGGCTCCGCGCGCGGTCGTCGCGGTGGGTGCTCGGGGCGGTCGGGGGCGCGGCGGCCGAGTCGACCTCGTCGGCGTAGAGGGGGTAGCGACTGCCGTCGCCGATCTGCCCGGTGTACGCCGGAGGAGGCTCCACCGGGGTGATCCCCGCGGCGCGTACGGCGGGCCGCTCGGTGGTGCGCTCGGCGGGCCGCTCCTCGGCGGGAGACGTGATCCGGCCGACGGCCGGCCGCTCGGCGGTGTCGCCGGCGGGGGTCGCTGCCTCTGCCGACGGCGCTCCGCAGTTCGTGCAGAAACGGCCGGCGACGCGCTCTGCTCCACAGTTGGTGCAGAAGTTCATGAGGCCTCCTCGCGGTCCGCGCGGGCCAGCGTATGCGAGCCCGGCGGGGGAGCGGTAACCGTTCGTCCGGTCAGCCGTGCCCGACGAGGCTCGCGGCGGGGACCCGACCCACCGCCTCGGGCAGGCGCCGTACGGCCTGGGCGAGCTCGCGGAGGTCGGCACCCAGCAGGGCCTGCGGCCCGTCGCAGAGGGCCGACTCCGGGTCCGGGTGGACGTCGACGATGACGCCGTCGGCCCCCACGGCGATGGCCGCCTTGGCGAGCGGGACCACGAGATCCTTGCGGCCGGCGGCGTGCGAGGGGTCGACGATGATCGGCAGGTGGCTGGTCGCCTGCACCACCGGCACCGCGGAGATGTCGAGGGTGTTGCGGGTGGCCGGCTCGAAGGTCCGGATGCCGCGCTCGCAGAGGACCACGTCGAGGTTGCCGCGTTGGGCGATGTACTCCGCCGCCATCAGCCACTCCTCGATGGTCGCGGTCATGCCGCGCTTGAGGAGCACCGGCTTGCCGCACTCGCCGACGGCCTGGAGCAAACCGAAGTTGGCCATGTTGCGGGTGCCGACCTGGAGCATGTCGGCGTGCTCCGCGACGACCGGGACGTCGCGGGCGTCGACGACCTCGGTGACCACCGGCAGTCCGATAGTCTCCCCGACGCTGGCCAGGATCTCGAGCCCCTCGATGCCGAGCCCCTGGAAGGCGTACGGCGAGGTGCGCGGCTTGAAGGCGCCGCCGCGGATGATCGTGGCCCCGGCGGACTGGGCCATCAGCGCCGCCTCGGCGGTCTGCTCACGGGACTCCACGGCGCACGGGCCGGCGATGAACGTGAACGAGTCCGGGCCGATCGGCACCGCCCGCCCGGTGCGACCGACCCACACGGTCGAGCGGTCCGCGTGGTGCTGGCGGCTGACCAGCTTGTAGGGGTCCGAGATGCGGTGCACGTCGGCCACACCGGCCAGCGTGCGCAGGTTGAGGTGGTGGAACGAGTCGATGTCGCCGACCAGGCCGATGATGGTGCGCACCACGCCCTTGCTGACGAACGCCTCTCCACCGACGCTCTCGACCCGTTCGACGACGTGCGCCACCTGCTCGTCCGTGGCATCCGGTGACATGACGACGACCATCTGCTGCTCCCTTCGTCGCGTGGCCCCGAATCTAGTGGCGGCAGGCACACCCCGGCGTCCACGCCCACCATCCGAACTCCGCCGAGGTGTGAGTTCTTGCGCGCCGAGGTGTCACTTCTTGCGACATCAGACGGCGATGTGGGTGACCTCGGCCTCGATCCGGCGTCGAGGCAGCAGCTCGACGATCAGCATCGCGGAGAGCACCAGCAGCCCGCCGACCGTCAACCGCGTGGTGAGCTCCTCCCCGCCGGCCACCACCGCGAACAGCGCGGCGAAGACCGGCTCCATGCTCATGATGATCGCGCAGCGGGTCGCGGAGAGATGGGCCTGTGCCCAGGTCTGGCCGGCCATCGCGAGCGCGCCGGCGAAGACCGCCATGTAGACCACGCTCAGCCAGTCGCGACCGGTGGAGGGCAGCTCGATCCCGTTGGGTGCGGCACCGAGCAGGCAGATCACCGAGATCACCGCCAGCTGGACGATCGACATCCCCATCGCCTCCTCGGGCCGCGACCAGGCGCCGAGCCCGACGATGTGCAGCGCGTAGATCACCGCGGCGACCAGGGTCAGCGTCTCGCCGTAGCCGAAGGCCAGACCGCCCGGCTGGAGGGTGAGCAGCCCGACCCCGGCCATCGCCAGCGCCACCGCGAACCACGTCACCGACCCGATCTTGTTGTGCAGCAGCACGGCCGCGAGCAGCGGCGTGCACACGACGTACAGCCCGGTGATGAACCCGGAGACCGACGCCGGTGTGTGCGCGAGCCCGATCGTCTGGAGCACCTGCGCGACGGCGTACAACCCGCCCAGGACCGCGGCCCGGCGACGCGAGTCGGCCGACAACGTGCGCAGCGCCCGCGGGAAGATCAGCAGCAGTGCCACCGTGGCGATCGGGAAGCGCACCGCAAGGAAGTCGAGGGCCGAGATCCGCTCCGTCAGGTCCTTGATCAGGAAGAACGTCGACCCCCAGGTGGCCGTCATCGCCAGCAGCGCCAGGGTGGCCAGCCGCGCGGCGCGGCGTTCGTTCACGACGTGGCCCCGGCCGCCTCGTCACGGAGCTCCTTGAGGAGCTTGATGTCGGCGTTGCCCGGCTCCCGCGAGCCGGGCGTCTCCAGCACGAACGGGACGCCCGCGGTGGCCGGGTGGGCGAACAGGTCGCGGAACGCCGCGGTGCCGATGTGCCCGTCGCCGATGGTCTGGTGCCGGTCCTTGAACGCGCCGCGGACGTCCATGGAGTCGTTGGCGTGGATGAGCCGCAGCCGGCCGGGTCCGCCGATCTCCACGATCCGGTCCAGGGTCGCGGCCGTGCCTCCGGGCTCGTCGAGCGGCGCCCCGGCGGCGAACACGTGGCAGGTGTCCAGGCAGATGCCGGCCTTGGGATGGTGGTCGAGGGCGCCGAGGTACGGCGCGAGGTCCTCGACGCCCGCGCACAGCGAGCGGCCCTGCCCTGCGGTCGGCTCGAGCAGCAGCCAGGGAGCGGCGTCGTCGGCGACGGCCTCGAGCACCGGCAGCAGCCCCTCGCGTACCTGGCGCATCGCGGCGTCGTACCGGTCCGACGAGCCGCTGGGGTCGACGTACGACCCGGTGTGGACGACCACGCCCTCGGCGCCGATCTCCGCGGCCCGGCGGAGGTTGTGGGCGACGGTGGCCACGGACTTCTCGTACGTCGCGGCGGTGGGGCTGCCGAGGTTCACCAGGTACGGCGCGTGGATGAACACCCGGGTGCCCGTCTCCGCGCAGGCCTCACGGAACCTGGCGTCCTCGCGCGGGTTGCCGACGGACAACGCCCAGCCGCGGGGGTTGCCGACGAACACCTGGAGGGTCTCGCAGCCGATCGCGCGGGCGCTCGCCAGGGCACCGTCGACGAGGCCCTTGCCGACCGTGACATGGGTGCCGACCGGGTTGCGCCGGGCGGGGTCGCCGAGGGCAGGGTCGAGCGTATGACGAGCGGCGGGGGGCATGCCACGAAGGCTATCCGCGCCGAGTGGGCACCAGAGGTGCCGGGTACCGGGTCAGATGACGATGAGGGTGACGGTGCTGCCCTTGTCAGCCAGGTCGCCCTGGCCGGGCTCGACCTTGACCACCCAGCCGAGGCCGATGGAGTCGGGGTGCTGCTCGACCTGCACCTCGAAACCCGCGTCGCGGAGCTTCGTCTCGGCGGCGCTCTGGCCCATCCCGACGACCCGCGGGATCTCGACCTGCTCCGGTCCCTGGGACACGGTGAGCTCGACCTTGTCGCCCTTGACGAGGCTGCCGGTGCTCGGCGTCTGCTGGATGACGTCGCCCTCGTCGACGGTGTCGCTGTAGTCCTCGGTGCGGCTCACCTCGAGGCCCTGCTTGGTCAGCGCCGTCTCGGCCTTGTCGGCGTCCTTGCCGGTCCAGTCGACGACCTTGATCGGTCGCGGGCCCCGGCTGAGCAGGATGTCGACGGTGGCGCCCGGCTTGAGCGGGGTGCCGGCCTTGGGGTTGGTGCCGACGACCCGACCCTCCGGGATGGTCGGGTGGTACGTCGGCACCGAGCTGCCGAACTCGAGGTGCAGGTCCTGGATCGCGGCCTGGGCCGCGTCCTCGGTGTCCCCGCGGAGCTTGGGCACCTCGTACCTCTCGAGGCCGAGCGAGACCACCGCGGTCACGGTGCCGTCGTCGAGCACCCGCTCGCCGGCCTTGGGGTCGGTGCTGATGATCTCGCCCTTGGCGACGGTCTCGGAGTACGCGGTGTCGCTGACCTTGAAGCCGAGCCCGGCCTTGTCCATCCGCACCTCGGCCTGCGCGGCCGTGAGACCGATGACGCCGGGGGTGCTGGTGTAGCGGGCGAAGCCGAAGTACCACGCGCTCGCGCCACCGCCGACGGCCAGCAGCAGGGCCACCAGCAGCAGCACCAGGCCGCGGCGGGAGCGGCGCGGGCGGTCGTAGGACTCCCACGGGTCGGTGACGACCGGCGGGGGCGGCGTGGCCCGGGTCGCGGGCAGACGGGACGGCTGCTGCCGGTCGATGGCGCTGGTGTCGGAGTAGCGCTCGTAGCGCTCCAGCGGGTCGGTGTCCTCGTGGACGTCCTGCTCCACGTCGTACGGCGCGTTCGCGGCGAGGGCCCGTTCGTCCGCGCGGTCGGCGTCCAGCTCGTCGAGCTCGGGCTCGAGCACCACGACCGCCAGCGGCGGGGCCAGGTCGGCGACCAGCTCGGGGTCCTCCGGGACGCCCTCCTCGAGAGCCTGGCGGACCCGGTGCACCTGGTGGAGCAGCACCCGCGCGTCGGCCGGCCGGTGGCTGCGGTCGCGGGCGGTGGCCCGGGCGACCAGCGCGTCGACGTACGCCGGGAGATCGGGCACCAACGCGGACGGCGGCGGCACGTCCTCGTGAACGTGCTTGTAGGCGACCTGGATGGGGGAGGCGCCCTCGTGCGGCTTGCGGCCGGTGAGCAGCTCGTAGAGCACGACGCCGGTGGCGTAGACGTCGGCGCGGGCGTCGGCCCGGCCGTCCACGACCAGCTCGGGCGCGAGGTAGGACACGGTGCCGATGAGCACGCCACCGGTGGCGGTGTGCTGGGTGTCGGCGCTGACCGCCCTGGCCAGCCCGAAGTCGGCGACCTTGACCCGGCCGTCCGTGGCGATCAGGACGTTCTCGGGCTTGATGTCGCGGTGGATGAGGTGTGCGGCGTGGGCCGCCGAGAGCGCGGAGAGGATCGGCTCGAGCAGCTCGAGCGCCTTGGTCGCCGGCATCGGCGACTCCTTGCGGATCACGTCGCGCAGCGTGTGGCCGGGGACGTACTCCATCGCGAGGTAGACGGTGCCGTTCTCCTCGCCCTGGTCGAAGACCCCGACCACGTTCGGGTGGGAGAGCTTGGCGGCGTGCCGCGCCTCGCGGACGAACCGGGCCGCGAACTCCTCGTCGTCACCCATCCCCGGGTGCATGATCTTGATCGCGACGACGCGGTCGAGGCGGACGTCGGTGGCCTCGTAGACGGAGGCCATGCCGCCGCGGGCAATGCGCGGACCGATGCGATACCGACGGTCGAGCAAGCGCCCGACCATGGGGTCGCTCAGGTCGCGCTCGACTGTTCGCTCCACTGCCTGGTCCTCCGGTGCCGCGGCTGGATGGGGAAGGATCCGCCGCGTCCATGGTACGGACC
>JBEVFC010000075.1:0-3717 GCA_040512455.1 Nocardioides sp.
GTAGAACTCGTAGGCGCCGAACACGTTGCCGTGGTCGGTCATCGCGATCGCCGGCATGCCCAGCTCGGCGGTCCGCTCGGCGAGCGCTCCCAGTCGAGCGGCTCCGTCGAGCATGGAGTACTCGGTGTGCACGTGCAGGTGCACGAAGGAGTCGGACGCCATCGCTGCGGGTGTCTCCTGTGGCTCGTCGCGGGCAGGGCAGTAACAGCCGCGGCACGGGGCCGGGCGCCTCTCTCGGGGAAGGACGCCAGCCTACGTGACCCGGCGATCCCATCGTGACAGGACGCACTGACATTCCACGGTCCCGCCCGGGTAGGGCGGGGGCGCCGGCGGGCTAGCCCGGGGTACGACGGGTGGTGGCGCGGACGACCGCCCCGGTGGCCACCAGCGCGAGGGCGACGAGGACCCCCACGCCGGCCGCGACGCCGGTCCAGCCGGCATCGGTCCAGGTGAGCCCGAGCAGGGCACCGAAGACGCTGGAGCCGGCGTAGTAGCCGCAGACGTAGAGCGCACTCCCCCGGGTCCGGTGGGGTGCGGCGACCACCGGCATCCAGCCGCTGGCGACCGCGTGGGCGGCGAAGAAGCCGGTGGTGAAGACCAGGAGCCCGACGATGACCAGGACCAGCCGGTCGGGGACGGTGAGCGCCAGTCCGGCTCCCATCAGCAGCACCGCGGCGACCAGCACCCGGGGACGTCCCACCGCGTCAGCGAGCCGGCCGGCGACCGCGGAGGAGACCGACCCGCCGAGATAGGCCAGGAAGACCAGACCGGCAACGGCGAGCGGCAACGAGAACGGGGCGGCCAGCAGCCGGTAGCCGAGGTAGTTGTAGACCGCGACGAAGCCGCCCATCAGCAGGAACGGGATCGCGACCAGGGCCCAGACCCCCGGCTTCGAGAGGATCCGCCCCACGGTCGCGTCCTCACGCGGGTCGTCCTCCTCGAGGGCGACCGGCTCCGGGAGCAGCCGCCAGAACGCCAGCGTGACCACCAGGGCGGCCGCGGCGAGCAGCCCCACGCCCCAGCGCCACGAGGTGGCGTCGGCGACGGCGGCGGTGATCAGCCGCCCCCCGACGCCGCCCAGGGAGTTGCCCGCGACGTAGAGGCCCATCGCCGACCCGAGTCCGCTCGGATGCGTCTCGGACCCGACGTGACCCATGGCCACCGCGACCACCCCGGCCAGCACCGCCCCGGTGAGGGCCCGCAGTGCGATGAGGCTGCCGAACGTCGGTGCGGCGGCGGCGAGCAGGGTGAGCAGCACGGCCAGCAACAGGCCGGCGCGCATCGTGCGGACCCGCCCCCAGCGGATCGCCAGCGCGGCGGCCGGCAGCACGAAGAGTGCCAGCGCCCCGGTGCTCGCCGAGACCGCCAGGCTGGCCCGGGTCGGGCTGACCCCGAACTCCTCGCTGATCTGCGGGAGGACCGGCTGCGCGGCGTACAGGATCCCGAACGCACCGAGGCCGGCGAGCATCATCGCCAGGTTGAACCGCCGGTAGTCGGGCGACCCTGGCCGGTGCAGCCTGTTGCCGGCCTCGCTCTGGTGGGGGTCGGTCGAGGCAGTCACTCCCGCACCCTTCCACCGCGGCGCTCCCCCGGCACCCCTTTGTGACTCGTCAGACACGCCCCGGTCAGGACTCGGAGGCGTCCAGGGACTCGGTGATGATCACGTGCACGATCCGCTCGAGACGCTCGGCGCCGAGCTCGGGGGCGTGCGCGGCCATCGCGTGGGCGATCTCGCGCTCACGGGCGAGGTCGCGGTCGGTGGAGCCGGCGGTGACGCGCTTGTGGTCCTGGACGGCACGGGTCAGCGCCACCCGGCGGGCCAGCAGGTCGCCGAGCTGGGCGTCGACGTCGTCGATCAGGCCGCGGAAGAACGCCAGCGGGTCCCGGCCGGGCCAGGCCATCTTGATGTCGGGTGCGCGCTCCATGTTGGTCGAGCCGTCGGTGCGCTCGAGGTCGAGGAGCCCGTGCCTGCGGTAGAAGTCGCGCGCCGGAGTGTTGGTCTCGAACACCCAGAGCGCGAACCCGTCGGGACGGATCCCCTTGACCACGTCGAGCAGCGCCGAGCCGACCCCGGCCCGGGCCGCGTCGGGAGCGACGTACAGGCCGTTGAGCCAGCCGGCCTCGACGTTCGCGAACCCGACGAGACCGTCGGCCCCCTCCGCCACCCAGAGCTCCTGCCGGGCGAGGTCCCAGCCGAGCACCCAGGCGCGGGCCTGCTCGACCGGTCCCACCATCGGCGGCATCGCGGGGACGGCCCCGAGGCGCGCGGCCACGAAGATGTCGGCGACCGCCGACAGGTCCTCGTGGAGGCCCGGGCGGAGCACCAGGTCGGTGTCTGCGTCAGCGCTCATCGCGAATGGTGTCCAGGGCCGCTGCCAGGTCGTCGGGGTACGCCGACTCGTAGGTGACGTAGTCCCCCGAGTCCGGGTGCTCGAAGCCGAGGCGTACGGCGTGCAGCCACTGCCGCTCGAGCCCGACCCGCTTGGCCAGGACCGGGTCGGCGCCGTAGGTGAGGTCGCCGACGCACGGGTGCTTGAGCGCGGCCATGTGCACCCGGATCTGGTGGGTGCGGCCGGTCTCGAGGTGGACCTCGAGCAGGCTGGCGAAGCGGTGCGCCTCGAGGACCTGGTAGTGGGTGACCGAGTGCTTGCCGTCGGCCATCACCGCGAACTTGTAGTCCGCCCGCGGGTGCCGACCGATCGGCGCGTCGATGGTGCCCTCGAGCGGGTCCGGGTGCCCCTGCACGAGGGCGTGGTACGTCTTGTCCACGGTGCGGTTGCGGAAGGCGTTCTTGAGCACCGAGTAGGCGCGCTCGGACTTGCAGATCACCATCACGCCGGAGGTGCCGACGTCGAGACGCTGGACGATGCCCTTGCGCTCGGAGGCACCGCTGGTGGAGATCCGGAAGCCGGCGCCGGCGAGGTGGCCGACGACGGTCGGACCGGACCAGCCGGGGCTGGGGTGGACCGCGACGCCGACGGGCTTGTCGATCACCACGATGGAGTCGTCGTCGTGGAGGATCTTGATGCCCTCGACGATCTCGGGGACCACCTCGAGGGGGTCGGTCAGGGCCGGGATCGTGACGTCGAGCACGGAGCCGGGGTGCACCCGGTCGGACTTGCCCACCGAGGACCCGTCCACCTGGACGTGGCCGTCGCTGATCAGGTCCGCGGCACGGGTGCGGGAGACGCCGAACATCCGGGCGATGGCCGTGTCGACCCGTTCACCGGCCATGCCCTCGGGCACCAGGACGACGCGCTGCTCAGTCATCGTGGGCCTCGTCGACCGGGGCGTCGACGTCCGCGGTCGTGTCGTCCTGGTCCGTGTCGTCGGTCGCGCGCCGGCCGTTGACGCCGATGCCGCGCAGCGCCTGGACCACGATGAGGACCGCGGCGATGTTGATGCACACGTCGGCGACGTTGAAGATCGGCCAGTTCGGGAAGCGCAGGAAGTCGACGACATGACCGCGCATCGGGCCGGGCTCGCGGAACAGGCGGTCGGTCAGGTTGCCGGCCACGCCGGCCAGCAGCAGGCCGAGGGCGACGGCCCACAGCGTGCTGCCCAGGCGACGGCTGACCCAGAGCACCACGCAGACCGCGACGATCGACAGCACGGTGAGCGCCCCGGTGTACGCCGTACCGGTGCTGAAGGCGGCGCCCGGGTTGCGGGTCAGGTGCAGCCCGAACCACGGGCCGAGGAGCTCGACGGTCCCCTTGC
>JBEVFC010000090.1:0-6969 GCA_040512455.1 Nocardioides sp.
CACGACGCCCACGACGGTCGCGTTGATCAGGTCGATCTGCAGCTGCTCCCTCGTGCTGGCCCCGCCTGTTCCTGGCATGTCCCAAACCTCCCCTGTCGGGCCGTCGACGGCCGACGGCGCTGATCCCTACGATCAAATCTGTGACGGGACCTCCGCAGAGCCCCTCAGCACCCCCGAATCCCGACGGGTTGCTGGCTCTCGCACTCTCTCGTCCGCATCAGGCCCTCGCCAGGGCCCGGGCCCTCCTTGCCGACGGAGCGGACCCCGAAGTGTCCGCAGTCGCCCACCAGGCCGCCGGCATCGTGCTCCGCGACTTCGGTGACATCGACGAGGCGCTCGACGAGTTCCGGAAGGCCATCCGCTGCGCCCGCCGCTCCGGCGACGTGCAGCGCGCCACGGATGT
The DNA here is from genome assembly GCA_040512455.1 of Nocardioides sp. GTDB lineage: Bacteria > Actinomycetota > Actinomycetes > Propionibacteriales > Nocardioidaceae > Nocardioides. Next base: position 404 of record JBEVFC010000090.1, read on the forward strand.
CCGGGCGGCGTACGGTGTGGCTCTCGTGATGGCCGGACAGGCGGCGCCAGGGGTGCGCGAGATCGTGAGCGCAGCCGACGCCGCATCCGGCGCCGCGGCCGGCCGAATCCAGATCCGCCTGGCCCACGCCATGGGGCTGTTGGGTCGCCACCACGACATGCTCCGGGCGGCGCAGCGAGCGGTTGACCTGCTGAAGGACAGCGGGGACCCGGTCTGGGAGGCACGGTCGTACGGCCACCGCGCGGAGGCACTCCTGGCGCTCGGTGCCGTGACCCGGGCCGACGAGGACTACACCCGGTGCGAGAAGATGTTCGCCGCCAGTGGTCAGCGCCTGGAGTACGCCTCCGTCCTCCACGACCGTGCCACCGTCGCGTTCGCCCGCGGTGACCTGCCGGCGGCCCTGACCCTTCTCGACGACGCGCAGCAGGTGGTGGACGAGCTCGACGTCTTCGAGCCCGACCTCGATGTGACCCGGGTGCAACTGTTGCTCGCCGCCGAGCTGCACCGCGAGGCCCTCCGGGTCGCCGACGAGGCGGTCGCGCGCAGCATCCGCCTGCACGGGTCGGCCGCGCGTCGTGCCGAGCTGCTCTTCGCGGCCGCTCGGGCTGCCGCTGCCACAGGTGACGCGGACACCGCGGTATCCCGGAGCGAGGAGTCGGTGCGGATGTTCCGTCGCCAGCAGCGCGCCTGGTGGGTTGCCCGGGCCGAACTCGTGCTGCTGGAGAGCCGGTTCGACACCGGCGACACCTCGCCCGGCCTGCTGCGCGCGGCCACACGTCTCGGGACCACCCTCGAGACGATCGACCCCACGCTGGTTCCCGAGGCCCACCTGCTGTGCGGCCGTCTCGCGCTGGCTCGCGGCCGGCGGTCGGCCGGCGCACGATATCTCCGCGCCGCGGCCTCGCGGCGGCCGCGTGACATCCGGGCCCGCTCGACGGGCTGGCTGGCTCGCGCCGTCCTGGCCGATCTGGAAGGACGTCCGCGGGACATGCTCTCCGCCTGTGGCCGTGGGCTGGACCTGATCGATGTCCACCTCGGCACGCTCGGTGCCACCGAGCTCCGCGCGCAGGCCACCGCGCAGGGAAGCGATCTTGCCCGGCTCGCGATGCGGCACGCGGCGCGGAGCGGCGATGCCCGCCGCCTGCTGGAGTGGAGCGAGCGCTGGCGGGCCACCTCCCTCGCCGTTCCTCCGGTGCGTCGGGACGTCGATGACGAGATGAACAGGGACCTGGCGGCCCTGCGAGTGGTGGCCCAGCGACTGGCCGATGAGCAACCGACGGCCGTTCCGGCAGTACGGCGGGAGCGGCGGCGCCTCGAGGAGGCGGTACGCCGTCGGGCGCTGCATCGCCCTGGCCACGGCTCCGGTCACCGCTCGGCGGTGCGTGTCCCGGAGCTGCGCTCCCTGCTCGAGGACACAGAGCTGGTCGAGCTCACCGAGGTGGATCGAGAGCTGTTCGCGGTCGTGCTGTCCGGGAACCGTCCACCCACCCTCCACCACGTCGGCGGGGCGGACGCCGCAGAACGGGCACTGGATCATGCGTTGTTCGCACTGCGGCGGGAGGGTACCCACCGGGGCGGGACGCGGCTGGACCTCGGCCCGATCGGCAGCCGGCTCGAGCAGGCGCTGCTGGGTCCGGTGGTCGAGGCGTTGTCCGCCTCCTCCGTGGTCGTCGTCCCGACCGGCGGACTGCACGCGGTCCCGTGGGCTCTGTTGCCCGGGCTCCGGGGTCGCGCGGTGACGGTGGCGCCGTCCGCGGCGTACTGGATGCGCGGGCAGCGGTCCCCCACCGCGGACAGTGGGCGCGTCGTCCTCGTCGGCGGGCCGCGGCTGTCCACGGGCGCGACCGAGGTCCGGCGGCTGGCGGAGCGGTACCCGGGGGCGGTCGTCCTGGCGGGCGGGGACGCGACCAGCGAGCGGGTGCTCGCCGCGATGGACGGGGCCCGGCTGGTGCACGTCGCTGCGCACGGGACGTTCCGGTCCGACAGCCCGCTGCTGTCCGCCCTGGAGCTCGACGACGGTCCGCTGACCGTCTACGACCTGGAGGGGCTCAGCCGGGCGCCGCACCGGGTGGTGCTCTCGAGCTGCAACTCCGCGGTCGGCGCGCCCTCGGGGGCCGACGAGCTGCTCGGAGTCGTCAGTGCGCTGATGACGCTCGGCTCCGTGGGGGTCGTGGCCAGCGTCGTACCGGTCGACGACCCCAGCACCGTCCCGTTCATGCTTGCCCTGCACCGGCTGATGCGGGACCTCCCGCTGGGGCAGGCCCTGGTCGAGGCCCGCAGGGCAGTGCGGGACGACCCCTCGGCGACCACCACCGCGGCCTCGTTCATCGCTCTCGGAGCCTGAACGGCTCACAGGCGCACCCAGTCGGTGACCAGCCGGGTGGTCGGCGTCGTGCACCTGAGCCGGACCACGCCGGTCGGCACCGGGGTGATGACGAAGAATCCGAGGTCGTCCACCGGCACGGTGGCGACCACCCCCTGGTCCCCCTCCACCTCGACCTGCCCGCTGGACGCCGGCGTGAACTGGCCGACCACCCGGTCGGGAAGCACCTCGATCTCCACGGACTTCAGCTCCACGGAGAACACCATCACCCGGCCACTCTCGGCACCCCGGGTCAACGACGGCTCGGCCAGCTGGGTGGAGTCGAACATCAGCTCCGCGGTCAGCAGGTCCTCGTCGATGGTCCGCCACGTGAAGGCGCCCTTGGCCCGTCGTGCGGCCTCGTCGATATGAGGTCGCGCGTCGCGCAGCAGCTCGGAGAGCTCGAGGGCGAGCGCCTCGTCGTCATCGAATCGTTCGGTCATGGTCCTTGCCTCTCGCTCGACTCCGCGCCTACCGCGATGAGCTGCTGGACGGACGGCGTCCTCCGCAGTCGTGCAACGGCGCGTGCCCTGGTGGGGCCGATGGCACCGACGGGGATCCCCGTCCGGCGACTTATCTCGGCGTACGGGACCGGGGGGTCCTCGGACAGGATCATCAGCAGCTCCCGCTGGCGTGGGCTCAGCATGGCGAAACCCTCCATCAGCGCCGCGCGGCGCTCGTCGCGCACGAGGTCGGCGTCCTGGTCGTCCTCGACGACGAACCGGGCGGCCCAGCCGTCGTCCTGTGGGTCTGTCGGCTGGACGCGGTTGGAGGCGGTGGCCTGCCGAAGCGCCTCTCGCTTGGCCGTGGTGATCAGCCACATCGGCAGCGCCCGCGGCTCCCGGAGGTCACCCAGGTGCTCGACCAGGCGCAGCCACACGGTCTGTGCGACGTCCTGCAGCTCGGCCGAGGACAGTCGGTATCGGAGCACGACGCTGACGACCAACGGGGTGTACCGGTCGACGATCTCGCCCCAGGCACCCTCGTCACCCTGCGCCGCGGCAGCCACGAGCAGTACGACGTCCGTGCGGTCGGCCTCCACGTCTCGCCCCTTCCGATGCAGCTTCACATCCCCCTGAGGGGGGCGGATGTCAGCTGATACATCGGCAGGCGCTTTCCCCGGTATCTCCAGTGCACCAGCCCGAGAGGTCCGCGCACAAGGGGTCGGTTCCTTGGTCGCCCGGTCCCTGATCTAGGCCGGTGTATTCCGCCCCGGCGCCCGGTCTCCGGCGGCTGAGAGATCTCGGACCAGAGACCGAAGGGAAGCCATCATGAACAGCACCACAACGAAGCGAAACACCACCACGACCTGTCAGGCCGGCGGCCGTGCCCGCCGCGCCGGGGCCCTCTCCATCGCCGGGGCGCTCGCTGCCCTGGCTCTGACGCCGACGATCGCGCACGCCGACCAGAGCACCGGCGACGGCGGCGCAGCCAGCGCGCGCTCGAGCGACATCGACGACGTCGTTGCCGCGCGGAAGGAACAGCAGGCCCGGGACTTTGCCCGGCCCGGGCCGTCGCACTCCGTGTCCGCCGTCCGCTACGTGTTCGCGGTCAGCCGCGGGTGCGACATCCCGCAGACCCTCGACAACTGGAGCCGCCGGCTGATCGCCGTCCAGGTCTGCTCCAAGGCCCAGCTCGTGCCCGCCGCCCCCGCGCGGGTCGGGTTCCTGGAGCCCATTCCCCGGCCGGAGCTCGGATCGGCCTCAGTCGGGCACTGCGGACACGAGACGCTTCACCAGCCGTCGGGCGTGACGGGCCTCCCGGTGTCCGAGTGGTTCACGCCGACGTCCTGCTGATCGTCTGCACCCCCCAGGTCGACCCGGCGTTCCGTGTCACATCAGTGCGCGGGGCGTCGGGTCGTTCCATGCCGTGCCATTCTCCTGCGGCCGGAGCGGGTTCTGCGCGACCCTCACCCATGACGCGGATCGGCACGTGGAACCTGGCTGGACGCTGGACCGACGACCACCGTGCGTTTCTGCTCGGTCTGGAGTGCGATGTCCTGCTCCTCACCGAGGTAAGCGAGCGACTGGAGCTGGCCGGCCACCACCTCCATCTCAGCGTTCAGCTGATGGCCGCCCGCCGCCGATGGGCTGCCGTGCTCAGCCGGACGGAGCTGACACCGCTGCGTGATCCCCACCCGGCCAGCGCGATGGCGATCGTCGAGGGCACGACCTACTGCAGCTCGATCCTCCCCTGGAAAGGCGCGCCGTCCACACCACCTTGGGTGGGTCCACGCCACGTCGACAAGACGGAGCACTCGGTCAAGGCGCTCGTGGCGCGCCTGCCTGCCCGCGACCTGGTCTGGGGTGGCGACTGGAACCATGCTCTGGAGGGCCGCGAGTACGCCGGCAGCAAGGGCGGCCGACAGCACGTCCTCCGCGCTCTGGACGGGCTGGGCCTGAAGGTGCCGACCACTCCCCTGCCACACCGGATCGGCGGCCTGCTGACCATCGACCACATCGCCGTGGCGCGTGCCGCCACCGTGGTGAGCGCGACCCGTTACGTCGCGGAGGCGGACGGCAAGCGGCTCTCCGACCACGATGCGTACGTGGTCGAGACGGATCGCTGACCGAGGTCACTCGCACCACTTCGACGCCGGCCGTCGCCTCCACTGGCGTGCGCCCGTCGTTGCGTGAGCGACTCGAACGACACGTGGCATCGACCCATCTAGCCCGCTGTATTCCGGCCAGGTGTCGGCCCTCCGGCGTGGAGACATCTCGGGGATGAGATCCGATCCACCCGAAGGGAACATCAGAGATGAACACGAATACCGACCGAGACGCGACCCGCACCACCGGCAGGGCAAGGGCTCGCCGCATCGCGACCCTGTCCGTCGCCGGCGTCCTCGCCGGTCTGGCGCTGGCTCCCACCAGCGCGTTCGCCGACCACCCGACCTCCGGGGGCAGCGGTGAGAGTACGACGCCCTCCGGCGACAGGTGGAGCTACATGTACGACGTCGCGCAACGCAAGGAGGCGATGGCCCGGGTTCAGGAGTCCCACGAAGCCCAGGCCGGCTCCAACGCAGGCGAGACCGGGCCGCACTACGCCAACGCGTGGAGCTACATGTACGACGCCGAGCGCTCCAAGGAGGAGGCGATTCGCCACCGGACTCCGCCAGCGAAGCGGCACGACTCCGTCCTGCAGCGGAAGGCGCACCCTGCCCTGGCCAACATCGTGGTTTCGGTGACGCCGTCGGACCCGGCCACGTGCTACCTCCCGGACACGCTCGACCCGGGGACCCGCCGCCTGATCGCGGTCCAGCTCTGCAGTGACGCGCAGATCGTGCCGGCCGTGTTCCTGGCCCGGGCGGCGACGTACGAGCAGGCCTCCAAGTCGGTGTACTCCCTCGGGCACTTGTGAGCAGACCAAGCGGCACCGATCGCCTCACATGCCACCGGCCCGACTCCTCAGCTGAGGAGTCGGGCCGGTGTCTGGACTTGCGCGTGCTCAGTGAGCGCGATCGTTCACATCAGCTGTCGTCGGTCATCCAATGTCCATCCAACGGTCACCCGGACATTTCACGTCTGTCCAACACGGGCAAGCCATTCCCAAGTGCCCAGCCACGCCGGGACGTGTCAATGTGCCCCTTCCCCGGGATCGGGACGCTCGAAGGCACCCAGGGCTTACCGAAGCATTCGTGTCCACGGCGCTAACCCATCGCCAGGTGCTCAACGCGCCTTCTAGGCGACCAAGAATCTCGGTGCAGCCTCGCATAGCGCTGCGGCGTCTCGGTCGGCCTGCAACACGGTGAGGTCGGGTCGCACCAGTGCGGCCGCAGCGTTGCCGTCTACGAGCCACGTGTGCAGCGGCGATCCCGGATGCACCTCGAGCACCTCGGTGCCGCGGCTGGCCAGCACCGCCCGCTGTTGTGGCGAGATTGGGACGCCGGTCACGAACACGAATCCGCCTCGGGTCACGTCGTCGTATCGGCTGCCATCCGCGAGGAGTGCGTTCGGGCACATCCGTCCGTTGAGGGACTTCCGGTGTCCGCGTCCTTTCACCATTGCGGAGCGGTGCAGCGGTGGTGTTTCGCTGTCGAGGAGGCGGTCGCGCACGCTGGGGATCCGGTGGAGCCGCGGCGCGATCAGCTTCCTCAGCACGTCTCCGGCGCGGCCGCCCTGGGTCATGGCCATGCCGACGAGCCGGGCCAGCCGGATCATGGTCCGGGCGTGGGGCTTGCGCTCCACCTCGTAGCTGTCCAGCA
>JBEVFC010000125.1:0-5354 GCA_040512455.1 Nocardioides sp.
ACCGTGTCGCGCAGCTCGTGGATCAGGTCCTCGGTGCGCGGGTCCTGCGGCCCGGTGGTCGGGACGACGGTGAACACGGCGGTCGTGCCGTCGGGGCTGACCGAGGCCGGCGTGACCGCGGCGACACCGGTCGTCGACTGCAGGGCGCCGGAGACCTGCTCGAGCACGGCCTCACCACCCGATGCGGGCAGCTCGGCGACCATGAGCAGTGGCCCGTTGGAGCCGGCGCCGAACGCCTCGGTCTGCCGGTCGTACGCCTGGCGGGTGGACGTGCCCTCGCGGTTGTTGCCGGCGTCGGGGAAGCCGAAGCGGACGCCCAGGAACGGGGCGGCGAGGGCGAGCAGCAGGGTCACGCCGGCCAGGGCCGCGATCACCCGGTGCCGCTCGACCAGCCGGCTCCAGGCGAGCCAGCCGCGGGTCGGCTGCACGTGCCCGCCGACCGCGACCTCGGTCGGCCGGCGGCGCCCGAGGGGGAGTCGCAGCCGATCCACGTGCTTGCCCAGGTAGCCCAGGAGCGCCGGGAAGAGCGTGACGCTGGCCAGCATCACGACCAGCACGGCGAGGATCGTCACCAGGGCGGCCCCGCGCATGAACGACAGGCCCATCGCGAACAGCCCCAGCATCGAGATGACGACGGTGCTGCCGGCGACCATCACGGCGCGTCCGGCCGTGTCGAGCGTGGCCACCGTGGACTCGCGCGGGTCCAGCCCTGCGGCCCGCCACTCGCGGAAGCGGGTGACCATCAGCAGCGCGTAGTCGATGCCGATGCCGATCCCCATCATGGTGGCCAGCGAGGTGGACCAGTCGGGCGCGTCGATGACCGCGATCAGGACCCCGGTGAGGGTGCTGCTGACCGCGAGGCCCGCGATGGCGACGAGCAGGGGGAGTCCGGCGGCGACCACGGAGCCGAACATCAGCAGCAGGATGACCGCCGCGGCCGCGAAGCCGATCGCCTCGGACCCGATCTCGGCGGCCTCACCCTGGGTGATGGTCTGCCCACCGAGGGCGACGTCCAGGCCCGGACGGTCGGCCTCCTCCGCGATCTTGATCATCTTCTCGCTGTCCGCGATCGGCACGTCGACCGGGTTCACCACGTCCAGCTTCGCGTGGGCGACCAGGGTGCGGCCGTCGGGCGAGATCGCGCCGGGGGTGGTGAACGGGTCCTCCACGGAGGCGACGTGCGGCTGGTCGCCGAGGTCGGCGAGCAGGGCCTGCACCTCCGCCCGGGTGGCGGGGTCGTCCAGGCCGCCGTCGGCGCGGACGACGATGTCGACCGTGTCACCCGACTGGGACGGGAAGCGGGACTCCAGCAGCTGCTGGGCCTCGCTGGAGTCCGAGCCCGGCGCCGAGTAGTCGGCGTTGAAGTCGCCCCCGAGCGAGAACGACAGGCCGATGGCGACCAGCAGGAAGGCGACCCAGGCGAGCACGGTCTTCCCACGGTTGCGGAAGGTCACGTCGGCGAGTCGGCCGAGCGGTCCGGGTCGGGGGGTGGCCGCCGGGCCGGCGGACGAGCGCGGGGTGGTGGCAGTGGACATGGGAGACCTCGGGAGAAGTGGGGTGCTGACGAAAAGTTATGCTCCATAACAAACACGATGCCCCGTCACTTGTCAATGGATTATTACCAAAGTAATGTTGCGTAACAGTTCCTTGACAGGAGGATCCATGACCGACGTGGTCGTCACCCGCAGGGAGCGCGCCCGCGCTGCCACCATCGCCGAGATCAAGGAGGCCGCCTTCGGCCTGATGGCGGAGAGCGGCACGATCGACGTCCGGTTCACCGACATCGCCCGGGTGATGGGGATGACGCCGCCGGCGCTCTACCGCTACTACGCGGACCGCGACGACCTGCTCGGCGACCTGATCAGCGACTGCTACGAGCACCTCGGCGCCGCGGTCGCGCAGGCCCGGGACGCCGTGGACCCCGACGACCTCGGGGGGCGGTGGTACGCCGCGGCCACGGCGTACCGCGAGTGGGCGCGCACCCAGCCGCAGCGGTTCGCGCTGATCTTCGGGCTGCCCGTCCCCGGCTACGTCGCGCCCGAGGACGGTCCGACCACCGAGGCCGCCAAGCGGGCCATGTCCCAGCTCGGCGACCTGTTCGTGTCGGCGGCCCAGGCCGGGAGCCTGCGGCCGCCCCTGGTGACCGAGGTGTCGGACGCGATCGCCGACTGCGCCAGCGACAAGCACCCCGAGCTCGACGGCATCGTGCCTCCCGAGAGCTTCCAGGCGATGCTCCAGGCCTGGGCGAGCCTGCACGGCTTCACCTGTCTCGAGGCCTACGGCCACCTCGACTGGGTGGGCGACGAGGCCCGGGACGCGCTGTTCCGCGGCCACGTCGCGATGATCGCGCAGGCGGCCGGCATCCCCGTCCCGAACTGAGGCGGCGGGCCCCGCGTCAGCGGGGATAGGTCACGCTCAGGTCGCGGCGCACCACCCGACCGGTGGCGATCATCCGCAGCACGACCGCGCAGGTGATGGACTGGACCGCCAGCAGGCCGATGAGGACCAGCACCTGGGCGGCGCCGGCCTCGAGCGGTGAGCCGCCGCCCAGCAGCACGCCGATGAAGGCCCCGGGCAGGGTCACCAGCCCGACCGTGCGGGTCTGGTCCAGCCCCGGCGTCAGCGCCTCACGGGCGGACGGCTGGATCACCAGGTACGACGCCGCGGCGGCGGGGAGCCCGATCGCCAGGGCGGCCTCGTAGGAGCCGAAGTGGCCGGCCAGCTCGTCGTACGCACGGCGACCGGTCAGCGTGGCCGCCGTCATCGCACCCCCGATGAGGATGCCGGCCATCGGGATGATCCCGGCGCCGTTGAACGGGATGACCCCCGAGGCCAGGGTGAGCGCCACCACGGGGAACGCCCCGGCGCCGATGGCCAGCCCCAGCCACGGGAGCTGCCGGGTCGGGGCGCCCACCCGGCGCCCGGACGTCGCGGTGGCGACGACGTACATCACCAGGACGAACGCGAGCGACCACCACAGCGACCGCAGGGTCGCCGCGATCACCGTGGACACCACGGCGAGCTGGACCACGGCGCGCAGGGACGCCGTGACGTGCTGGCGGCCGACGCCGAGCTGGCCGGCCGCCGAGGCGCCGACGGCGACGCCGACCAGGACCACGAGCACCACGGCGAGCCGCCAGTCCGGGGCAGGTGCGGCGCTGACCAGGGGATGCATGGGATGAGGTTGTCAGATGCCGGCGAGGTCCTCGTTGTGCCGGCCGCTCAGCACCGACTCGTTGCGGGTCGCGGTCAGGTCGGTGGTCCGGTCGGCGTGCTCGTCGGCGACCTTGACCAGCAGCCAGTTGGCGTCGTCACCGCCCATCCGGGTGCGGGTGAGGGCGAAGGCGCCGGTCAGCTTGTGGCCGTGCAGCACCACCTTCAGGTGGCCGGCGTCGAGAGCGGCCGCCGCGTCGACCGGCACGCCGCGCCGTTCGGTGATGTTCTCGAAGTCCCCGGTGTCCCAGACGATCACGGTGCCGGCGCCGTACCCGTCACCGATCCGCCCCTCGAAGTGCACGTAGGACATCTCGTGGTCCTCGACCCGGTGGGCGAGCCGCTTGACCGACGGGTCGAGCGAGGGGCCCTTCGGGACGGCCCAGGACACCAGCGCGCCATCCACCTCGAGGCGCAGGTCGAAGTGGAGGTTGGTCGCGTCGTGGCGCTGGACGACGAACACGGGGCTCATGCGACCGAACCTATCCAAACCGGACACCCAAGGAGACGCTGGTGGGCGCGGGACGGGGTGCTACCTTGCGAGAGCCGGACCTGGGACGTTCTGGCGGAAAGGCAGCACGATGCTCCACCCCCTGGCCGGCAAGCACAAGGACCCGGTCTTCCTCAGCCAGTCGACCCCGACGGTCATCCTCGACGACAGGTTCGTCATCCGGGCGGCCACGCCGTCCTACCTGAGGGCCACCGGTCGGCTCGCCGAGGAGCTCATCGCCGTCAACGTCTTCGACGCCTTCCCGGAGAACCCCGACACCGACGAACCCGGCTCGGCGGACACGCTGCTCGGCTGCATCGAGCAGTCCCTGGCCCGACGCGGGGGCGACCAGGTGCTGCCGCTGCGCTACGACATCCCCGACCCGCACCACCCGGGCGAGTTCCTGGTCCGGTCCTGGGTGCTGGTGACCACGCCGGTGCACGACGGCGAGCGGACCCTCGGTGTCTCGATCCGGGTCCAGGACGTCTCCCCGCTGGGGGACAAGCTGGCCACCGTCCTGGGGGAGTACGGCACGCTGCTCCAGGAGACCGACGCGATCTCCGCCACCGCCCGCGACGCCGCCGCGGAGCTGTTCGAGCTGCTGTCGACGATGAGCGACTACGAGACGTTGACCCGCGAGGTGACCCACCTGCGCCGGGCGATGAAGACCCGGCCGATGATCGAGCAGGCCAAGGGCATCCTGATGGCCCAGCGCCGCTGCGACGACAAGGCCGCGTTCGCGGCGTTGCGGAAGATGTCCCAGGACAACAACGTGCCCCTTGCCGACGTCGCGGCGGCTATCGTGTACCAGACCATTCGTCCGGTCTGACCGCGCCGTTTTGCGTGCTATCCCCCAGGACGGGTACGAAGGACAGATGACCGCCATTCAGAACCAGCAGCAGAGCCCGATCGGGCACCTCACGGCGGGGGACATCGAGGTGCTCGCCAAGGAGCTCGACGAGATCCGCCAGGACGTCATCGACGACCGCGGCGCCGCGGACGCGGCGTACATCCGCCGGGTGATCCGGGTGCAGCGCAGCCTCGAGCTCGGCAGCCGCGCCGTTCTCCTCTTCTCGAAGTCGAAGCCGGCCTGGGTGCTCGGCACCACCGGCCTCACCCTGGCCAAGATCCTCGACAACATGGAGATCGGCCACAACGTCCTGCACGGCCAGTGGGACTGGATGCGGGACCCGACCATCCACTCCTCGACCTGGGAGTGGGACCACGCCGCCCCGGCGGAGTACTGGAAGCGCTCGCACAACGAGCAGCACCACGTCTACACGAACATCCTGGGCAAGGACAACGACCTCGGCTACGGCATTCTCCGCGTCGACGAGGACCAGCAGTGGAAGCCGCGGCACCTGATCCAGCCGCTGTGGAACGCGATCAACGCCTGCATCTTCGAGTACGGCGTTGCGATGTACGACCTCGAGCTCGGCGACACACTGCGCGAGAAGCGGGGGATCACCCCCGAGTTCAAGGCGCGACTGAAGCGCACGCTGCACAAGGTTCGCAAGCAGGCCACCAAGGACTACATCGTGCACCCCGCCCTGTCCGAGCCGTCGTGGCGCTCGACGCTGGCCGCCAACCTGACCGCCAACCTGGTCCGCAACGTGTGGAGCCACTCGGTGATCATGTGCGGGCACTTCCC